>NZ_JBIAPU010000040.1:0-90505 GCF_042888465.1 Streptomyces sp. NPDC002888 | reverse complement strand
TGCTCGGGCCAGTCAGGCCGGTCAGGCCGACCGGGCTCCTCGGGCCCGTCGAGGGGGGCGCGGGGGGGGGGGGGGGGGGCCCGGCCCCGGCGGGGCGCCCCCCCCCCCCCCCCCCCCCCCCCCTGGGGGGTGGGCGCGCCTGTCGTCCCCGGCGACGCGCACACATCGGGGCCACTCCGAGTAATGGCCCCGTCCTGGGGTGTGGGGGCGCCCTCCGCTAGGCCGGGAACGCGGTCTTCTCGGGCGTCGTCTCCACCGGGATGCGATGCAGCCCCTTGCGGTCGTACCACCCCAGCACGCCGAAGCCGAACAGTGCGGCCGCCACGAGGCCGGCGGCCATCATGACCCAGCCTCGGGTCAGACCCGCGTCGCCCTGGGCGTCGTAGTAGAGGATCGAGCGGATGCCGCCGGTGATCTGCCGCAGGGGCTCGAACTCGGCGAGGAAGCGGTAGAAGCCGGGCAGTGCCTCGATGGGGGTGGTGGCCCCGGCCGTGGGTACCGCCATCCCGATGAAGACCAGCGTGACCACCAGCATGCCGGGCGTGCCGAAGACGGCGAGGAGAGTGAGCGCGCCGATCCCGGTGACGGCGATGGCGCACACCGAGTACAGCCACAGCAGGGGCAGGTGGGAGGCGTCCATGCCCATGATGCCGACCGCGCCGGCCATGACCAGGGTTCCCATCAGCAGGGACAGTCCGGCCATGAGGGTGCTGCTGATGGTGAGGGTCTGCACCCGGGTGGCTCGGATCAGCGGGCGGTGCAGGCGCAGGGGGCCCATGTCGTTGTGGGTGTAGCCGAGGGCGTGGTCGACCTGGCCGCTGATGACGTTGGCGGAGAGCATGCCGACGACCACGAGGGTGAGTGCGTAGTAGAACGCCGTCATGCCCAGGCCGCTGTGCGCGTCGAGGGGGTGGCCGTCCTCGACCGTGACGGCGGCCGGGTCGGTGAGCAGGACGCGTGCCGCTGCGGGCAGCTTCGCCTGCGCGGTCCCGATCTGGGCGGTCAGCTCCTTGCCCACTTGGAGCGAGGCGTTCTCGGCCGCCTGGGTCGTCGCCGTCCGGGCCAGGCCGGAGCCCATGCTGCCGGCGGACTGGTTGGTCAGCACCGTCAGTGTCGGGCGGGCCGGGGGCCCGTCGGGCGCGGTGCCGGTCAATGCGGTGGTGGCTGAGGTGAAGTCGGCGGGCACGACGAGCGCGCCGAACAGCTTGCCCTTGCCGAGCTCCTCCTTCATCTCCTTCTCGTCCATCACCTTCCAGTCGATCCTGTCCCCGCTCGCGGTCGACTTCTTGATCGACTCGGTGATCCGAGCCCCGAGGTTGACCTGCTCGCCTCCGACGGCGGCTCCCTTGTCGGCGTTGACCAGGCCGACGGGCAGCTTGGTCAGGTGATCGGCCGGATCGATGTTGGCGCCGACGTAGAACACGGCGAACAGCAGCGCGAGTACGCCCGTGATGACGCCGTTCGCGATCCACAGAGGCTTGGCGCGCAGGACGCGGAAGGGGTGAATGCCACTCATGACGTACGTGTCTCTCGGTCGGTGGACGCGGAGCGTTTCGCCGGGGGCTGCCAGCCGCCGGTGACTTCCTTGACGGGCTTGTGGGGGAAGCGGCGCCGGGCGTACTCCTGCGCGTGGGAGCCCGGCAGGACGTACAGGGTTTCCTTCTTGTCCTGGAGCGGTCGCAGCACGGTGTCCATGAACGTCTTGCGGTCGTCCAGGTACGGGCCCAGGACGTCCTCTCCGGCGGGGCAGACGGCCAGGCAGTAGCCGGACTTGTAGCCGGGCGGCGAGCTGAGGCTCTGCCACATGGAGGCGCTCTCGGAGTCGGTGACGCGGGAGCGGTAGTCGGCGGCGTCCTCGCTGTCGGCCACGGTCTGCGCCCAGTCGGTGAACCCGCTCATGAACTCGCGGTAGTTGTGCGTGGTGCAGGCCAGCGCGTCGAAGGCGCCGTCCTTGGCGATGGCGCCGACCGGGCAGGCGGCGATGCACAACTTGCAGTCGATGCAGGGGTTGTAGTCCAGCGCCTGCCCGTACTCGCTCACCTCGGCGTCCACCAGGACGGTCACGAGCAGGACGAAGCTGCCGAACTTCGGGTGGATGACGTTGCGGTGCAGGCCCATCACGCCGAGCCCGGCGGCCACCGCGACCGTCTTGTGCGCCACCACCCAGATCCGCTCGCTGGGGAAGCGGTCCATCTCCTGGGGGAAGCCGACGGAGGGATTGAGCGCGCGGTAACCGGCGTCCTGGAGCGCCTGGGTGACGCTGCGGGCGGCGTGGTTGGCTTGTTCGTCGGTCTGGTGGAACTCCTGGTTGGCCACGCTGCGGGCCGGGGAGCGGCAGTTGTCGCGGTTCATCCGGACCGCCATCGCGATCAGGGTGCGGGTGCCGGGCAGCGCGGACTGTGCGTGCTCCCGCTCGCCGACCAGGTCCGGGTGGTCCAGGCTGACCGCGGCCGCGTCGTCCGCACCGGCCGCCAGGCACAGCTCGCGCAGCCAGGCCGCGTCGATCACCGCCGGCGGGCTCGCGACGTCACCGGCCCCGCGCCGGGCGAGTACGGCCTGTACTGACGGGTGGGCGGCCAGCTTCGCCGGAAGCCTGGGACCCGTCGGTTGCCCCTCGGTGTTGCGCGCGGCAGTCATCGGTGCTCCTGTCGATTCGGGTTCGAGACTCGCCTTCACAGCGAGAAACCGATCAGTTTCACCACCGTAAACTGATCGGTTTCCACATGCAAGCCCGAGCTGCGAGCCGCCCTCGATCTGCCCCCGCTGTCCTTCCGGCCGAGGGGTCCAGCCGGTGTTATGGACAGGGTTTGCAGCTGTCCGTTGTCCACACCGCCGCTGAAACCGGGGTGGTCACGTCCTACCGGTCGGCTGCGGAGCGGTCGGTGGTCGCGACCCAGGAGGTGAGGAGGGGCGGGGCGGTCGGTGGTCGCGACCCAGGAGGTGAGGAGGGGCGGGGCGTTGTGGGAGGGGGTGCCTGGTTCGGCGGTCCAGACCACGAGCTGCCGCACGGGGTCGTCGGCGCAGGACAGGGCATCCCAGTCGAGGGTGAGGTCGCCTGCGATCTGGTTGGCCATCCCTGCGCCCTCCAGGAACACGAGCCGGAAGCTGCTGAGTCGAACAGCGACATCACTCTCCTCGCCCACCTGCACAACTGAACCCCCGGCCGGAGAGCCGACCGGGGCGTTACGAGACCCACGGCGCACCCCGGAGGGGAGCACCCTCCCCTGAACGCGGATGAACCACCGACGGCAACGCACGCAAGTACGCACCCGGCCCGTGCCTGCTGACGCTGGAAGTCAGCGGCGGCTCGGTGGAGGTGACCATGTGAGACAGCAACCCGACGCCGCCGGCGATCCTCGCGCCCGACCCGTTGCGGATTGGCCGGCACGGGCTGGAGATCGTCATGGCGGTCGGCCAGAGCTTCCCGGTCCACCGCGAACCCGTGGGCAAACGGATCACCACGGCGATTGTGCTGGCCGACGATCCCGGCGGGGACGTCACCGGCCGCCGGCTGTGACGGCTGTCGCCGTACCTGGCCGCTTTCCCGCGCCGCCTCCTGCACGGAGACGTACCCGGCGGGGGAGTGTGCTGGCGGGCGAGCAGGGCAGGCGCGCGTATGCGGCCTCCACCGCCCAATGGCTTCCGGCGTGCTCGCGGCGGGCCCGCCCTGTGGACCGGGGCTCGACTTGGTTGACCAGCTCGGCGAGGGCTGGAACCTTGATGAGGTCCACGCCTTCGAGGAGGGCGGTCTGCCACGGCGACTGTGGCGGGTCACCCAGACCGTGCCACGGTGACGAGGAACGGTGAACCAGATCACTGTTCACCACGGTCCGCCCCGGTCCAATCACCGCAACTGAGACCACGCACGACGAAGGGCCCCACCGCAAGCGGTGGGGCCCTTCGACATCGTGCCCGGTGAGGCACTGGCGGAGGATACGAGATTCGAACTCGTGAGGGGTTGCCCCCAACACGCTTTCCAAGCGTGCGCCCTAGGCCTCTAGGCGAATCCTCCGCCGGAAACATTACATGACCGAGGGGAGTGCTCGCGAACTCGTTCCTGGCCGTCGGCATCGGGTACTGTTTGGGCAGCCCCTCACGCGGCGCTATCTGACTGAACTCCCCCAGGGCCGGAAGGCAGCAAGGGTAGGTTGGCTCTGGCGGGTGCGTGGGGGGCGCTTGCGTGCGCGGCCCGCTTTGTCAGTGGTCGCCTATAACCTCGTAGGCGTGTCGTCTCTCGCGCTGTACCGCCGTTATCGCCCGGAGTCGTTCGCCGAGGTCATCGGGCAGGAGCATGTCACTGACCCACTGCAGCAGGCGTTGCGGAACAACCGGGTCAATCACGCGTACCTGTTCAGCGGTCCGCGTGGATGCGGCAAGACGACCAGCGCGCGGATCCTGGCCCGCTGTCTGAACTGTGAGCAAGGTCCCACGCCGACGCCGTGCGGCGAGTGCGAGTCCTGCAAGGACCTCGCGCGCAACGGGCCCGGCTCCATCGACGTCATCGAGATCGACGCCGCCTCGCACGGTGGTGTGGACGACGCCCGTGACCTGCGGGAAAAGGCATTCTTCGGGCCCGCCCGCAGCCGCTACAAGATCTACATCATCGACGAGGCCCACATGGTCACGTCGGCCGGCTTCAACGCGCTGCTCAAGGTCGTCGAGGAGCCGCCGGAGCATCTGAAGTTCATCTTCGCCACGACCGAGCCGGAGAAGGTCATCGGGACCATTCGGTCCCGGACCCATCACTACCCGTTCCGGCTCGTGCCCCCCGGGACCCTGCGGGACTACCTCGGCGAGGTGTGTCAGAAGGAGGACATCCCCGTCGAGGAGGGCGTGCTGCCGCTCGTCGTGCGGGCCGGTGCCGGGTCCGTGCGTGACTCCATGTCCGTCATGGACCAGCTCCTCGCGGGTGCGGGTGCGGACGGTGTGACGTACGTCATGGCCACGTCCCTCCTCGGCTACACGGACGGGTCGCTGCTCGACTCCGTGGTCGAGGCCTTCGCCACCGGCGACGGATCCGCCGCCTTCGAGGTCGTGGACCGGGTGATCGAGGGGGGCAACGACCCCCGGCGGTTCGTCGCCGACCTGCTGGAGCGGCTGCGCGACCTGGTGATCATCGCCGCCGTCCCGGACGCGCTGGAGAAGGGACTCATCGACGCCCCGGTCGACGTGCTGGAGCGCATGCAGGCCCAGGCCGGCGTCTTCGGTGCGGCCGAGCTGAGCCGCGCCGCCGACCTCGTCAACGAGGGGCTGACCGAGATGCGGGGAGCCACCTCGCCCCGCCTCCAGCTCGAGCTGATCTGCGCCCGCGTGATGCTGCCCGCGGCCTACGGCGACGAACGGTCCGTCATGGCCCGTCTCGACCGGCTCGAGCGGGGCGTCAACTTCTCGGCCGGCGGCGCGATGCCTGCCATGGGGTACGTGCCCGGTCCCGAGACGCACGGGGGAGCGGCGGCTCAGGGCGGTGCTGTGCATGGCGGTGCTGTGCCTGGCGGTGGTGCGCATGGTGGCGCTGGGCATGGTGGTGCCGCCCAGGGGGGTGCAGCCCAGGGGGGTGCGCCTGACGCCGGTGCGCCGATCCCGCCGGGAGGTGGCGCGGCTGCCGCACGGGCCGCGGTGCGTGCTTCGGGGCCGCCGGCCTCGGCGCCTGGTGCGCAGGGGACTGGGGCGGCGCCACAGCCTTCGGCTCCCGCACCTGCGCCCCAGCCTTCGGCTGCCGATCCGGCTCCCGCTCCCGTGCAGACTCCCGCCTCCGCCTCCGGCGGGGTGAACACCGATAACGACACCGCCCCCGCCCCGGCCCCCGCTCCCGCGGATCAGGGCCCGCCCGGTGCGGGTTCCGGACAGCCCCAGTCCGCCCCTGCCCCCGCCCCCGGCGCCTGGCCCACCGCCGCCGGTGCGGGCAGCGGCCGGCGGCCCGGGGGCTGGCCCACGGCGGCGCCCGCGGGCGGCGGTGGCCGACCTGCCGCTGCGCCCGCCCCGGCCTCCTCCGCCCCGGCCGCGCCCCCGGCAACCCCGTCGGCCGCGCCCGCTCCGGCCTCCGGCGCCGCCTACGCACCTCCTGCCGGCGGCCTCGACCCGCGCATGCTCTGGCCGAACATCCTGGAAGCGGTGAAGAACCGCCGCCGGTTCACCTGGATCCTGCTCAGCCAGAACGCCCAGGTCGCCGGCTTCGACGGCACGACCCTCCAGATCGGCTTCGTCAACGCCGGCGCCCGTGACAACTTCGCGGGCAGCGGCAGCGAGGACGTGCTGCGGCAGGCGCTGGCCGAGCAGTTCAACGTCCACTGGAAGATCGAGGCGATCGTCGACCCCTCGGGCGGCTCGGCACCCCCGCCGACCGGGGGCTACGGCGGAGGCGGCGCCCCGGGTGGCCAGGGCAGCGCGGGTGGTCAGGGAGGCCATGGCGCCTCGGGCAGCTACGGCGGTTCGGGCGGCGGTGGCTACGGCGGTTCGGGCGGTGGCTACGGCGGTTCGGGCGGTGGCTACGGCGGTACGGGCGGCGGCGGTACGGCCGCCCCGCGCCCGGCGTCGGCCCAGTCCGCGTCCGCCGCCTCAACCTCATCGGCCTCCGCGCCGACTCACGCCTCCACCTCCGGCGCCGCTCCGGCACCCCGCCCATCCGCCGCGCCCGAGCCGCCGCCTCACGTCTCCATCGAGGACGACATCCCCGAGGACGACGACCCCGACCTGAACGAGTCGGCCCTCTCCGGGTACGACCTGATCGTGCGGGAGCTGGGGGCGACGGTGGTGGAGGAGTTCACGAACGAGTAGCCGACGGCAGCGAAGGGCCGACGGCCACAACACCCCGCCTCCACCCCCGCACCCGCTCCCGCCCCAACACCCCACACCCACCCCCCATTTGCCCCGCCCCGCCCCCACGACTCCTCGCCCCCTTTGGAGAAACCCACAATCCCCCTACCCCCGCCCCTTCGGAAGCCCGCACAAACCCACCCCTGCCCTGCCGTTAGGCTGACCCCCGTGAAGGTCCTCGTCATCGGCAGCGGCGCCCGCGAACACGCCCTGTGCCGTTCCCTGTCCCTCGACCCCGCCGTGACCGCGCTGCACTGCGCCCCCGGCAACGCCGGCATCGCCGAGGTCGCCGAGCTGCACAAGGTCGACGCCCTCGACGGCAACGCCGTGTCCGAGCTCGCCACGCAGCTCGGTGCCGACCTCGTCGTCGTAGGCCCGGAGGCACCCCTCGTCGCCGGGGTCGCCGACGCCGTGCGCGAGGCGGGCATTCCGGTCTTCGGGCCGTCCGGGGAGGCCGCGCAGCTCGAGGGCTCCAAGGCGTTCGCCAAGGACGTGATGGCCGGGGCCGGCGTTCCCACGGCCCGCTCCTATGTCTGTACGACGCCGGAGGAGGCTGCCGAGGCCCTCGACGCCTTCGGCGCTCCGTACGTCGTCAAGGACGACGGTCTCGCGGCCGGCAAGGGCGTCGTCGTCACCGACGACCTCGACGCCGCCGCGGCCCACGCCGCCGCCTGCGAGCGGGTCGTCATCGAGGAGTTCCTCGACGGACCCGAGGTCAGCCTCTTCGCCGTCACCGACGGCGAGACGGTCGTCCCGCTCCAGCCCGCCCAGGACTTCAAGCGGGCCCTCGACGGCGACGAGGGCCCGAACACGGGTGGCATGGGTGCGTACTCGCCGCTGCCCTGGGCCGACCCGAAGCTGGTCGAGGAGGTCCTGGAGACCGTCCTGCAGCCGACCGTCGACGAGATGCGCCGCCGCGGCACCCCCTTCTCCGGCCTGCTCTACGCCGGCCTAGCGATCACCAGCCGAGGCGTCCGCGTCATCGAGTTCAACGCCCGCTTCGGCGACCCGGAGACCCAGGTCGTCCTGGCCCGCCTCCGCACCCCGCTCGCCGGTCTCCTGATGGCGGCCGCCACCGGCACGCTCGCCCACCTGGAGCCCCTGCGCTGGAGCGACGACGCGGCCGTCACCGTCGTCGTCGCCTCGCACAACTACCCCGCCACGCCGCGCACCGGCGATCCGATCACCGGCCTCGACGAGGTGGCCGCCGAGGACGCCCCGCACGCGTACGTCCTGCACGCCGGGACCAAGCGCGACGGTGACGCCGTCGTCAGTGCCGGCGGCCGCGTCCTCTCCGTGACGGCGAACGGCGAGAACCTCACCCAGGCCCGCGAACGGGCGTACCGCGCCGTCGCGCGCATCCGCCTGGACGGCTCCCAACACCGTACGGACATCGCGGCGAAGGCGGCGGGAGCTCAATAGGGCCGCCGCCCCGATGAACCCGACAGGCCCCGAATCCGTCTCTGGATTCGGGGCCTGATCCTTGCCCAGCGTCATCCAGCTCTCCCCAAAGCCATTCCATCGAGTGACCGCTATCCCATACGGCTGACGTGGGGCGGAGCCCCAACTAGGGTGCGGCGCAAGCATTCCGGCACTTGGCCCACCGGCATTGCGATGTCAGTCGTGGGTGCCACAGTGGGGGAGTGAGCAACGCCAGGAAAGCGCCAGGGAAAGCGCCAGGACGGCAGGGGGGTGAGGTCGGGTCGTGACCGGCATCGGGATGGAAGCGGGGGCACAGGCAGCGCGCGCCCGGGCCCTCGCCGTGCTGCGCATCCGCAGCCACGCGCTGGCCGTAGCCCTGCTGCCCGCGGCCGCCGCCGTGATCCTGCTCGCCGGCGGTTCCACAGGCCACCTCGTGGGCCCGGGCTGGGACGTCGCCCGCTGGGCGGTGTCCGTGGTGGCGGTCGTCGTGCTGGTCGCGGCCGGTGTCATCGCCCTGGTCGTCGCCCGCTCCCGCCCCGCCGTGAGCCCCACGGTGCCGATCGCGGAACAGGCGGCCCCCGATCTCTACCGGCTGGTGCGCGACCTCGCCGACCGCCTCGACGTGCCCGCCCCGTCCGCCGTGGCGCTCACCCCGGACTGCGACAGCTGGCTGGAGGACCGCACCCACCGCGCCCATGGCCCACCCCCGCCCGAGCATCGCGACGAGGTGGCCGCGGGGCGCCACTCCCACCGCCGTACGGTGGCGGCGCCCGTCCTCGTCATCGGCTCACCCTTCCTGTGGTGGATGCGCGTCGGCGAGCTGCGTGCCGTCCTCGCCCCGGTCGTCGCCGGTACGGGACCGTCGGCGCACCCGGACATAGCCGCCGCGCGCCGCTTCGTACGGGGCCTGGACGCGGCGGTGGCCGTGGCCTCGACGCAGGGCCGTTGCCCCCTGTTCCGCTCGGGATGCGCGGGCATCGGCTGGGTGGCCCGCCTGTTGCTGCGCAGCTGCCGAGTGCACGCGGCCGAGATGGAGCGGGGTGTGGCCGTCGCGGCCGCCGAGCGTGCACAGGCTGTGGATTACGGGCTGCGGATCGTCGCCCAGGAGCAGGTGGGCCTGGCCTACGCGGGCTGGGACCGGCTGCTCACACGCGTCGCGCTGCCCGCCTGGCGGATGGGCCGCTGGCCCTCCCGGCTGGACGCGGGCGTCGTGGCCGCGCTGACCGAGCTGTCCCGCCGCGACCGGCTGGCCGAGGGATTCGCCTCCCGGCTGGGCGAGCGCCCCGCCTGCGACCTGCTCGAAGAGCCCGGCGCGATCGACGAGGCCGCCTCGCTCCTGGCCGCCCGTCTCTTCCACGGCGGGCCCGCCGAGACCGGCCCCGACTGGTCCCCGGTCGACTGGCAGGAATATCCGGAGGAGGTCGTCGACCGCAAGTGGCGCACCGACGCCGCCCGCCTCCACCGCGTCCTCGACAACCTCGGCGTCCGCCGCTACCAGGACCCCACGACCCCGGGCCCGACGAGCCCGGACCCTACGGTCCCGCAGCACTCGACCTCGGACACCGACGGCCCCACCCTCTCCCGAGTCCTGGACCACCTCACGGGCTCCACCCATCCTCCGGAGCCGCACGGCGAGCCCGCAGGGCCTGCCGAGCTCCACGGCGAGCCCGCCGGGCCTGCTGAGCTCCACGGCGAGCCCGCCGCACCCACCGAGCCGCACAGCGAGCCCGCCGCACCCACCGAGCCCCACAGCGACCCCACCACCACGCTGCCCCCCACCCCCACCCCCGTCTCCACCCGCACCCTCACCGAGGCCCCCGAAGACGACCCGCCCCCGCCCAACCCCCGCAGCGCAGCCCTCGCCGCCCGTCTCACCGCCGAGATCGCCCGCGAGGAATCCGCCTCCGCCCCACAGGAAGCCGTCCCGCCCGCCCCCGGCCAGGGCAGCCCCGAAACCGCTCTCTGGGACGACGGGACGCTCCCCCTCTTCCCGCTCCAGCCCCCACGCACCCCCCGCGAGCTCCTGGCCGACCACGTCACGGCGATGGTCTGCTGCGCCGCGATGGACACCGCCGGCGCCACCCCTGGCCTGGACTGGCTCGATGGCCCCTCCCTCCTGGTCAACGGCGAGAGAACCACCGACCTGGCCCCCCGGGTCCTCAGCCTGATAGAGGACGGCGACCCGACCCCGCTGCGGGCCTGGATGGTCGAACTGGGCATACGCCCGGAGAAGCCGGTACGGCTCGTGTAACGGCCTCGTGCAACGGCCTTGGGCAACGGCCTCGTGCGACCGCCCCCTGACCGGACCCCCCGATTCCACTTTCGGTCAATTCGCAACGAATAGTGACAGCATGCGTGCGTTATGTGATGT
Organism: Streptomyces sp. NPDC002888; assembly: GCF_042888465.1. NCBI lineage: Bacteria > Bacillati > Actinomycetota > Actinomycetes > Kitasatosporales > Streptomycetaceae > Streptomyces > Streptomyces sp. NPDC002888. Next base: position 79,899 of record NZ_JBIAPU010000040.1, on the reverse strand, counting down.
GCTGGGACCGATCGCGCACATGGCAAGGGCTTACGACATAGGCCACGCACGCACATGCACACGAAAGCCGCACGCCAGACACGTGCGAGGCGTGCGCAGCGCACGCACGACGCATGGGCACGAGACACACGGGGGCACGAGGGAGGGGAGCACCATGGGGGCGCAGCAGATCCGCCGCTGGGAGTCGGGGGCCCTGGCGCACGCCGTGACGGACCCCTTCGGCCAGGGTCCCGTCCCCTGGCTGCGCGGCACCGAGACGTACTTCGGCGACACCGGCCAGGTCGTCCCCTGGTACGTCGAGCCGACTCCGGACCAGTCGCCCGCAGCCCCCAGGATCCCGGCCCCGCGCGCCGCCACGGGAGGCCCCCGCTCGGCCGACGACGTCCGCCGCCAGATCAAGGGCTTCGCCTCCACCGGCGGGGTGGCTCCCGGCGAGGCCATCGACTTCCACGTCACCGTCGACCCGCCCCAGGAATTCAGCGTCGACATCTACCGCATCGGTCACTACGACGGCGACGGCGCGGCAAAGATCACCACCAGCCCGCGCCTGTCCGGCATCGTGCAGCTCCCGCCGCTGACCGCCGACCGCACGGTCTCCTGCCACCACTGGTGGCTGTCCTGGCGGATGCAGATTCCCTCGTACTGGAGCCTCGGCGCGTACGTCGCCGTGCTCACCACCGCCGACGGCTACCGCTCCCACATCCCGTTCACGGTCCGCGACAACCGCCCGGCCGACCTGCTCCTGCTGTTGCCCGACATCACCTGGCAGGCCTACAACCTCTACCCGGAGGACGGCCGCATCGGGGCCAGCCTCTACCACGCCTGGGACGAGAACGGCCGCCTCCTCGGCGAGGCCGACGCCGCGACCACGGTCTCCTTCGACCGCCCGTACGCGGGCGCCGGCCTCCCGCTGCACGTCGGCCACGCCTACGACTTCATCCGCTGGGCCGAGCGCTACGGCTACGACCTCGCCTACGCCGACGCCCGTGACCTGCACGCCGGCCGCGTCGACGCCACCCGCTACCGCGGCCTGGTCTTTCCCGGCCACGACGAGTACTGGTCGAACGCCATGCGCCGGACCGCGGAGCTCGCCGTGGAGAACGGCACGTCGCTGGTCTTCCTCTCCGCGAACACCATGTACTGGCAGGTGGAGCTCGGGCCCTCGCCGTCCGGTGTCCCCGACCGCTTACTCACCTGCCGCAAACGCAAGGGCCCGGGCAAGCCGCTCCTCTGGCGGGAGATCGACCGCCCCGAGCAGCAACTCGTGGGCATCCAGTACGCGGGCCGTGTCCCCGAGCCCCACCCGCTGATCGTGCGCAACGCCGGCCACTGGCTGTGGGAGGCGACCGGCGCGCACGAGGGTGACGAGATCGCGGGCCTGGTCGCAGGCGAGGCCGACCGCTACTTCCCGCGCGCCCCGCTCCCCGCGCATGAGGAACGCGTCCTGCTGGCCCACTCCCCGTACACCGACGGCGACGGAGTCCTGCGCCACCAGGAGACCTCCCTCTACCGCGCCCCCTCCGGCGCCCTGGTGTTCGCGGCCGGAACCTTCGCCTGGTCCCCGGCCCTGGACCGCCCGGGCCACGTGGACCCACGCGTCCAGCGCGCCACAGCAAACCTCCTGGACCGCATCTGCAAACGCGACTGACCCCCTGTCCTCGAGCAGCCGCCCCGGTACGGGAGAATCGACGTACTTGGACAGAACCACGGGGAGGAACCGTGTCCGGATTCGTTGAAAAGCCCGAGCCGCTCCAGGTTCCGGGTCTGGTGCATCTGCACACCGGCAAGGTGCGCGACCTGTACCAGAACGAGGCGGGCGACCTCGTGATGGTCGCCAGCGACCGCATCTCCGCCTTCGACTGGGTGCTGCCGACCGAGATCCCCGACAAGGGCCGCGTCCTCACTCAGCTCTCCCTGTGGTGGTTCGACCAGTTCGCCGACCTGGTCCCCAACCACGTCCTGAGCACCGAGCTGCCCGCCGACGCCCCCGCGGACTGGGCCGGCCGCGCCCTCGTCTGCAAGTCCCTGCAGATGGCCCCCGTGGAGTGCGTGGCCCGCGGCTACCTCACCGGCTCGGGCCTGCTCGAGTACGACGAGTCCCGCACCGTCTGCGGCCTCGCCCTCCCCGAGGGCCTCGTCGACGGCTCCGAGCTGCCCGCCCCGATCTTCACCCCGGCCACCAAGGCTGCCGTCGGCGAGCACGACGAGAACGTCTCCTACGAGGAGGTCGCCCGCCAGGTCGGCGCAGACACCGCCGCCCAGCTGCGCCAGGCGACCCTCGCCATCTACGCCCGGGCCCGCGACATCGCCCGCGCACGGGGAATCATCCTCGCGGACACGAAGTTCGAGTTCGGCTTCGACGGGGAGACCCTCGTCATCGGCGACGAGGTTCTCACCCCCGACTCCTCGCGCTTCTGGCCGGCCGACCAGTGGCAGCCGGGCCGCGCGCAGCCGTCGTACGACAAGCAGTTCGTGCGGGACTGGCTGACCTCGGCGGAGTCCGGCTGGGACCGCAAGAGCGAGCAGCCCCCGCCGCCGCTGCCCGAGCGGGTCGTCGAGGCCACCCGAGCCAAGTACGTGGAGGCGTACGAGCGGCTGACGGGCACGAGCTGGTCGTAGGACACGAAGAAGCCCCCCGGCAGAAGCCGGGGGGCCGATTCAGAGCGGACGACGAGGCTCGAACTCGCGACCTCAACCTTGGCAAGGTTGCGCTCTACCAACTGAGCTACGTCCGCGTTGCGCCGTGGCGCGAGAGCAACTATACCCAACCTCGCTCTCGGGCGAGTCGCACCGCAGCGTGCCGGTTCTCCGCCCCCAGCTTGGAGACGGCCGAGGAGAGGTAGTTGCGCACGGTCCCCTGGGACAGCGCGGCCCGCTCCGCGATCTCCGCGACGGGCGCCCCGTCGGCCGCGAGCTCCAGCACCTCGGCCTCACGGGCGGTCAGCGGGGAGTCACCGGCGGAGATCGCGTCGGCGGCCAACTCGGGGTCGACATAACGGTTTCCCGCGTGGACCGTGCGGATGATCTCGGCGAGCCGCTGCGCGCTGACGGTCTTGGGGACGAACCCGCGCACACCCGCGGCAAGCGCCCGCTTCAGGTGCCCGGGCCGGCCGTGACTGGTGACGATGAGCGCCTGGCAGGCGGGCAGTTCCGCCCGTAGGGATGTGGCGACCTTCACACCGTCGGCGCCCGGCATCTGCAGATCGAGGACGGCGACGTCGGGTGCGTGCGCCCGCGCCATCGCCAGGGCCTCCGGGCCGGTGGCCGCTTCCGCGACGATCACCAGGTCGTCCTCCAGGGACAGCAGCGCGGCCAGTGCGCCCCGGATGAGGTGCTCGTCGTCGGCGAGCAGCACCCGCACGGTCACGAGGCCACCTCCGCCGACGCCAACGGCACTTCCGCCACCAGCCGGAACACCCCGGTGTCCGTCGGGCCCGCCACCAGCGTCCCGTCCACCGCCGCGAGCCGTTCCCGCAGCCCCGCGAGCCCCGAGCCACCACCCCCACCGGGCGAGGCGGCCACCCCGGCCACCCCAGTCACCCCAGCCACCCCGGCTACCCCAGCCACTCCATCGTTCTCCACCGTCAGCACCACGTGCCCCTCCGTCACCTGTAGCCCCACCGAACACCGACCGGCGTCCCCGTGCCGCAGCACGTTGGTCGTCGCCTCCCGCACCACCCAGGCGAGCGCCGACTGCACCTCGCCCGGCAGCCCCACCGCCTCCCCGGTCACCTCGCAGCTGATCCCGGCCGCCGTCAACACACCCTGCGCACCGGCGAGTTCGACGCCCAGATCGGCGTCCCGGTATCCCCGTACGACGTCCCGCACCTCCCGCTGGGACTCCTGCGCGATCCGCTGCACCTCGATCATCTGCTCCACCGCCTCGGGGCGACCACGGCGCGCCAGCTGCACGGACAGCTCGCTCTTCAAGGCGATGACGGCCAGGTTGCGCCCCATCACGTCGTGCAGATCCCGCCCGAACCGCAGCCGTTCCTCGGCGACGGCGAGCCGGGCGCGCGTCTCGCGGGCCTCGTCGAGTTCGAACACGGCGTTGAGGAGCCAGACGGAGAAGATCGAGGTGAAGGCGAGCAGCCCGCCGCCGAGCAGCACCATCAGCGAGGTGGCGAACACCGTGAGCGCGGTCATGCCCAGAGCGAACGACACGAGCCCCAAGCCCGCCGCGAAGCCGGCGACGATCGCGAACACCCGGCGCCGGCTGCGGACGCCGAGCGACATGACACCGGTTCCGAAGAGCAGGACGACCCCGTAGACCCCGCCGGCCGCGCCGTCGACGCCGTCGGCGTCGGGGCCGTGTTCCGCGACCGTGACCGCCGCGACGGCGATCACCGCGGTGATGACGCCCAGTGTCCACACCATCCGGACCGGCTGCTCACGAAGCCCGCGCGTCCAGTCGAGGGCCACCGAAGCGGTCATCGCGCACGCGGTGGCGTGTAGGCACATCATCAGCAGGAGCATGCCCGCGAGCCGCGGCTCCACCTGCCCGAAGAGTTGCAGCCCGAGCGCGGCGACCTCCATCACCGCGAAGAAGTGGAACGTCCAGCGGGTGTACCACTCGACCTTCGCCGGTGTGCTCTTGCTCCGCCACCAGCGCCCTGGCCCGCCCATGTTCCCGTGCTCCCCGTTTTCCCCGAAGTCCCCGAAGGCCCCGACGTTCCCGTGCGTCAGCGCCGTGGCTCCCACCGGAACCACCGCCGTACAGCAAACACCGCGATCACGGTCCAGGCCAGCGCGGTGGCCAGGGCGCCCAGCGCCTCGTACGCCGACAGGCCGCCGGTCCAGCCGCCGCGCACCAGGGTGACGACCGGCGACAGCGGCAGCAGTTCGCACACCGAGGCCACGCGGTCGGGCAGCATCTCCAGGGGGACGGCGACACCGGAGCCGATCATCGACACCAGCGCCATCGGCATCGTGGTGACCTGCGCGCTCTCCACGGTCCGGGTCAGACCGGCGGTGACCGCCGCGAGGCCCGCGCACATCACCAGGCCCAACAGCAGGCCCAGAACGGCGAGATGGGGCGCCTCGGGCGCCGGGACGTCGAGGAGGACCGTGCAGGCCACCGCGAGCAGCAGGGACTGTACGAGGCCCGTGGCGACGGCCGGCAGCGCGGCCCCGGCGAGGATCTCGGCGTCCCGCAGCTCACCGGTGCGCAGCCGCTTCAGCACGAGCTCCTCGCGCCGGGCCGTGTAGACGCCGACCAGCGGGCCGTACACGGCGAACAGCAGCGAGAAGCCGATCGCGGCGGTCAGCAGCACGAGACCGACGCTGAGCCCGACGTCCTTCACGCCCTGCTCGTCGATGACCGACCGCAGGCTGAACGGCAGCGCCAGCGGCACGAGCAGGGCCCCGACGAGCGCGCCCTTGCTGCGCCCGAGCAGGGTCAGCTCGGCGCGCGCCAGGGCGGCCATGCGCCCGGCGGGGGTGGTGACGGTCCGCTCGGCGGGGGTGGGGACAGCCGTCGTGCCGCTCATGCCACGTGCTCCTTCTTCTGCGGCGACTGCGCCGACTGCTCGAACTTCTCCCGCTCCGCCCCGGACGCCTCACGCGCGATCCCCAGGAACGCCTCCTCCAGCGACGCCGACCGCACGTCCAGCCCGCGCAGTTCGACACCCGCCCGCTCGGCCCACACGAGGACCGCGGTGGCCGCCCGCTGCAACTCCCGCGTCCGCAGCCGTACGACCCGGCCGTCCACCTCGTGCCCGACGACCCCCAGTTCGCCGAGCGGCGGCAGGTCGCCGAGGAAGTACCCCTCGGGCAGTTCGAAGGCGATCCGGGACGGCTGGGCGGCGGTCACCTCGGCCGGGGTGCCGGCGGCGGCGATACGCCCCTCGTGGAGGATCGCGAGCCGGTCCGCGAGGCCCTCCGCCTCCTCCAGGTAGTGCGTGGTCAGCAGCACCGTCGTGCCCGCGTCCCGCAGGGTGCGCACCAACTCCCAGGTGTCCCGGCGCCCTTCCGCGTCAAGACCGGTCGTCGGCTCGTCCAGGAACAGCACCTCGGGCTCCCCGAGCAGCGCGAGCGCGAGGTCCAGGCGCCGCCGCTCACCCCCGGACAGCTGCTTCACGCGTACGTCGGCCTTCCCGGCGAGCCCGACCAGCCCCAGGGCCTCCTCGGTGGGACGCGCCCCGCTGACGCAGCTCGCCCACATCCGGGCGGTCTCGGTGACGGTCAGCTCGGAGGGGAAGCCGCCCTCCTGGAGCATCACGCCGGTGCGCGGCCGGACGGCGGCCCGCTCGGTGTACGGGTCGTGGCCGAGGATCCGTACCCGGCCGCCGGCCGGCTGTGCGAGTCCCTCGAGGAGTTCGACCGTCGACGTCTTGCCCGCGCCGTTGGTGCCCAGCAGCGCGAAGATCTCCCCGCGGCGCACGGAGAAGCTGATTCCGCGCACCGCCTCGAACTCGCCCCCGTACACACGCCGCAGGTCAGTGACCTCAATCACGTGTTCGTGTTCGTTGGTGTTCATGCCTCAAGCGTCCCGGCGCCCCGGGCCCGACAGCAGTGCGAGCTGTCACCACTCCCCATGACAAATGTCAGGTGGACGCTCGAACGGGGGCGCACGAAAAAACCCCCGGTCCAGAGGACCGGGGGTTTCATTCCTGAGCGGACGACGAGGTTCGAACTCGCGACCTCAACCTTGGCAAGGTTGCGCTCTACCAACTGAGCTACGTCCGCATTGCCTCCGACCGGCTCTCACCGATCGGCGCGGGCACCAGCCTACCTGATCCACAACAGTGGTCCGGACGGCGATGCAGAGCGGGTGACAGGAATTGCACACTGCGCCTTCCCCCTGGAAGGGGGATGTTCTACTACTGAACTACACCCGCATGTACTCCGTGGGCTGGGCTTTTTCGGCCTCGCCCCTCGGCGTGCTCCAGACTCTAGCTGACCAGGAGGGGTGCAGCGCAAGTCGGTTGTTCCGAGGGGCGGGTGACCGGCCGTCGGCCCGGGGGCTCACCGCGCGTCGGCGAACGCCTCGTAGACCTTCTTGGGGATGCGCCCGCGCGCGGGGACGTCCATCTTGTTGGCCTGGGCCCAGGCCCGGACGGCAGCCGGGTCGGGGGCGACCTCCGTCTGCTTGTAGGCCCTGCCGGACTTCGACCGCTTGCGGCCGGCCTCCACGTAGGGCGCGAGCGCCTTACGCAGTTTCTTGGCATTGGCTTCATTCAGGTCGATCTCGTACGACTTGCCGTCGAGTCCGAAGGCGATCGTTTCCGCCGCTTCCGAGCCGTCGATGTCGTCAAAGAGAGTGACCACGACCTTCTGCGCCACGAATATCGATCCCTTCGCGCGGCATCTCCGCGTTGACGTGCCAGGACGCGTCAAGACGTGTCGGAGATGCCGACTGTCAGCCTGTTATTGGGCAAAGTATCGGCTATTGCCAATTCATTTGTACAGTGCCCGGCATTGCAATGTGAAGCCCGACTAAATCTGCTGGCGTGTCCCGGCGCAATAGGTATGGCGGGCGGGACAGGGATCTTTCCCTGAACTTTTCGTGAAGGGCACCCTAAGATGCCTGATCGTGATGGTCATCACGTAGATTCCTACAACTCTACCCGCGTAGAAATTTTGTGCGGGTAGTCTGAAGGAACCTGCTCAGCACCACACACCGGGAGTGCCAGTGGCACGCGTCGTAGTCGACGTCATGCTCAAGCCGGAGATCCTCGACCCCCAGGGCCAGGCGGTGCAGCGCGCGCTGCCGCGCCTGGGTTTCGACGGCATCTCGGACGTACGTCAGGGAAAGCGATTCGAACTGGAAGTTGACGGACCGGTCGACGAGGCCGCGCTCGCCCGCATCCATGATCTTGCGGAATCCTTCCTCGCCAACACCGTGATCGAGGACTTCACCGTCAAGGTGGAGGAAGTCGCGGAGGCCGCGAAGTGACCGCTCGTATTGGCGTCGTCACTTTCCCGGGCAGCCTCGACGACCGGGACACGCAGCGCGCGATCCGCCTCGCCGGCGCCGAACCGGTCGCCCTCTGGCACAAGGACAAGGACCTCCACCAGGTCGACGCCGTGGTGCTGTGCGGTGGTTTCTCCTACGGCGACTATCTGCGCGCCGGAGCCATCGCGCGCTTCTCGCCGGTGATGGAGCCCCTCATCGAGCAGGCGAAGGCCGGACTGCCGGTCCTCGGCATCTGCAACGGCTTCCAGATCCTCACCGAGGCCCACCTCCTCCCGGGCGCGATGCTCGGCAACGACCACCTCCACTTCATCTGCCGCGACCAGAAGCTGCGGGTGGAGAACGCGGAGACCTCCTGGACCACCGACTACACGGCCGGCCAGGAGATCCACATCCCGCTGAAGAACATGGACGGCCGGTACGTCGCCGACGAGTACACGCTCGACAAGCTGGAGGCCGAGGGGCGGGTGACCTTCCGGTACCTGGTCCGCGGCGAAGCCGCTGACGGATACGGCAACCCGAACGGCTCGCTCCGCGACATCGCCGGCATCAGCAACGAGGCCGGCAACGTCGTGGGCCTCATGCCGCACCCGGAGCACGCCGTGGAGCCGCTCATCGGGTCCGGCCGCACCGACGGCCTCCCCTTCTTCACCTCGATCCTCAAGAAGCTGGTCAACGCATGAGCCGGACGCCTCTGGACACGGTCGAGCACGCGGCCGCGACCCCCGACGTCGAGCTGCCCTGGGCCGAGCTGGGCCTGAAGAAGGACGAGTACGAGCGGGTGGTGGAGATCCTCGGCCGCCGCCCGACCGGCGCCGAACTCGCCATGTACTCGGTCATGTGGTCCGAGCACTGCTCGTACAAGTCGTCGAAGGTGCACCTGCGCCAGTTCGGCGAGAAGGCCCCGCAGTCCGACGCCCTCCTCGTCGGCATCGGCGAGAACGCGGGCGTCGTCGACGTCGGCCAGGGCTACGCGGTCACCTTCAAGGTCGAGTCGCACAACCACCCCTCCTACGTCGAGCCCTACCAGGGCGCGGCCACGGGCGTCGGCGGCATCGTCCGCGACATCATCGCGATGGGCGCGCGGCCGGTGGCCGTGGTCGACCCGCTGCGCTTCGGCGCGGCCGACCACCCCGACACCAAGCGCGTCCTCCCGGGCGTCGTCGCCGGCATCGGCGGCTACGGCAACTGCCTGGGCCTGCCCAACATCGGCGGCGAGGTCGTCTTCGACGCCTGCTACCAGGGCAACCCGCTGGTCAACGCCGGTGCCATCGGCGTCATGCGGCACGAGGACATCCACCTCGCGAAGGCGTCCGGCGCGGGCAACAAGGTCATCCTGTACGGCGCCCGGACCGGCGGCGACGGCATCGGTGGCGCGTCGATCCTGGCGAGCGAGACCTTCGACGACGCCAAGCCCTCCAAGCGCCCGGCCGTCCAGGTCGGTGACCCCTTCCAGGAGAAGCTCCTCATCGAGTGCACCCTGGAGGCCTTCAAGGAGAAGCTGGTCGTCGGCATCCAGGACCTCGGCGCGGCGGGCCTGTCCTGCGCGACGAGCGAGCTGGCGTCGAACGGCTCGGGCGGCATGCGCGTCACCCTCGACGACGTACCGCTGCGCGACTCGACGCTCTCGCCCGAGGAAATCCTCATGAGCGAGTCGCAGGAACGCATGTGCGCGGTCGTCGAGCCGGAGAAGGTCGACCGCTTCCTGGAGATCTGCGAGAAGTGGGACGTCATCGCCACCGTCATCGGTGAGGTGACCGACGGCGACCGCCTGGAGATCTACTGGCACGGCGGCAAGATCGTCGACGTCGACCCGCGCACGGTCGCGCACGACGGCCCGGTCTACGAGCGCCCGTACGCCCGCCCGTCCTGGCAGGACGAGCTCCAGGCGGACGACGCGAACAAGCTGCCGAGGCCGTCGTCGGGCGGGGAGCTCAAGGACCAGGTCCTGAAGCTGGTGGCCTCTCCCAACCAGGCCTCCAAGTCCTGGATCACCTCCCAGTACGACCACTTCGTGCAGGGCAACACGGTCCTCGCCCAGCCCGAGGACTCCGGGATGATCCGCATCGACGAGGAGACCGGCCTCGGTGTCGCGATCGCGACGGACGGCAACGGCCGGTACGCGAAGCTGGACCCGTACCACGGCGCCCAGCTGGCCCTCGCGGAGGCGTACCGCAACGTGGCGACGACCGGCGCCAAGCCGCTCGCCGTCTCCGACTGCCTGAACTTCGGCTCGCCCGAGGACCCGGCGGTGATGTGGCAGTTCGCGGAGGCCATCCGCGGCCTCGCCGACGCCTGCCAGCAGCTGGGCACCCCGGTGACCGGCGGCAACGTCTCCCTCTACAACCAGACGGGCGAGGTGGCCATCCACCCCACCCCGGTCGTGGCCGTCCTCGGCGTCATCGACGACGTGGCCCGTCGCACCCCGGTCGCCTTCCAGGAGGAGGGCCACCTGCTCTACCTCCTCGGCGACACCCGTGAGGAGTTCGGCGGTTCGGCCTGGTCGCAGGTGGTCCACGACCACCTCGGCGGTCTGCCCCCGCAGGTCGACCTGGAGCGTGAGCGCCTGCTCGGCGAGATCCTCATCGCCGCCTCCCGCGACGGCATGATCGACTCCGCGCACGACCTGTCCGACGGCGGTCTGATCCAGGCCGTGGTCGAGTCGGCGCTGCTCGGCGGCAAGGGCGCGCGTCTGGTCGTACCGGACGGGCTCGACGCCTTCACCCTCCTCTTCTCCGAGTCGGCGGGGCGCGCGGTCGTCGCCGTGCCGCGCTCCGAGGAGCTCCGCTTCAACGACATGTGCGGTGCGCGCGGCCTGCCCGCCACCCGCATCGGCGTGGTGGACGGTGACACGGTCGAGCTCCAGGGCGAGTTCGAGCTGTCCCTGGAGGAGCTGCGCACGGCCCACGAGGGGACCATCCCGGCCCTCCTCGCGTAGCCGCTCGTACGACGACGAAGGCCCCGCCCGTTCCGACGGGCGGGGCCTTCACGCGTGTCGAGGTTGTGTGGGGAGACGGGCGCTGTCGGCCGCGCTGTCAGAGGCGGCTGTTAACGTCGGCAGCGATCATCGGGGGATGGGGGAGCGAGTGCGCGCGTACGTCACCGTGCTGGGGTGCCCGGCGGCAGGCACCAAGGGGGCCGTGTGATGCCCTTCCTGCGGATTCCCGGCCGGGGCACCCGGCGGAGCGACCAGCTCAACCGCCTCGTCGTGATCGCCGCGGTGTTCGGCATCGGCCTGGGCGGCTGGGGCCTGTGGCTGGAGACCGACGAGCACCTCGACCGCGCCGCCAGCCGCGAGAAGATCACGAAGGCGTGTGACGGGCTGGTCGACCCCGACCAGGTGCTCGGCCTCAACGGCGGCACCGCGCGGGCCCGCCCGGGCAGCGAGCCGAACGACTCGATGTTCGACCTCGACAACCCGAACGCGCTGGCCACCATGCCGACGAAGTGCCTCATCTACCGGGTCGGCGACCCCGGCACGTCGTACGAGCACTTCCTGCTCTCCGTCTGGCCGACCCCGTCCGACGAGTTCGCGCAGATCGTCGACGGGTGGGACGACCCGTTCTCCCATCGGATGACGGACAGGACCGGCGATGTCACACGCGAGGCCGACACCTCGGCGCCCTACCCGCTCGGTGACGGACGGCTCGGCGTCTACTATGACAATTTCGTGCTCGTGAAGGCCGTCTGCTCCGACAGACCGAGCGGCAAGACCTCGATCAACGCCATGACGGTGGCCCGCTACTCCCCGGCCACGCGGGTCACGGACACCGACCGCCACACCCTCGCCGAACTGGCCCGCACCGCCGCCGAGCGGGCGGCGGCCAAGGTGGGCTGCAAGGCCGACCTGCCCGCCCTCCCCGCCGAGCTGCCCACGGCGAGCCGCGCCCTGGTGAACGCGCAGTCGGCGAAGGGTTCATGCGGCTGGTACGCCGACTTCGTCGCGCACAACGGCCGCGGCCGCCTCCCCGACCGCGCCCTGACCGCACCGGTCGCCACCCACAGCCCGGAGGAGAGCTGCCTCCTCGCGGTGAGCGATGAGGGAGTGAGCAGGATCTGGTCCGGTCTCACGGAGAAGGAGACCGGTTCCACCAGCTTGCGCGACGTACAGCGGTACGCCCCCTGGTGGCTGCGGACCGAGTCGTACTTCGGCGACGAGGCGAGCGAGGTCAAGACGCAGCGCTTCGGCAGGGACCAGACATCCATCGACCCCGCCAAAGCCGGCTTCGCCGACGGCGCCAACGTCTGGTGGGCCGTCTCCACCTGCGACGGACAGCCCGCCGTCCACACCCTGAGCGTCGAATACCCGTACGAGAAACACATCCGCCAGCAGCTCCAGCCACTCTTCCGCGCCTACGTCACCGCCGTCACCGCCCGCCGCGGCTGCACGGACGTGCGATTTCCGCCGGGCTCCACCTTCCGCGAGAACTAGGCTCACGCCATGGCCCCGACAAACAAGCGTGCACGGACCTACGACCCCGCCAGGACCCGCGCCGCGGTGCTGGCCCAGTTCGGGAACGTACGGCAGGCGGTGGCCACCCTCACCCCGGAGCAACTGGAGCTGCCCACCCGGCTGGGTGAGTGGACGGTGCGGGACCTCGCCGCGCACATCGGGATGTCCCTCGGGGCCGTGATCCGGCTGGTGGACGAGCCCGCGCCGGTGAAGCAGGAGGCCACACCGGCCGACTGGCCCGGCGCGATCGGGGCCGACGCCCCGGTCATCGCGGACTACGCCCGCGAACTCGCCGAGAAAAACCCGGACCTCGTCGCCTACCTCGGCGACCGCGAGCAGCGTTTCACGGCCGTGCTCGAAGAGCACCCCGGCACCCGTCTGCTCAACACCAACGCGGGCGCCCTGACGCTGGACGACTACGTCGTCACCCGCACCGTCGAGCTGGTCGTCCACACCGACGACCTCAACGCGGCCGTCCCCGGCCTCGGCATCCCCTGCGACCGCCAGGCCCTCGCCGCCGCGACCCGGCTCCTCGCCGACAGCCTCGCCACGAAGGCGCCCGGCGGCTCGACCGAGGTGCGGATCCCGCCGTACGCGGTCGTGCAGTGCGTCGAGGGCCCCCGGCACACCCGCGGCACCCCGCCCAACGTCGTCGAGACCGACCCGCTGACCTGGGTCCGGCTGGCCACCGGGCGACTGTCCTGGCAGGACGCCCTCGACGCGGCGAAGGTCGCCGCGAGCGGAGAACGCGCGGATCTCGGCCCGCTGCTGCCGTTGCTGTCCTGAGGGGAACCGGACACCTCCTGCGCCCGTCGAATCGGCATGTACAGGTACAAGCAGCGACTGACCCTGACGGCCGCCGTGGCCCTCGTCCCGCTCGCCGCCGCCTGTGGCACCGAGGAAGCGGGCAGCAGCGGTTCCGTCAGCCCCGAGAAGCCCGTCACCGGTGTGCGGTGGACCATCGACAGCGCCACCGTCGACGGAAAGACCCACCGGACGAAGGGCGACGCCCACCTCACCTTCGACCAGAAGACCGGCAAGGTCGGCGGCCGGCTCGGCTGCAACCACGTCAACGCCACCGCCACAGTGCAGGACGGACATATCACCCTCGGCCGCCCGTCCACCACGCGAATGATGTGCGACGCCTCACTCATGGATACGGAACGGAGCCTGCTGAGCCTCTTCAGCACCACGCTCAGTTACCGAGTGGATCATGACACCCTGGCTCTGACCAGCGAAAACGGCGACACGCTCCGAGCCGTCGCCGACGAGTGATCCAATACCGGCGCGTATCCCCAATTCGGACCAGTGGTCGACCTCGCCTACACTCGATGGCGTGCCACGTGGTGACGGTCGACTCAGTCATGATCTGCTCCCCGGCGAGAAAGGCCCCCAGGACGCATGCGGCGTCTTCGGAGTCTGGGCTCCCGGTGAAGAGGTCGCCAAGCTCACTTACTTCGGGCTCTACGCCCTCCAGCATCGAGGTCAGGAATCCGCGGGGATCGCGGTCAGCAACGGCTCCCAGATCCTCGTCTTCAAGGACATGGGCCTCGTCTCCCAGGTCTTCGACGAGACCTCCCTCGGTTCGCTCCAGGGTCACATCGCGGTCGGACACGCCCGCTACTCGACCACCGGTGCCTCCGTCTGGGAGAACGCCCAGCCGACGTTCCGGGCCACCGCGCACGGCTCCATCGCGCTCGGCCACAACGGCAACCTCGTCAACACCGCCCAGCTCGCCGAGATGGTCGCCGAGCTGCCCAAGCAGGAGGGCGGCCGCACCCCGCGCGTGGCGGCCACCAACGACACCGACCTCCTCACGGCCCTGCTCGCCGCCCAGGTCGACGACGACGGCAAGCCGCTGACCATCGAGGAGGCCGCGCACGCGGTCCTGCCCGAGGTCCGGGGCGCCTTCAGCCTCGTCTTCATGGACGAGCACACCCTGTACGCCGCCCGCGACCCGCAGGGCGTCCGCCCGCTGGTCCTCGGCCGCCTGGAGCGCGGCTGGGTCGTCGCGTCGGAGACCGCCGCCCTCGACATCACGGGTGCCAGCTTCGTCCGCGAGATCGAGCCGGGCGAGTTCGTCGCCATCGACGAGAACGGCCTGCGCACCTCCCGCTTCGCGGAAGCGAAGCCCAAGGGCTGTGTCTTCGAGTACGTGTACCTGGCCCGCCCGGACACCGACATCGCCGGCCGGAACGTGTACCTCTCCCGCGTGGAGATGGGCCGCAAGCTGGCCAAGGAAGCCCCCGCCGAGGCCGACCTCGTCATAGCGACCCCGGAATCCGGCACCCCCGCCGCCATCGGCTACGCGGAGGCCTCCGGCATCCCCTTCGGCAGCGGCCTGGTCAAGAACGCCTATGTCGGCCGGACCTTCATCCAGCCCTCACAGACCATCCGCCAGCTGGGCATCCGGCTGAAGCTGAATCCCCTCAAGGAAGTCATCAAGGGCAAGCGCCTGGTCGTCGTCGACGACTCGATCGTGCGCGGCAACACCCAGCGGGCCCTGGTGCGCATGCTCCGCGAGGCCGGCGCCGCCGAGGTCCACATCCGGATCTCCTCGCCGCCCGTGAAGTGGCCCTGCTTCTTCGGTATCGACTTCGCCACCCGCGCCGAGCTCATCGCCAACGGCATGACCATCGACGAGATCGGCACCTCGCTGGGCGCCGACTCCCTGGCGTACATCTCCATCGACGGCATGATCGAGGCGACCACCATCGCCAAGCCGGACCTGTGCCGCGCCTGCTTCGACGGCGAGTACCCGATGGAGCTGCCCGACCCCGAGCTGCTCGGCAAGCAGCTCCTGGAGACGGAGCTGGCCGCCGGCCCGGCCGCCACGGCCGCCTCCGACGCGATCCGCCGTCCGTAGACGGCCCGTCCCACCTGCCGTACGACACGAAGGTTCTCACTAGCCATGTCTGAGACAACTGGTGCCAGCTACGCAGCTGCGGGCGTCGACATCGAAGCGGGCGACCGCGCCGTGGAGCTCATGAAGGAGTGGGTGAAGAAGACGCAGCGCCCCGAGGTCCTCGGCGGCCTCGGCGGCTTCGCCGGCCTCTTCGACGCCTCCGCCCTCAAGCGCTACGAGCGTCCCCTGCTCGCCTCCGCCACCGACGGCGTGGGCACCAAGGTCGACATCGCCCGGCAGCTCGGCGTCTACGACACCATCGGCCACGACCTGGTCGCCATGGTCATGGACGACATCGTCGTGTGTGGCGCCGAGCCGCTGTTCATGACCGACTACATCTGCGTCGGCAAGGTCCACCCCGAGCGCGTCGCCGCCATCGTCAAGGGCATCGCCGAGGGCTGTGTACTGGCCGGCTGCGCCCTGGTGGGCGGCGAGACCGCCGAGCACCCGGGCCTGCTGGGCGAGGACGACTTCGACGTCGCCGGCGCCGGTACGGGCGTCGTAGAGGCCGATCGCCTGCTCGGCCCCGATCGCATCCGCAAGGGGGACGCCGTGATCGCCATGGCGGCCTCCGGGCTTCACTCGAACGGGTACTCCCTGGTCCGCCACGTCCTGCTGAACCGGGCAGGCCTCTCCCTCGACGCACGCGTCGAGGAGTTCGGCCGCACCCTCGGCGAGGAACTCCTGGAGCCCACGAAGATCTACTCGCTGGACTGCCTCGCCCTGACGCGCACCACCGACGTGCACGCCTTCAGCCACATCACCGGCGGCGGACTCGCGGCCAACCTGGCCCGGGTCATCCCCGACGAGCTGCACGCGATCGTCGACCGCTCCACCTGGACCCCGGCCCCCGTCTTCGACCTCGTCGGAAAGACCGGCGACGTCGAACGCCTGGAGCTGGAGAAGACCCTGAACATGGGCGTCGGCATGATCGCGATCGTGCCCGAGGAGTCGACGGACGTGGCCCTCGCCACCCTGGCCGACCGCGGGGTCGACGCATGGGTGGCCGGTGAGATCACGGACCGCGACGACCACACCACGGGTGCGGAACTGGTCGGCGACTACTCCGCCTGACCTTGACGAGGGCAGAGCAAAACCCGGTCCGGCGGTGAGAACCGCTGGACCGGGTCAAGCAGAGCCGAATCGTCAAGCGCCGCGGCGTTGCGACGTGGGACCGGACTCGTCGTCCTCGTCCTCATCGTCGTTGTATAGATCCGCGTACTGGGCGTACGGGTCGTCATCGTCTTCGTCGTCCTCGAACGGCTCGCCGTTCGGAGGCTGACTTGAAGTCGAAGCGCCCAGCTCGCTGGCCAGACGCGACAGGTCAGTCCCGCCGCTGTTGTACTTCAGCTGGCGGGCGACCTTCGTCTGCTTGGCCTTGGCCCGGCCGCGCCCCATGGCTCGACCCCCTCGGTGACGGGGCTCGACGGCCCCAGAGTCTTGACACGCGTTCATGTTCTAGAACGGGCTCTCCGCGGAGAGACCGGTCCGTAGGGCTTCCACGGTACCTGAGCCCACGCCCATACGGTACGTCGCCCGCATGCCGTGCCTGGGTCCAGAACCCTCGAGGCGCCCTGTCCCCGCTGGTCAACCGCGATTTTAACCACTTCTTGGCAGGCGACCCGCCGACGAACGTGAGAGTTCTCTCTAACTGCCCCTCGACGGGTACCCGTCAAACCCGTGGAACGGGTCCGCGCAGGCTCACCAACCGCGTGCCGCGGCCGCCTCGTGCATCCGCTGCTCGGCGATCCGGTCGGCCGCGGCGGCCGGCGGAACCCCGTCCGTCTTCGCACGCGCGAAGATTGCGAGCGTGGTGTCGTAGATCTTCGCGGCCTTCCCCTTGCATCGCTCGAAGTCAAAGCCGTGCAGCTCGTCGGCGACCTGGATGACCCCGCCGGCGTTCACCACGTAGTCCGGCGCGTAGAGGATCCCGCGGTCGGCGAGGTCCTTCTCCACGCCCGGGTGGGCGAGCTGGTTGTTGGCCGCGCCGCAGACCACCTTGGCGGTGAGCACCGGCACGCTGGCGTCGTTCAGGGCGCCGCCCAGCGCGCAGGGGGCGTAGATGTCCAGGCCCTCGACCCGGATCAGCGCCTCGGTGTCGGCGACGGCGCTCACCCCCGTCGGGTACGCGTCGAGGATCCGCCGTACGGCCTCCTCGCGCACGTCCGTGATGACGACCTCGGCGCCCTCGTCCCGCAGGTGGCGCACCAGGTGGTGGCCGACCTTGCCGACGCCCGCGACACCGACTCTGCGGCCGCGCAGCGTCGGGTCGCCCCACACGTGCTGGGCGGAGGCGCGCATGCCCTGGTAGACGCCGAAGGCGGTGAGGACGGAGGAGTCACCGGCGCCGCCGTTGTGCGGGGAGCGCCCGGTGGTCCAGCGGCACTCGCGCGCGACGACGTCCATGTCGGCGACGTACGTACCGACGTCGCAGGCGGTGACGTAGCGCCCGCCGAGCGAGGCGACGAACCGGCCGTAGGCGAGCAGCAGCTGTTCGGTCTTGATCTTCTCGGGGTCACCGATGATCACGGCCTTGCCGCCGCCGTGGTCGAGACCGGCCATGGCGTTCTTGTACGACATCCCGCGCGCGAGGTTCAGCGCGTCGGCGACGGCCTCCTCCTCGTTCGCGTACGGGTAGAAGCGCGTACCGCCGAGCGCGGGGCCCAGGGCGGTGGAGTGGAGGGCGATGACGGCCTTCAGGCCGCTGGCCCGGTCCTGGCAGAGAACGACCTGCTCATGGCCCCCCTGATCCGATCGGAACAGGGTGTGCAGGACCTCAGCGGGTACGCCGGTTACGTCGGTCACGGTGGTGACTCCTGGGTAGTGGCGGCGGGTGGAGAGCAGCTCCCGTGTGGGTGGCGGGAGCTGTGAGCACGAGATTAGAGCCTGGGCGCCCCGCCGTCCGTGCAGTGCTCAGGATCACCCCCTCCTGGAGTACGGCCGTGCAACGATTTGCATAGTTTTCCCGCGCCTTTGTGTGCGGGTTCCGCAGGTTTCCCGGAGAGCCGGAGGGGGAGGGAGCAGGCGTGCCCAAGGTGTCCTCGGTGATCGTCCCGTACACGACCTATCTCCGCGTGTACGAGCCGCTGGCCGCCTTCCCGGAGCCGGAGCGCACCCACTGGGCCCGCTACGCCCGCCGCACCGACCGCCCCTCGTACCAGGACGAACTGCGCCGCTCCCTCGCCGACCTGCTGCCCACGCCGCCCATCCCGGTGCCGGTGCACGAGAGCGGCGACGCCTTCGTGGTGGAGGTCGACGGCGTGGTCTGCGTGAGCCCGTGGCGGACGCGGCTGCGAGGCTGGCAGGCGCTGGAGGAGCTGCCCGAGGAGCTCCCGGAGTCCGTTCTGGACGCCGTGCTGCCCCCGCTCGTACGCCACCAGGCCGGCCAGGACTACGAGCGCTGGCTGGCCCGCAACCCCGACGCCCGCCCCTGGATCCGCACCGCGACCTGGCAGGTCCCGCTGAACTGGTTCGTGCTGGTCGCCGACGAGGAGCGCGAGTACGCCAAGGGTTCCGGGTCCACCGAGGCCGAGCCCCCGGTGCTGCGCTACCGCACGCCGATGGTCCAGGCCCGGCGACGGGTGGCGCGGGCCCTGCGCACGCTCAGGGACGCCATCGACGAGGGGCCGCTCATCGACGGCCTGGTGGACGTGGGGCGCTGGCTGGAGGAGTTCCACCCGCGCTCGCTGGTCGAGCTGGACTACGGCGGCCTGGTGCACACGCTGCCGGCCGGTGAGCTTGAGGACGACCACTCGGCGGCGGACGTGGCCGAGGGCATCGAGGCGCTCCGGCTCGGTGACGGCGCCGTCGCGGGTGAGGCGTACGGGCGGCTCGTGGAGCGGTGGCGGTCGGTGCGGGACCGGCGTTCGGCGAACTGACAGCCGCGGACCGGCGGTCCGCGAACTGATGGTGTGACACACGCAACAGCCTTCATTGACGTGATGTACGTCACGGCCGTTATGCCTGTGAACGGCGTACGGTCTACGACACTTGTGGAACTGACGGGGCGTAGGTCCCGATCCCGGCTTTTGTCGCAAGGGTGACGGACCGCACGTACGCGGCCCTTGCGCCGCTTGCCCCTCCTCATGCCAAAATAGGACAAGGAGTCCGGGGAGGGCTCCTTCCGTCCCACTGTGTTCCACTGTGGCCGGAATCTCAGCATTGCACGCTTTGGGGGGTCTGGTGACTCCTGATCGCCCCTGTGACTGATCGTCACAGTGGCGTGACTGTCCGCTATGGCATGGTCCATCGGCTTCCGTCGCCGATGAACACCTGGGGGGCAATTCCATCGGTTTGGCCGACGCGGCTGGACAGATGGTGTAGTTGTAGTGCCGAGGACAAGCCGTTCGTCCTATAACCGACTCGACTCGCGTCCGCCATTTCGGGCAACGCGGGTCAAGGTGCAGAATTTAGAGGAAAGAACCGAGAAGGTTCGGTTCTCCCGAGGAGGCCGCTCATGACCGCTCGCACCCCTGATGCCGAGCCGCTGCTGACCCCGGCTGAGGTCGCCACCATGTTCCGTGTGGACCCGAAGACGGTCACGCGGTGGGCGAAGGCCGGCAAGCTCACGTCCATTCGTACGCTCGGCGGACACCGCCGTTACCGCGAGGCTGAGGTCCGCGCACTGCTCGCGGGCATCCCGCAGCAGCGCAGCGAGGCCTGAACCATCGCATGACCGGGCAAAACGGCAGTTCCCCCAACATGTCGAGGCGCCCAGAACCCTAGCTCCAAGCGACGCGGGTACTGCCCCAACAGGACCCACGCCCAAGCCACTCAGAGCTTTTCAGGCACGCAACAAGGGTGCGTCGTAGATCGCGCTGGACTCCGCCGGGTCCAGCGCGATCTTTTTTGTGCGCTGAAGCATGCCTACTTGGGCGGTGTGTGAGCGGCCTTGTCGGAGTCTGGGGAGGGCTGGCGGATCTCCTGTGAGACTGGTGCAATTGCACATATTAAATTGACCAGTTGTAGGAGACCGGTAAGAACCCCCGTTTCAAAAACTCATGCCGTGACACCCGTCACACGCCAAGATTCTTGTCGCTACTGGCTCGTGTGAGCTAGGGGGCTGTGAGTCAGGCAGGGGAAGGGCTGGAGGGACTGGAGGGGCTCTCGCCCTCGACGGTCTGCTCCGGCCCTTGTGCGGCCCCTGGAGCGGAATCCATCGCCAGCCGCAGCAGGCGGTGGCAGATCGGGCAGTGACGCGTCAGGTGCCGATACGACGACGCGGCCGACAGATGCGCGCGGAGCAGGGCCCGCGTCTCGTGCCTGACCGATGCCGCCATACGCCACCTCCACGAGCCGTACGGGGAACACGGCCCTGTTTTCTGGGTACCGGTGGAATGTGACGCCGTCAAGACGGCAGGGGCGCCCTGAGGAGCCCTGAGGTACCTTGCGCACACGAGAAAGAGCCCGGGCCGAAGCCCAGGCTCTCTACTTGATGCGGTCCTGACGGGATTTGCTGTACCCGACTGCGGCTGCGCCGCGGGCGCGGCCTCCACCTTGACAGGGTGGCGAGGGGGTGAGGGCGATGGCGGTGGAATCAGCAAGGGCCCGCACCCCTTGCGGGATGCAGGCCCGTACTTGCACGATGCGGTCCTGACGGGATTTGAACCCGCGGCCTCCACCTTGACAGGGTGGCGAGCACTCCAAACTGCTCCACAGGACCAGGTTTTGCCGCGCTATTCGTGCGTTGCGCTGCGAGAAGGACTGTACAGGAGGCCGAGCCTCTTGGTCGAACTCACCCAGCGTACGCACGCCGTTACGGTGCGACCGCGTCGATCGCCTTCACGATCCGCTTGTCCGAGACGGGGTACGCCGTCCCCAGAGCGTGGGCGAAATAGCTGACCCGCAGCTCCTCGATCATCCAGCGGATGTCCAGGACCGAGGAGGGGACGGGCCGGCCCTGGGGCATCTGCTCCAACAGCCAGGCGTACTCGTCCTGCATCTCGTGGACCTTCTCCATGCGTGTGGTGTCCCGCTGCACGTTCGTCGGCATCTGCTGCAGCCGCCGATCCGCAGCCACCAGGTACCGCATCAGGTCCGGCAGCCGACGCACCCCCGCCTCCGTCACGAAGCCGGGCCTCACAAGGCCGTCCAGCTGCTTCCGTACGTCCTGCAGGTTCGGCAGCAACACAGCGCTCCGTACGGCCTTCAGGCGGCGCTCACAGGCCTGCCAGGCGGCAAGGACCTGCTGCACCTGCCCCACCGCACGGACCGTCGTGTCGACGATCTCCGCACGCACCTTGTCGAACAGCTTCCGGTACGACTCCTCGTCCCACGCGGGACCGCCGAGGTCCCCGATCAGCTTGTCCGCCGCGGCCATCGCGCAGTCGTCGAACAGAGCCTGGATCGGGCCGTGGGGATTCGCGGACAGCGCCAGCTTCTGAGCGTTCGTCAGCCGATCGCTCGCGAATTTCGCCGGATTCACCGGGATGTTGCGCAGGATCAGCCGCCGCGTGCCCTTCCACATCGCCTCCGCCTGCTCCGCCTCCGTGTCGAACAGACGCACGGAGACCGTGTCACCGTCGTCCACCAGCGCCGGAAACGCCTTCACCGGCTGCCCGGCACGACGGGTCTCGAACACGCGCGTGAGAGAGCCGATCGTCCAGTCGGTCAGCCCCTTGCGCTCCAGGGCCTCACCGCCCTGCCGCTCCGCCGTCGCCGCGGCGGCCTGCGACAGCGCCTGGCGGGCCTTCGGCTTCAGCCGGAGCTTCAGCGCCTCCAGATCCTTGTCCTCGGCCAGCTTGCGACGCCGCTCGTCCACGATCCGGAAGGTCACCCGCAGATGGTCGGGAAGCTTCGACCAGTCGAAGTCGTCCGCGGTGAACGGCACCCCGACCATCCGCTTCAGCTCACGCGCCATCGTCACCGTCAGCGGTTCCTGCAACGGCACGGCCTTCTCCAGGAACGCCCTCGCATAGTTCGGCGCCGGGACGTAGTGGCGGCGGATCGGCTTGGGCAGGGACCGGATCAACTCGGTGACGACCTCCTCCCGCAGCCCCGGAATCTGCCAGTCGAACCCCTCGTCCTTGGCCTGGTTCAGCACCTGGAGCGGAACATGGACCGTCACACCGTCCGCGTCCGCACCCGGCTCGAACTGGTACGTCACCCGGAACTTCAACGGCCCCTGCCGCCAGGAGTCCGGATAGTCGGCCTTCGTGACCGCCTCCGCCGACTCCCGGATGAGCATCTCCCGCTCGAAGTCGAGGAAGTCGGGCTGCTCATGCCGCTTGTGCTTCCACCACGAGTCGAAGTGCGCGCCCGACACGACGTGCTCGGGAACCCGCTGCTCGTAGAAGTCGAACAGCGTGTCGTCGTCGACCACGATGTCCCGGCGCCGCGCCCGGTGCTCCAACTCCTCGACCTCGCTGAGGAGTCTGCGGTTGTCGGCGAAGAACTTGTGGTGCGTTCGCCAGTCGCCCTCCACCAGAGCGTTGCGAATGAAAAGCTCCCGGGAGGCCTCCGGATCGATCCGCCCGTAGTTCACCTTCCGCTGGGCGACGATCGGCACGCCGTACAACGTGACCTTCTCGAACGCCATCACCGCCGCCTGGTCCTTCTCCCAGTGCGGCTCGCTGTACGTCCGCTTCAGCAGGTGCTCGGCGAGCGGCTCCACCCACTCCGGCTCGACCTTGGCGTTGACGCGGGCCCAGAGGCGACTCGTCTCCACCAGTTCCGCCGACATCACGAACCTGGGCTGCTTCTTGAACAGCGCCGAACCCGGGAAGATCGCGAACTTGGCGCTCCGCGCGCCCAGGTACTCGTTCTTGTTGCCGTCCTTCACGTCCTTCATGCCGATGTGCGAGAGCAGACCGGCGAGGAGAGAGACGTGGATCCTGTCGCCCTGGGCGTCCTCCTCGTTGAGGTGGATGCCCATCTGTTTGGCGACCGTGCGCAGCTGCGTGTAGATGTCCTGCCACTCGCGGATCCGCAGGAAGTTCAGGTACTCCTGCTTGCACATCCGGCGGAACGACGACGAACCGCGCTCCTTCTGCTGCTCACGGACGTACCGCCACAGGTTCAGGTAGGCGAGGAAGTCGCTCGTCTCGTCCTTGAAACGGGCATGCTGCTGATCGGCCTGGGCCTGCTTGTCGGCCGGGCGCTCGCGCGGATCCTGGATGGACAGCGCGGCCGCTATCACCATGACCTCGCGGACACAGCCGTTCTTGTCGGCCTCCAGCACCATCCGCGCCAGCCGCGGGTCGACCGGCAACTGGGCCAGCTTCCGGCCGCTCTGGGTGAGCCGCTTGCGCGGGTCCTTCTGGGCCGGATCGAGCGCACCCAGCTCCTGCAGGAGCTGCACACCGTCACGGATGTTGCGGTGGTCCGGCGGGTCGATGAAGGGGAACTTCTCGATCTCGCCGAGGCCGGCCGCGGTCATCTGCAGAATGACCGAGGCCAGGTTCGTACGGAGGATCTCCGCGTCCGTGAACTCCGGCCGCGCCTCGAAGTCGTCCTCGGAGTACAGACGGATGCAGACACCGTCGCTCGTACGGCCGCAGCGGCCCTTGCGCTGGTTGGCGCTGGCCTGCGAGATCGGCTCGATCGGCAGCCGCTGGACCTTCGTGCGGTGGCTGTACCGGGAGATCCGGGCGAAGCCGGGGTCGATGACGTACTTGATCCCCGGGACGGTGAGCGACGTCTCGGCGACGTTGGTGGCCAGGACGATCCTGCGACCGGTGTGCGGCTGGAACACACGATGCTGCTCGGCGTGCGACAGCCGGGCATAGAGCGGCAGCACCTCGGTGAACCGGTATTGCTTCCTGGTGAGCGCGTCGGCGGTGTCCCGGATCTCCCGCTCCCCGGAGAGGAAGACGAGGATGTCGCCCTTCCCCTCGCCCATCAGCTCCTCCACCGCGTCCGTGATCGCGGTGATCTGGTCCCGGTCGGAGTCGTCGGAGTCCTCTTCGAGGAGCGGCCGATACCGCACCTCCACGGGATACGTCCGCCCGCTGACCTCGACGATCGGAGCATCCCCGAAGTGCCGGGAGAACCGCTCAGGATCGATCGTCGCCGAGGTGATGACGACCTTGAGATCGGGCCGCCGCGGCAGCAGCTGGGCCAGGTAACCCAGCAGGAAGTCGATGTTCAGGGACCGTTCGTGTGCCTCGTCGATGATGATCGTGTCGTAGGCACGCAGCTCGCGGTCCGTCTGGATCTCGGCCAGCAGAATGCCGTCCGTCATCAGCTTGATGAAGGTCGCCTCCGGATCCACCTGATCCGTGAACCGCACCCTCCAGCCGACAGCCTCCCCGAGCGGCGTCTGCAACTCCTCCGCCACCCGCTCCGCCACGGTGCGGGCCGCGATACGACGGGGCTGGGTGTGCCCGATCATCCCCTTCACCCCGCGCCCGAGCTCCAGACAGATCTTCGGGATCTGCGTGGTCTTGCCCGACCCCGTCTCACCGGCCACGATGACGACCTGGTGATCACGGATCGCCGCCGCGATGTCGTCCTTCTTCTGACTGACGGGAAGTTGCTCGGGATAGCTGACGGCCGGCACACGCGCCGTGCGCGCGGCCATACGGGCCTCGCCCTTGACCACCTCCGCCTCGATCTCTGCGAGAACGGCGGCCCGGGCCTCGGGCTTACGGATCTTGCGCGCACCTTCGAGCCGCCGCCCGAGCCGCTGCGCGTCACGCAGGGAAAGCTCGGTCAGGCGGGAGGCGAGGGCGCCGAAGGCGGGGGCAGGGTGCGTAGACATACGGGACCCAGGATCTCACCCCCGCGAATTTCGTGGCGAACCCTTTTGCTGGGCACACGCGAAGGCCCCGACCAGAAGATCGGGGCCTTGGGCGTGGGGACCGCAGTCGCACTAGTCGCGCAGGTACTCCCACGCGACCCAGCCCAACTTGCCCTTGTTCGCCCCGGACGTCACCTTGCCGTACTCCCAGTTCGTCCCGCCCTTGTTGGTGAGGCAGTAGCTGGTGAACTTCGTGCCCTTGGCCAGGATGCCCAGGGAGGTGGAACCGGTCCCCGGGTTCTTGCGGAGGTTCACGTTCGCCGTGACCGTCTCCGACAGGGGTACGGGGTAGGTGGTGTCCTTGGTGCAGGCTGCGGGCAGGGCCGAAGCGGCGGGAGCGATGGCCACCAGACCGCCGAAGAGAGCGGCGGCGGACACCGTCGCTGCCGCGAGTCGCCCAAAGGCACGCATGGCTTACCTCTTTCATTTTTTCAGGGATGCACTCGATCCGAGGCCAGCGTAACGATCATGATCCGCCTTCAGCGGGGTCCTCACGCAACCAGGACGTTGTCCAGAGCCCTTCCACAACCGGGGCGTTCCCTTCCGGGAACATTCCCGGCCTTTCCGCGCGGTCCCGCCGCCGACACGAAAACGGCCCCACCGAAGATCTTCGGTGAGGCCGTATGCCCTGATGGGGGCGGTTGTGGCTGGGGCCGGGGTCGAACCGGCGACCTATCGCTTTTCAGGCGATCGCTCGTACCAACTGAGCTACCCAGCCACGAGGTTTCACGTGAAACCTCAGCGGTCCTGACGGGATTTGAACCCGCGGCCTCCACCTTGACAGGGTGGCGAGCACTCCAAACTGCTCCACAGGACCAAGCTGTGTGTACGACAGTGTCGCACACGGTGTTGCGTGCCCCCAACGGGATTCGAACCCGTGCTACCGCCTTGAAAGGGCGGCGTCCTAGGCCGCTAGACGATGAGGGCTATCGGCCCGCCTGGGCGCTTCTCAGCGCGTCGGGGACGTGAGAAGCATATGGGATGCCGGGAGGGATCGCCAAAACGGTTTACGGAGGGCTGGAGGCGGGGGCGGGAGAGGGGCTGGGGGACTCCGGTGCCGGGGAGGTCGTGGACGGGGTTCCCGGCGCGGGCGTGGTCGAGGTCGGGGACGGGGTGGCTCCCGGCTGGTTCTCCTTGGGGAGGTGTCGGCTGACCTCGGCTGTCGTGAGGCCCAGGCCGCCGAGTTTGATCTCGTCCCAGGCCTGGAGGCGGCGGGTGTCGCGGTCGAGGTAGAGGATCGACGCCTCGATGGGGTCGGGGTACTTGCCTTCCACGGCGCGCAGGCCGCTGCCGCCCGTGGAGCCCTCGACGCGCAGGCGTGTGCCCTTCTTCATGACCTCCATGTCCTCGTGGTGCAGATGGCCCGCCAGGACGAGCGGCACCTCGCCGTCCGTCTCGCGTGCGGCGGAGGGCTCGTGGACCATGGCGACGTCCACCGGCTTTCCGGCGGCCTTCTGCTCGCGCAGGGCCTGAGCCAGGCGGGCGCCCGCCAGCTCCTCGGACTGCTCGACGCCGGGCTTGTTCGAGCGGTCGGGGGTGAACTGCGGATCTCCGATGCCGGCGAAGCGCAGGCCCGCGATGGTCTCGGCCCGGCCCTCGTCGAGGACGTGCACGTTCTTCATGCGCTCCAGGTAGCGCTGGGTGACCCGGGAGTCGTGGTTGCCGCGGACCCAGACGTAGGGGGCTCCGAGGTCCTGGATCGGGTCGAGGAAGCCGTTCTCCGCCGCCGCGCCGTGGTCCATGGTGTCGCCGGTGTCGACGATCACGTTCACCTTGTACTGCTCGACGAGCGAGGCGATGATCTTCCAGCTCGCGGGGTTCAGATGGATGTCGGAGACGTGCAGGACACGGAGGGTGGTGGGGTCCGGCGCGTAGGCGGGCAGCGTGGAGGTGACGTCGTACAGCTTCGTCACGTTGGTCACCAGGCGTGCCAGTTCCTTCTGGTAGACGTCGAATTCGGTGACGATGCTGCGTGCGTTGCCGACCAGTGAGGGGGCGGAGGAGAGCAGTCCGGAGAACTTGGGTTCGAGGACGGACTTGGGGTTCCAGGT
Source organism: Streptomyces sp. NPDC002888 (assembly GCF_042888465.1). Classification (NCBI taxonomy): domain Bacteria; kingdom Bacillati; phylum Actinomycetota; class Actinomycetes; order Kitasatosporales; family Streptomycetaceae; genus Streptomyces; species Streptomyces sp. NPDC002888. The sequence goes on along the minus strand of NZ_JBIAPU010000040.1, from coordinate 52,836 downwards.
GGCGTAGGCCGTCGCTCCGGAGGCGGCGAGGAGGGTGAGGGCGAGGCCGCCGGCGGCGAGGGCGCGGCGGGGGCGGCGGTAGACGGCGAGGCCGAGGGCGGTGGCGCCGGTGACGACGGCGACGCAGGAGCGGACGGCGAGGTCGAGGGTGCCGTGCTGGACGTCGTGGGCGACTTCGTCCTGGAGGCCGGAGATGCGTTCGGGGTGGTCGACGAGGGCCTGGGCGCGGACGGGGTCGAGTTGGTCGACGTTCACGTCCAGGCGGACGGGGGCGATGTGGCTGTCCAGGCGGAGTGCGCCCAGGGGGGAGACGTTGATCTTCGTGCCGCCGTTGAGGGAGGGGCGCAGCGTCATGGTGGTGTTCATGGGGCCGACCTGGGCCTGGACGTTCCCCACGATCAGCAGGCCCAGCCAGGCGCCCATGAGGACGACGCCGACCAGGCCGGCGGCGCGTGCCCATGGGCGGGGCCGGGGGGCGAGTTCGGCGGTGGTGTGGGGGCGGTGGGAGCGGCGGGCGTGGAGCAGGGCGGCGAGGGGGACGCGGGCCATTGGTCCCGTATGCCCAAGGGGTGGTGCGGATATGCGGTGGGTCCGGGACTCTCGTACGGGGGTGTCGTGCCGGACAATGAGCGTGTGCTGGAGATGACGCGCGAGGAGTTCGAGGAACTGGTCGCCGAGGCGTTGGACCGGATTCCGCCGGAGCTGACTCGGCTGATGGACAACGTCGCGGTGTTCGTCGAGGACGAGCCGCCGCCGGAGGATCCCGAGTTGCTCGGGTTGTACGAGGGGACTCCGTTGACCGATCGCGGGGAGTGGTACGCGGGTGTGCTGCCGGATCGGATCACGATCTACCGGGGGCCGACGCTTCGGATGTGTGCGTCGCGGGAGGAGGTCGTCAAGGAGTCCGAGGTGACGGTGGTGCATGAGATCGCGCACCACTTCGGGATCGACGACGCTCGGCTGCATGCTCTGGGATACGGGTAGGCCGGCGCGCGAGTGTGGCGCGTGTCCTCTTGTGGGCGGGGGGAGTTGGGCAGATTGACTCCCTCACCCTCGGAGGTGGCTGCTCGTGCGCCCCTTGTACGTACCCGTCCGTCTGGCTGTCACGGTCGTGGCCGTCGCCGCTGCTGCCGGTTGTATGAGTGTGGGTGACGACGGCGCGGGTGGGAGTGCGAAGCCGTCGCACTCGGCGGGGCAGCGGGGTGGGGTGGCGCCGGACGGGGGTTCGGCCGTGTCGGGTGGTGCCGCCGGGATGGGTGCGGCGGCCGGTGAGGGCAAGCGGGGGCACGGGAAGGGCAAGCGGGGTGAGTCGGCGTCGCCGTCCGCGTCGCCGTCCGCGGACGTGAGTGCGTCGGCCTCGGCGCCGGTGAAGCCGGGGCGGACCGACAAGCCGGGGGTTCCCGCGCCGACGAAGGCGCAGCCGACTCCCACGCGGACGACTCCGGATCCGCAGCCGCCGGTGCCGCCGCAGCCGTCGCCGGAGCCGCCGCAGCCGTCACCGACGCCTACGGTGGCCGAGCCGTCGTCGTCGGCGCATGAGCCTCCGGGGCCGCAGTTGGCGCAGCGGGAGCCGGCGCCCGCGGCGGGGTCGCCGGTGTGATTCCTCACGGTCGGCCGGTCGGGACACGGTCACCCGGTACGGGCGCGCTGTCGCGGTGGGCATCGACACCCGTCGTTGGATGGTGGCTGAGCTGCGGTGATGAGGGCGATTTGCCGTGGGGGGAGGAGGGTGCGTATGGTGGTAGATCGCTTGATCCCATTTGCCCGGCGCCACCGCAGAGCGCGCCGTGTGGCGCGTACTCTCCTTTGCCGTGGCGGACCGCATTGAGGCGGTCGAATGCGAACACGGAGTTGACGGGCGCGTGCCGACGAGACTCCGGAAGGTTTCGCATTCGCATGTCCATTTCCAGTACTGATCACGTCGTCGTGCCCGAGAACGGCGAGAACGACTCCGTCGAGGAGACCCCTGAGGTCACCTTCGCGGACCTCGGTCTCCCCGAGGGCGTCGTGCGCAAGCTCGCGCAGAACGGCGTGACGGTCCCCTTCCCGATCCAGGCGGCGACCATCCCGGACGCCCTGCTCGGCAAGGACATCCTCGGCCGTGGCCGCACCGGCTCCGGCAAGACCCTCTCCTTCGGTCTGCCGACCCTGGCCACGCTGGCCGGCGGTCGCACCGAGAAGCACAAGCCGCGTGCCGTCATCCTCACCCCGACGCGTGAGCTCGCCATGCAGGTGGCGGACGCGCTGCAGCCGTACGGCGACGTCCTGGGCCTGAAGATGAAGGTCGTCTGCGGCGGTACGTCGATGGGCAACCAGATCTACGCGCTCGAGCGCGGTGTCGACGTCCTCGTCGCCACGCCGGGCCGTCTGCGCGACCTCATCAACCGCGGTGCCTGCTCCCTCGAGAACGTGCAGATCGCGGTGCTGGACGAGGCCGACCAGATGTCCGACCTGGGCTTCATGCCCGAGGTGACGGAGCTGCTCGACCAGGTTCCGGCGGGCGGTCAGCGGATGCTGTTCTCCGCGACGATGGAGAACGAGATCAAGACCCTCGTCGACCGGTACCTCAACAACCCGGTCAGCCACGAGGTCGACGCCGCCCAGGGCGCCGTCACCACCATGTCGCACCACATCCTGATCGTGAAGCCGAAGGACAAGGCGCCGGTCACCGCGGCCATCGCCTCCCGCAAGGGCCGCACCATCATCTTCGTGCGCACCCAGCTCGGTGCCGACCGTGTCGCCGAGCAGCTGCGCGACGCGGGCGTGAAGTCGGACGCGCTGCACGGCGGTATGACCCAGGGCGCGCGGACGCGGACGCTGGCCGACTTCAAGGACGGGTACGTCAACGTCCTGGTCGCCACGGACGTCGCGGCCCGCGGTATCCACGTCGACGGCATCGACCTGGTGCTGAACGTGGACCCGGCCGGTGACCACAAGGACTACCTGCACCGGGCGGGCCGCACGGCGCGTGCCGGTCGTACGGGCACGGTCGTGTCGCTGTCCCTGCCGCACCAGCGGCGCCAGATCTTCCGGCTGATGGAGGACGCGGGCGTCGACGCCGGGCGTCACATCATCCAGGGTGGCGCGGCCTTCGATCCGGCGGTCGCCGAGATCACCGGTGCCCGGTCGATGACCGAGGTGCAGGCCGAGTCGGCGGGCAACGCCGCTCAGCAGGCGGAGCGCGAGGTCGGTCAGCTGACCAAGGAGCTGGAGCGGGCGCAGCGCCGTGCGACGGAGCTGCGTGAGGAGGCCGACCGGCTGGTGGCGCGGGTCGCGCGCGAGCGGGGCGAGGACCCGGAGGCCGCGGTGGCCGAGGCGCAGGCGGTCGCTCAGGCGGCCGAGGGTGCCGTCGAGGTCTCCCTGCCGGAGCAGCCGGCCGCGCAGGACGTGGACCGGAGCGAGCGCGAGGAGCGTGCGGCGGGTTCGTCGTCGTACGAGCGTCGCCCGTACAACCGTGACCGGGACAACGACCGTGGTGGGCGTGGCTTCGAGCGTCGCGACGACCGTGGTGGTTTCCGTCGGGACGACCGTGGCGGTGACCGTCCGTTCAACCGTGACCGTGACGGCGACCGTGGTGGGCGTGGCTTCGAGCGTCGCGACGACCGTGGCGGGTTCCGCCGCGACGACCGCCGTCCGGTCGAGCGTGACAGGGACGAGCGTCGTCCGTTCAACCGTGACCGTGACAACGAGCGCGGTGGCCGTTCCTTCGAGCGTCGGGACGACCGCGGTGGGTTCCGCCGTGACGACCGCTCCGGCACCGGTGGTCACCGTGGCAGCGACCGTCCGTTCAACCGTGACCGTGACAACGAGCGCGGTGGCCGTTCCTTCGAGCGTCGGGACGACCGTGGCGGGTTCCGCCGTGACGACCGCTCCGGCACCGGTGGTCACCGTGGCAGCGACCGTCCGTTCAACCGCGACCGTCGTGACGACCGCCCCGGCTTCCGTTCCGCCGGCCACGACCGCCCGAACGGCCGTCGTGACGACCACCGCGGTGGTGGCTCCTTCGGCCGCCGCGAGGACAAGCCGCGCTGGAAGCGCAACGGCTGACGGTTGTCGGCTGACGGCATCGGCTGAGTTCGGCCGGCTGAAGTGAGCGCCGTGGCCCCCGCCCTACTGGGTGGGGGCCACGGCGTTTTCGCGTGCCGTTTTCCGGAGGAGTAGCGCTATGAACGGCCTGTAGGATCAGCAGACTTGTGAGGGGGATGTGACGGCCGGGCCGGGGAAGATCTGGGGCGGTCGCGTCCTCCCGTGCCCCTGGGGAGGGTTCCTTGGCTGATCACGCCTTCGTACGTCATGCCCGCGCCCGGCGCGGGGCGGTAGCCGTCGCCGCGTCCGCGGCCTTTCTGGCCGGGGGACCGCTGCTGCCGTCGGCTTCGGCGGCGCCCGGGGCACCGCAGGAGACGGTGGTGCCGGCGACGTTGCGCAGCTCGTACACCACGGCGTCGCTCACCACGCCCGACTCCGCTTCGGGTTCGGACGGGGCAGGGGCGCAGGGCGTCTTCCACCGGCTGGAGGGCCGCCCGGGGATCGTGTGGACGCGGTACGCGGACGGCACGTCCGTCGACGCGCCCCCGACCACCGGCACCCTGCTCACCACGGGGACGGGCAGCGACTTCCTCGCCTACCGCTACGACGACGGCCGGGTCGCCCTGTGGAACGCCGTCGACGGCACGACCCGCACGCTCCGGCTGCCCGACGGGCACTCGTTCCTCGGCGTCTACGGCACCACGGTCGTCACCTTCCACAACCGCACCGCCGAGGACGGCACGACCAAGCGGGTCATGGACCTGCTCGAGGTGGCCGCGGACGAGACCTTCACGGACACCGAGGTCACCGGGCTGCCCGAGGGCATGCAGTTGGGTCCGACGCGAGGAGCGGACGGCACGGGCATCGTCTTCCAGGCGCGGATGGACGACACCGCCCGGGTCGTCGAGGTCGACCGGGCCACCGGCCGGGTCCGCGGCTGGACCCAGGCCCTGCCCTCCGGGTTCGCGCTGGCCAAACTCTCGGCCGGGCACCTGGCGGTCTACCGCGGGGCTGCCTATCCCGAGGTCCTCGTCGTGCCGCGCTCCGACCTCTCGGCCACCCCGGCCAAGGTCACCCTGGACGCCGGCGGCGCCGCCAACCCCACCGACGACCTGGCGGTGCTCGGCGACTGGCTGATCCACCGTCCGAGCGTCAACGCGTCCGGCACCGCGGTGAAGGCCGTGCCGATCGCGGGCGGCGCCCCGGTCACCCTGCTCGCCTCCGCCGGCCAGGGCGTCTCCGTCGCCTCGGACGGCTCGGCCGTCGCCATCGGCCGTACCGGCACCGACGACTGGGGCATCCAGCGCATCCGTCCCGGCGCGGACGGCGCCCCGCCCGTCGTGACCCTGGCCAAGCCCCTGCCGAAGCCGCCGTTCAGGATCCAGGGGCTGTCCCTGGACCAGGGCCGGCTCGTCGTCGAGGACTACGGCTCGACCTACGGCACCAAGGGCGAGCGCATCAGCCGGATCCGGACCGTCGCCGCCACCGGCACACCCGGGTTCGGTGACGCCTCCCGGTTCCTCGACTCGGACTCGTACATCGGCAACTGCGACGACGCCGACCTGGCCTGTGCCGCGATCCAGGGCACGGCCGCGGGGCAGATCGCCCGGCTGGACCACTTCGACGCGGACCGCGACCGGATCACGGTCGACGGGCAGGGTCAGTACGACTACATGTACCTCGACGTGCCTTCCGGCGGGCGGATCACCGACGTCTCGGGCCGGTACCTGATCCACACGACCGCCACGAAGCAGAACGTGTACCGGACGGACAGCACGACTCCGGTCGTCTCCCGTACTCCCGGCCCCGCCGCCCTCTCCGGCGACGTCCTGTGGGCCCCGGGTACGACGACGGGCAGCGTCACCGCGTACAGCCTGACCGCGAAGAAGACCACCGAGACCCTCACCACCGACGCGGGCTGCACGCCCACCGAACTCCAGGCGCTGGGCCGCTGGTTGTACTGGACGTGCGGCGACAGCGCGGGCGTCTACGATCGTACGGCGAAGAAGTCCGTGCCCGTGCCGGCCGGTGAGGCCGAACTCGGGGACGGATACGTCGTCACCCACGACAAGGGCGCCGGGAAGCTGACGCTGACGACGGTCGCGTCCGGTACGCCCGCGAGCCGCGTCATCGGAGACCTGCCCGACACGGGCGTCTCACAGCGAGACGTGCGCTGGACTGTCGACGAGTCCGGCGCGAACGTCGCCTACGTCGACGGTCAGGAGCGCGTGCACCTCGTGCCGTCCGATGTGGCGCAGCAGCCGCTGCGGTTGCTGGAGCCGGCGCGGAGCGCGTCGTCCGTCGAGGCGCACGAGCGGGACGCGAGGCCCGACGATCTGACCACCGTGGTGTTGTCGAAGCCGGCCGCGAGCTGGCGACTGACCGTACGCGACAAGGTGACCGGGAAGGTCGTCGACGGCCGGGACGGCGGCGCGGTGCGCGGTGAGCTGGCTGTCGGGTGGCACGGGACCAGGGCCGACGGGATCGCGTTCCTTCCCAACGGCCGGTACGACTGGACGCTGTCCGTCATCCCCGCGGACGGCGTGGGCGCCGCACTGGACGTGCGCGGCACGGTCCAGCTGCTGCGGGGCGGGGCGGTGCGGCACGACTACGCGTCAGGGCTGGGGCTGCCGGACGGCACCGGTGACCTGCTGACGCTGAACTCCTCGGGTGCGCTGTCCTTCCACTACGGCGCTGCTTTCAAGGACAAGGTGACGGGCACGGGCTGGGCCACGTCGATCACGGCGGTGCCCTTCGGTGACCTGGGCGGGGACCGCTGCAACGACCTGCTGGTGCGGCAGAGCAACGGGTCGCTGCGGCTGTACAAGCCGGCGTGCGGGGAGGCGGCGACGCCGTCGACGGCGTCCACGACGGTCGGTACGAGCGGCTGGAACCAGTACGACGTGCTGACCTCGCCCGGTGATGTGAGCGGTGACGGCCGGCCGGACCTGGTGGCCCGCAACGCGAGTACCGGGGACATCTACCTGTACAAGGGCACGAGCACGGGCGGGCTGTCGGCGCGGGCGAAGATCTTCGCGGACTGGCGGACGTACAAGAAGATCGTCGGGGTCGGGGACATCACGGGTGACGGCATCGGCGACCTGATCGCGCAGGACAAGGCGAACAACCTGTACCGCTACGACGGCACGGGGACGGGGACCTTCAAGGCGCGCACGAAGGTGTTCACGAACTGGGGCGGCTCGTACAACGCCGTCGCCGGGGCAGGGGACACCACCGGGGACGGCAAGGCGGACCTCGTCTCGCGCGACACCAGCGGGAACCTGTACCGCCACAACGGTGACGGGAAGGGCTCGTTCGGGGCGCCGACGAAGATCGCCAGTGGCTGGCAGGGCTACAAGGGCGTTTTCTAGCCACATTCGATGGCTCTGTGTCGCATGTCACGTCCCCGGTGAGGGAATCGCTGGGGACATGACAGATGACGCCAGAGCGAGTGGGCTGTCTGACGAGGAACGGCTGGCCCAGCTCGGTTACACGCAGGTTCTCGCCCGCCGCATGTCGGCGTTCTCCAACTACGCGGTCTCCTTCACGATCATCTCCGTCCTGTCGGGGTGCCTGACGCTGTACCTGTTCGGGATGAACACGGGTGGCCCCGCCGTGATCACCTGGGGCTGGGTGGCGGTCGGCCTGATGACACTGTTCGTCGGCCTGTCGATGGCCGAGATCTGTTCGGCCTATCCGACGTCCGCGGGCCTGTACTTCTGGGCCCACCGGCTCGCGCCCCCGCGTACGGCGGCCGCGTGGGCGTGGTTCACGGGCTGGTTCAACGTCCTCGGCCAGGTGGCGGTGACGGCGGGCATCGACTTCGGCGCGGCCTCCTTCCTCGGGGCCTACCTGAACCTCCAGTTCGACTTCGAGGTGACGCCGGGCCGTACGGTGCTGCTCTTCGCCGCGATCCTGATCCTGCACGGCCTGCTCAACACCTTCGGCGTCCGCATCGTCGGCCTGCTGAACAGCGTGAGCGTGTGGTGGCACGTGCTGGGCGTGGCGGTGATCGTCGGCGCGCTGACCTTCGTACCGGACCACCACCAGTCGGCGTCCTTCGTCTTCGGCGAGTTCGTGAACAACACGGGCTGGGGCAGCGGGGTGTACGTGGTGCTGCTGGGCCTGCTGATGGCGCAGTACACCTTCACCGGCTACGACGCCTCCGCCCACATGACGGAGGAGACGCACGACGCGTCGACGGCCGGCCCGAAGGGGATCGTGCGCTCGATCTGGACCTCGTGGATCGCCGGCTTCGTCCTGCTGCTGGGCTTCACGTTCGCGATCCAGTCGTACGACGGTGCGCTCGCGTCCCCGACGGGTGCGCCGCCGGCCCAGATCCTGCTCGACGCGTTGGGCGCGACGGCCGGCAAGCTGCTGTTGCTGGTGGTGATCGGAGCGCAGCTGTTCTGCGGGATGGCGTCGGTGACGGCCAACAGCCGCATGATCTACGCCTTCTCCCGTGACGGCGCCCTGCCGCTCTCCCACGTCTGGCACACGGTCAGCCCCCGCACGCGCACACCGGTCGCGGCGGTGTGGCTGGCGGCCGGGGCCGCGCTGGTACTGGGCCTGCCGTACCTGATCAATGTCACGGCGTACGCGGCGGTCACCTCCATCGCCGTGATCGGCCTCTACATCGCCTACGTCATCCCGACGCTGCTGCGGGTGCGCAAGGGCGACGCGTTCGAGCGGGGGCCGTGGCACCTGGGCCGCTGGTCCGGCGTGATCGGCGTCGTCTCGGTGGTGTGGGTCGGCGTGATCACGGTGCTGTTCATGCTTCCGCAGGTCTCGCCGGTCACCTGGGAGACCTTCAACTACGCGCCCATCGCCGTCCTGGTCGTCCTCGGCTTCGCCGCGACCTGGTGGCAGGCATCGGCCCGCCACTGGTTCCTCAACCCCGACCACGAACGCACCCGCGCCCGCGAGGCGGCCCGCGCGGGCGCACCCGAACCGGTCGATCCCTGACACTCCCGGCCCCATCCACCCCTCCGGCACGGCCGTGTCTCCGATACCCGATCGGAGACACGGCCGTGTCCGGCTATGCTCGTGGAGGCAACATCACGCAACACCGCCTGGGCCCTTAGCTCAATTGGCAGAGCAGTGGACTTTTAATCCATTGGTTGTGGGTTCGAGTCCCACAGGGCCTACGGAACGATCAGCCCCTCACCTGCGACGGAAGCCGTAAGGGAGGGGCTGACTCACGGTTCGGGGCGACTTGAAGACCGTCAGCCGGCCCGATGGTTCTGTCAGCGGCGCAGATAGGCCAGGACCGCGAGCACCCGCCGGTGGTCGGCGTCGCTGGAGTGCAGTTCCAGCTTGTCGAAGATGGTCCCGATGTGCTTCGAGACGGCGGCCTGGCTGACCGACAGTTCCTGGGCGATGGCCGAGTTGGAGCGGCCTTCGGCCATCAGGGCGAGCACCTCCGTCTCGCGTGGAGTCAACGCCCGTACGGAGGTGCGTCCCCGGCGGCTGCCCAGCAGCCGCCGGACGATCTCCGGATCGATCACGGTCTCGCCGTCGGCAACCCGCTGGGCCTGGGCGACGAAGTCCAGCACGTCCCCGACCCGGTCCTTGAGCAGATAGCCCACTCCGGAGGCCTCGGACTCGGACTCCGCGGCGCCCAGCAGTTCGGCGGCGTAGTCCGCCTCCAGGTACTGGGAGAGCACACGTCGCCGACAACGTGGCCCTGCCCGGCGCCACCGGGGCCCAGCTCCTGCGCATGCTCGTCTGGGAGTCGATCGTGGTCGTGACCGTCGGTGTCGTCACCGCGGGCGCGGTGCTGGGCGTCTTCCTGTCGCTGCTGTCGCGGCGGCTGGCACCGTACGGCGTGGACCTCGGCTCTGTCGTGCCCGGGGAGTCGCTGGCCCGAGTAGTAGTGTCCTGTGCCGCATTGGGCCTGCTGGGCGTACTGGTCCCGGGCGCCCTGGTACTGCGCGTGCGCGCGGTGCATGCGGCGCGGGCTGCGGCGAGCGCACCGTCCCGCTGGTCGAGGTCAGGCCGACTTGTCGTGCGCGGGAATCGGCGGGGCATGACGGACGGCCGGACTGACGGTGGCGATGACCGCGGTGACAAGCATCACCGTGGCCAGTACGAACACGGAGCCGTTTGGTCCGATGGCGGTGAGCAGGTAGCCGGCACCGAGGGAGGCCAGCGGCATGACCCCCCAGGACAGGGTCATGGCGGCGCTGGTGACACGCCCCAATAGCTCATTGGGAACCAGGACGGTTGTGTAGGTGATGATCACAACGGTCCGATGAACGCGCCGGCGGCACCGATGGCACCTATCAGCACAGGGTCCGACGTGAGTGCGAACAGAGGCAGAAGCGCAGCCCAGATCCAATTGACGCCGATGATGACGGTCTTGGGCTTGAAGTGACGATGGAGCCTGCTCGCCGCGAGTGCGCCGATCAGACCGCCACCGCTGTAGATGCCGAGCATCATCCCGATGGTGGCGGATGTGGCGCCGTGGCGCTGGGCGAGGACAACCAGGATCAATACGAGGGCCTGGAAGACCAGGTTGCTGACGGCGATCAGCAAGATCGCTGCGCGGATGAGTGGGTGGCGCCAGACCCAGCGCAAACCTGCGGTGGTCGCCTGCCACAGCGGTTCCGCTGGAGGCTTCGTCTGGTTCTGCAGGTCGCTTCGGATGAACAGCAGCCCGATGGAGGCAACGACGTAGGAGACCGCGTCGGCCAGGAACGGCATGGTGCGGTCGATGCCGAAGAGCATGCCGCCCAGGGGAGGACCGGCCAGAGCCGCACCGCGGCTCCTGGCCTCGTTATGGGCCACTGCGGTGGACAGGAGCGCGACGGGGACGATCTTCGGGAGTGCGGAGCGCTCGGCCAGCCCGAAGAAGACGAAGCACAGTCCCTGCACGAAGGCGATTACGGCGAGGTGCGTGACCGTGAGTTCGCCCCACCACATGGCAATCGGGACGGTGGAGAGTGCCAGTCCCGCGACGAGTTCGCTGATCAGCAGGATCTTGCGGCGGTTCCACCGGTCCACCAGCGCTCCGGCCGGCAGGTGAGCGATGAGGAAGGGGAGCGTGCCGGCGGCTCCGACGATCCCGGCGTCGGAGGGCGATCCGGTGGTCGCAAGGACAAGCAACGGCATCGCCGTCCCGCTGATCTGGGCGCCCAGGGTCGAGACGACCTGACCGCTCCACAGAGCGATGAACTCGCGGTTGCGCCATAACGAGGGCCGTTCGGCGGTTCCTTCGGCGGTTCCTTCGGCGGTCGGGGCGGTCACGACGCGTCCGCGCTGTCAGGGGTGGGGAAGGCATGGAACACCACGGAGATGTGCCGGCTGCCGGGGGGCGCCTGACCGGGTTCCCGGTGCCAGCGTTTGAGGAAGGCGATGTACTCCTCACCGAACTCGGCCAGTTCCTCAGCGGTGAGCGTGGTGCTGCCGAAGGAGTGCATGGCGCTGGCAGCAAACTCGCCGAACGCCTCTCTGCTGGACAGGTAGGAGGTCAGGTCACGGTCAGCACGCTCCATCCATAGCCGGCCGATCTCCTCGGCGGCGACAGCAACTTCGGGTTCCGTCGGGCGGCGTGGCAGCCGCACGTCCTGTGGGATGGCTCGCCAGTACTTGCGACGCCCGGATGAACGGTCCGTGTCCTCTTCGATGAACCCGAACCGGGCCAGTTGTCGCAGGTGGTAGCTGGTCGCGCCACGGTCCTCACCGAACTCGGCGGCCAGGTCGGCGGACGTAGCCGGACCATGGCGCTGAAGCCGGGTCACCAGTTGTTGGCGCAGCGGGTGAGCGAGGGCCTTGAGTGCGTCGATGTCAGACAGCATGCGCTGTCGCAATTCAGGCATGACGAGAAGATATCTATGCAAAGATTTCTTCTCAATCCTCTTCCCTGGTCGGCTTCGCACTCACCACCCGACGGTGACAAGGGGATGGTCTGAACGCCGGGTTCCCTCTGACCGGCAGGTCAGCGGCCCTCCGGCAGCGTGAGCTGTCGGCGGTGGAAGCCGAAGTGCCGGGTCGGATACCGGTACAGGTCCGCGATGGTCATGACGTCCCGGAAGAACGGGTCCCAGCGGGTGGGGTAGTGCATGGCCAGGGCGAGATCGGCTTCCCGCTCGGCCTCGTTCGGCCGGCTCAGCCGAAGGTGCCGAGCATCTTCCCCATCGCGGCCACCACCGACGGCTCCACCCGGTAGTAGACCCAGGTACCTCGCCGCTCGGAGGTGAGCAGGCCGGCCTCCTTGAGCTTCTTCAGGTGGTGGGAGACGGTCGGCTGGGAGACGCCGACGTCGGAGATGTCGCACACGCACGCCTCGCCGCCCGCATGCGAGGCGACCAGCGAGAACAGCCGCAGCCGCACCGGGTCGCCCAGCGCCTTGAACATCGCAGCGGTCCGCTCGGCCTCCTCGGCCGTCAACGGCCGCTCGGTGAGCGGTGGGCAGCACGGCACGACGGCACCCTCGGCGACCTCGGGTTCCAGCAGCGGCAGCGCCTTCGTGTTCGACATGCGTCTATGTTGACATACGTCGAAACAGGCGGCCAGGGTCGGCCAGCTCGTGAATTCGATGAATGTCTATGTTGACGCTTGTCGATGCAGGTGCCATGCTGGCAGTGCAAGGGATCGATGACCATCGAATCAAGGGGACCCAGTGGCCGCGTCCATCCACAGCGTGCTCACCACCGACCAGCTGCCCGTCGTGGTCATCGGTGCGGGCCCCATCGGCCTGGCTGCCGCCGCCCGTCTCGTCGAGCGCGGGCTGGAACCCCTGATCCTGGAGGCCGGCCCGGTCGCGGGCAGCACCGTACGCGAGTGGTCCCACATCCGGCTGTTCTCGACCTGGGGCGAGGTCGTCGACCCGGCCGCCGAGAAGCTCCTCGCGCCGACCGGCTGGGTCCGCCCCGACTCCTCCGCCTACCCGACCGGCGGCGACTGGGCCGAGCGCTACCTCCAGCCGCTCGCCGATGTCCTCGGCGACAAGGTCCGCTACGGCGCCACGGTGACCGGCGTCGCCCGCGCCGGCCGGGACCGGATCGTCGACTCCGGCCGCGACGAGCAGCCCTTCACCGTGCACGTCCGGTCCACCGATGGCCACGAGGAGCGGCTCACCGCCCGCGCCGTCATCGACGCCTCCGGCACCTGGTCCGTCCCGAGCCCGATGGGCGCCGACGGCCTGCCCGCCCTCGGCGAGAAGACCGCCGCCGACCACATCACCTACCGCGTCCCCGACCTGGGCGACCCAGCCCTACGCACCCGTTACGCGGGTAAGCGCACCGCCGTCGTCGGCTCCGGCGCCTCCGCCTTCACCGCCCTCGCACTCCTCGCCGACCTGGCGAAGGAGGAGGACGGCACGCACGCGGTGTGGATCCTGCGGCGCGGCATCGGTGCGGACACCTACGGGGGCGGCGAGGCCGACCAGCTCCCGGCGCGCGGTGCCCTGGGCCTGCGCGCCAAGGCCGCCGTCGAGGCCGGTTACGCCGGCGCCGCTACGGGATTTCGTACACAGGCTGTGGAACGCGACGGCGCCGACCGGTGCGTCCTTGTCGCCGAGGACGGCCGCCGCCTCGACCCGGTCGACGAGGTCATCGTCCTCACCGGCTTCCGCCCGGACCTGTCCTTCCTGTCCGAACTCCGCCTCGGCCTCGACGAGCGCCTCCAGGCCCCGACCGCCTTGGCTCCGCTCATCGACCCGAACGTGCACTCCTGCGGCACGGTCTACCCGCACGGTGTGAACGAGCTCTCCCACCCGGAGCAGGGCGTCTACCTGGTCGGCATGAAGTCCTACGGCCGCGCCCCCACGTTCCTCGCCATGACCGGCTACGAGCAGGTCCGCTCCGTCGCCGCCGCGATCGCGGGCGACCAGGAGGCCGCCGAGCGCGTCGAACTCACCCTCCCGGAGACCGGGGTGTGCGGCGGCGCGGGCCTCTTCGACGAGCCGGAGAGCACCGAGCCGGAGAGCGCCGAACAGTCCGGCGGCGGATGCTGCGCCGCCCCGAGCACCCTCCAGATCGGCATCGGAGCCCCGGCCGCCACCTCCGGCGGCTGCTGAACACCCCACCCATCAAGGAGGTTCGCCATGACGTCCCGCGTACAGCTCGCCCTCCGCGTCCCCGACCTCGACGCGTCCGTCGCCTTCTACAGCAAGCTCTTCGGCACCGAGCCCGCCAAACTCCGCGACGGCTACGCCAACTTCGCCATCGCCGAGCCTCCGCTCAAGCTCGTCCTCATCGAGGGCAGCGCGGACGAGGCAACGCGCATGGACCACCTCGGGGTGGAGGTCGAGACGACCGAAGCGGTCCACGCCGCCACCGCCCGCCTGGGCGAGGCCGGCCTGGCCACCGACGTGGAGAACGACACCACCTGTTGCTACGCCCTCCAGGACAAGGTCTGGGTCCAAGGCCCAGGCCAGGAACCCTGGGAGGTGTACGTCGTCAAGGCCGACGCCGACTCCCTCGCCAAGCAGCAGGGCAGCACCTGCTGCACCGGCGCGGCCGAGTCCGACACCGGCGCGAGGGAACCGGTCGCCGCGGGCGGCTGCTGCTGATCCGCCGATGACCGACCTCCCCACCAGCGGGGCCGTGACCTGGGCAGAGGCCCGGTCACGGCCCCGCGCCGCCCAGCTGCTCGCCGGTCCGCTTGGGAGGCACCCTGGCGAACGTGCTCTGACCTGGTGGTTCCGGACATCGAAGCGCCCGGGTCGGCTTCGGTCGGCTCGGGCGGTGTCCTGTGCTCCTCGCGTCTGTTCCGAACGGCGTACGCGCCCCGGGGTGTGAGAGCCTGGTGGCAGGGGCCCGTCTGTGGATGGGACCGGAGCATGGGCGTTTTGGGCGTGCCTCACAGCGACGACATGGCCGATCCGTTCGACGTCTTGAGCGTTGCGCTGATGCTGGTGGACGCGGACGGGCGTGTCGAGTACTGGAGCGCGGCAGCGGAGAAGCTGCTCGGCTACCCGGCAGCCGAGGTACTGGGGAAACCGGCGACCTTCCTGCTGGACAGTGGCGCGGGGGCGGCTGCCCTGAGTCGCGGACGACTTGCGGGCGGCCGCTGGGACGGCCGGGTCTCCACACGTCATCGTGCCGGCCACCGGGTGGAACTCGCGCTGCGGGTCCGCGCCCTGCCGACGAGCGGTGGGCACGACGGACGGCTCGTCGCTGCCTGCGCTGCCCCCGGCCTGAGGCGGTGGGAGCTGAGCCGGGCAGCGGTGCACGGTCTGATGAACCAGTCACCGATCGGGGTGGCCGTGCTGGACACCGAGCTGCGCTGCCAGTGGGTCAACGACCTCCTGGCCGGCATGGAAGGTCTCCGGCCGGAAGGCAGGCCCGTCCCGCAACCGCCGGTCCGTTCCGGCGAGGTGATGCCGACGGTGGAGCGGCAGGCCAGGCAGGCGCTGACGGCCGGCGAGGCCCTGTCGTCGTTCGAACACGTGACGCTCTCGCCCGGATTCAGCCGGCAGAGCCCCGCACGCCTCAGGCTGCGCTCGTCCGTCCCCCTGCGCGACCGGTCCGGTGTCACCCTGGGGGTGTGCCATACCGCCGTCGACTTCGACGACCAGGATCGGGCACGCCAGCGGCTGCTGCTGGTGAACGAGGCCAGCGAACACATCGGAACGACCCTGGATCTCGAGCGCACCGTCGCGGAACTGGCGGAGATCCTGGTGCCCAGGGTCGCCGACTTCGCGGCGGTGGACCTCCTCGACGGCGTCCGGGGCGCGGAAGAGCTGGCGCTCCGGCCCCAGAGCGGCCAGGCCGGCCTGTACCGGGCCGCCCACCTCTCGATCCGTGCGGACCATCCGGAGGTGGTCGCGGCGATCGGCGCACCGACTCGGTATCCGGCGCAGTCGCCGCAGAGCCGCTGCCTGGCCTCCGGCCGGTCCGTCCGTACGGCGGCCGTGACACCGTCGACGCGCTGGCTCAGTGAGGATCCGCTCCGGCGCACCCCTTTCGCCCGTATCGGCGTGCACTCCCACGTGGCGGTGCCGCTGCGCGCGCGGGGAGTCACCGCGGGCGTGGTGACCCTTCTGCGCTGGGAGAACACGGACCCGTTCGACGAGGATGATCTCCTCCTCGTCGAGGAACTGTCCGCGCGGGCGGCCGTGTGCGTCGACAACGCCAGGCGCTTCGCCCGCGAGCACAGTGCGGCGCTGGCGCTCCAGACCAGCCTGCTCCCGCCCGCACTGCCCCACCACACGGCCGTCGAGGTCGCCTATCGGTATCTGCCCGCGGACGCCGAGGCCGGCGTGGGCGGAGACTGGTTCGACGTCATCCCCCTGTCCGGCGCCCGGGTCGCACTGGTGGTGGGAGACGTCGTGGGGCACGGCATCCACGCGGCGGCCAGCATGGGGAGGCTGCGCGCAGCCGTGCAGACGCTCGCCGACATGGACCTGCCCCCTGAAGAGCTGCTGGCGCACGTCGACGACCTTGTTCTGCGCCTGGCGGAGGAGGCCGAGGCGAGCGCGGAGAGGCCGGTGGTCGTGGGCGCGACGTGTGTGTACGCGGTCTACGACCCGATCCTCCGCAGGCTGTGCGTGGCGCGAGCAGGACACCCCAGTCCGGGGATCGCACACATGCGAGAGCCCGTTGGATTTCTCGACGTTCCCGCCGGCCCTCCGCTCGGACTCGGTGGCCTGCCGTTCGAGTCGGCCGAGATCGAACTGGAGGAGGGGAGCGTCATCGCCTTCTTCACCGACGGTCTGATCGAAGCGCACGACCATGACGTGGACACCGGCCTGGAGCGGCTGTGCTTCACGCTGGCCCATCCCGACCGGCCGCTCGAGGAGATCTGCGACACCATGGTCCGCACACTGCTGCCCGACAGCCCTGACGACGACGTGGCCTTCCTCGTGGTGCGGACGCGCGCCCTGAGCCGCGACCGAGTGGCCTCGTGGGACATCCCGCCCACCCCGTCAGCCGTGCCGGAAGCCAGACGCAAGGCCATGGGCCAACTGTCCGAGTGGGGTCTCGACGACGTCGCGTTCACGACGGAACTGATCGTCAGTGAGCTGATCACCAACGCGCTGAAACACGCTCGCGGCCCCATCGGCCTCCGGCTGATCCTTGAGCGGACGCTCACCTGTGAGGTGTCCGACGCGAGCAACACATCCCCGCGCATGCGACGCGCACGGTACACGGACGAGGGCGGCCGGGGGCTGTTCCTGGTGGCACAGGTCGCGCAGCGCTGGGGCACGCGCTACACGGGGAAGGGCAAGACGATCTGGACGGAGCAGACACTGCCGGATGTGAGGCCGCCCGTCGCGAGGACCGTCACCTCGGCGTAGGCGTCTGAGTCCGGTCCGTCTCCGTCAGGTCCGGCTCCGGCAGACCGATGAGGAGCAGGGTCACGTCGTCGTCATGCGCTGCCGGGTCCGGGATGAGGGTCTCGACCATCCGGGCTGCGGCCCGATCGAGGACTTCCGGGTCGGCGACAGCGCACTTCAGCACGTCGCCGAGGGTGTGCGCGAGGACGTCGATCTGGGCGTCGATGTCGGTCCCGGGCCTCTCGACCAGTCCATCGGTGTAGAGCGCGAGAGTACTGCCCGGCGGCAGCGGCTGAGTCGTCGCGCGGTACGGCACCCCACCGGACGCGTCGTTGACCCCCAGGGGCACGTTGACCGGCGTCGGCAGCAGGCGGGCGGGGCCCGCGGGAGACAGCGCGATGACGGGCAGGTGTCCGGCCGAGCACAGCGTGACCTCGTGCGCGTCCTGGTCGATCACCAGGTAGAGGCAGGTGACGAGCTGGTCCGCCAGGTCGCTGACGAACGCGTCCAGCCCGGTCATGAGCCCGCAGGGCGAAACACCCGTCCGGGCCAGCGCGTGGGACGCGGCACGCAGCTGGCCCATGACGGCCGCCGCTTCCAGGCCCCGGCCCATCACGTCGCCGATGACGACGCCGGTGCGTGTCTTGTCCAGCGGAATGACGTCGAACCAGTCACCGCCCACCCCGGGATTCTGGACGGACGCCAGGTACCGGTGGGCCCTCGGCAGATACGGCAGGTGGGGCGGTTCCCCCATCAGGCTGTGCTGCAGGGTGTAGGCGATGTGCCGTTGCTGCTCGTAACGCTCGGCGCGTTCGGCCTCGGCCTGTCTGCGTTCGGTGATGTCCCGCACGGTCAGGAACACCAGCGTGTCCCGTTCGGCCTGGAAGGCGCTGACGCTCACCTCGACGGGGAAGACTCTGCCGTCGGTGTGCATGGCGTACAGGTCCCGGTCCAGGACCATCGGCTGCGGGTCGCGCAACCCCAGGTAGCGGCGGAGGAGCGCGCTGTGCCGGGGACGCCGGGGGCCGGGTACCAGGTCGTCGACTTTTGTCCCGACGAGGTCGGCCGGTACGTGACCGAACACGGGCTCCACCTGGGCGTTGGCCAGGATGATGGTCCCGTGGCCGTCCGTGATCAGGGTGGCGTCGGGGGCGGACTCCAGCAGAGCGAGAAAGCGCCGGTTAATCCGCTTGACCTCGCGCTCGGCGGCGACTCGTTCGGTGATGTCGGTGACGACGCCACACACGGCGTACGGCTTCCCGTTCGGATCCTTGAGCGGGAACAGACTGGTGAGGAAGTCCCGTGTGCCTCCCGGCAGCACGAACCGTTCCTGCCGCTGCACCGGAGCTCGCCGCCTCAGCATGTCCAGGTCGGCGGCCCGCGCCTGACGTGCGAAGTCCGACGGCAGAACGTCCCGGTCCCGACGGCCGAGGACCCGCCCGCGGGGCAGACCCGTGCTTTCCTCGAACTTCGTGTTGACGGCGAGGTAGCGACCCTTCAGGTCCTTGATGAACACCACCGCGGGCGTGTGGTCCATGAACGACTGCAGCAGTTCGTTCTGTCTCACCTGCCACTCGGCTCGGGCGTGCGCCACCTCGGTACGGCGGCCCACGACCAGGGCGGCGAAGATGACCACGGTGAACACGATCACGTGGCCGCAGACCAGCAGCGCGGTCCCCAGGCGTGCTCCGTACAGCTCGGCGTCCTCGCCGGCCTGGACGAGCGCGCCCAGCACCAGCGGCGCGACCAGGGTGGTGACGATCAGCCGGCGGCCCAGGGCGCCCGTGGTGCCCGTGTTGGTCAGCAGTCCGGCGGGGCCTTCGCCGGGCCGGGCCAGGAAGGCCGCGATGCCCAGCAGCACCAGAGCGAGGGCGGTGTGCAGGGCCATGCCCGCGTAGCCGCCGAACCGCTCCAGCTGAGGCACGTCGTAGAGGAACCCGTAGAGGCGCACCATGCCCAGGGCGGCGACGGCCAGCGCCGGGACCTGGCTCGTCCAGGCGGGCAGCCGGGGCATGCTCGCGCACAGAGCCGCCGCGCTCGCGAGCACCAGTGCCGCGGCCGTGTTCGGCGCCATGCGTCCGGGTGCCGCCGTCGCCACCCGCGCGGTTTCCTCGAAAAGGAGTTCGTCGATGCCGAGGTTCGCCCCGGTCAGGTACTCCATGAGGGTGAGCCCGCTGATCACGGCGGCCAGGACCGCGCCTGCACGGGCCGCGGCCATCGTCCTGCGGTCGGCGGGCCTTCGGATCACCGCGATCAAGGAGAGGCCCAGCGCCGACAGAGCCACGGCGGTGTTCGGCTTCATGGAGTCGGCGGCTTCGGGCAGCACCGCCTTCAGGACGTTACTGCCGGTGATCCAGCCGAGCAGAGCCAAGAAGCCGAGCGTGGCAGCCACCAGGGCCGCACCCTGAGCCACGGCACGAGCCGCGGCCAGCGCGGACTCGTGGAACGGCAGGCCCTCGACCTGCCCCGCTCCAGTCGCATGGGGCACCTCGGGCGCCCGCCGGTCTCTTCGCACCACAGGATTTTCAACCTTATGGGCGGATTCGTAACCCTCCCCACCAGCTTAGATGCCGCGTGAGGGGCTGGTTCGGTCGCCGAGGGCGACGCTCAGGTCATACAGTCCTTGCGGCATCTGGGTGACGGACGCTTCCGCCTGGCAGGAGTGAAGAAGGGCCGATGCAGCACACGACAACGCCTGACGGGGTCCGTATCGCCTACCAGGTCCAAGGCGAGGGTGCGCCGCTCGTTCTGCTGGCGGGCCAGGCGAACAACCACCACTGGTGGGACGGGGTACGTGACGACTTCCACGCCCACCGCAGCACCCTCACGCTCGACTACCGCGGTACGGGGGAGAGCGACAAGCCCGACAGGCCCTACAGCACCGAGGTCTTCGCGCAGGACGTGATCGCGGTGCTGGACGAACTCGGCGTCGACCGGGCCGACGTCTACGGCACGTCCATGGGGGGACGCGTGGCTCAGCAGCTCGCGGCCCGCCATCCGCACCGGGTGCGCGCCCTGGTACTCGGCTGCACGTCGCCCGGCGGGCCGCACGCCGTCGAACGCGACAACGAAGTGCGCAGATCGCTCGTACAACCTCAACCCGGTGCGGCGCGACAGGCTTTGCTCGAACTGATGTACACCCCGGCCTGGCTGGCGACCCACCCCGGCCCCCACCGGACACTCGGCGACCCGGCCATGCCCGCCTACGCCCAACGTCGCCACCTGGTGGCCAGCAACCAGCACGACGCGTGGCACCTCCTGCCCGGCATCAGCGCACCCACTCTGGTCGTGCACGGCAGCGACGACCTGCTCAACCCCGCCGCCAACGCCCCTCTGCTCGCGAACCGCATCCCCGGCGCCCGGCTTCACATGATCACCGGAGCACGGCACGCCTATTTCGAGGAGTTCCGCGCCGTCGCAAGCCCGCTCGTCCTGGACTTCCTCACGTTGGCCGAAGGCGGTGCCAGGGAAGTAGGTTGAGCGGATGTCCGCTCTGCCGGTGATTCTGCTGCTGTCGGGGAGCCTGCGCGCCGGTTCCACCAATGAGGCCGTGCTGCGCACCGCGCAGGTCGTGGCGCCCTCCGCGAAGGTGCGTGCCGTCATGTACGACGGTCTGGCGGAGCTTCCGCACTTCAACCCCGATGACGACACCGACCCGTTGCCGGCACCCGTGGCGGGGCTGCGGGCGGCTCTCGACCGGGCGGCGGGCATCCTGATCTGCACCCCGGAGTACGCGGGGACCCTGCCGGGTTCGTTCAAGAACCTGCTGGACTGGACGGTCGGCGGCACCGAGATCTGCGACAAGCCGGTGGCCTGGGTCAACGCGGCGGCACCGGGCCGCGGCCAGGGAGCGGAGGCCACGCTCCGGGCGGTCCTGGGCTACACCGGCGCTGACGTCGTGGAGTCGGCCTGCGTGAAGCTCCCGGTGGACCGGGGGACGGTCGGCGAGGGCGGCCTCATCGACGACGCGGAGGTTCACCGGCAACTCGGCGAGGTGTTGGGCCTGTTGGTGGCGGCCGGTGAGCGGGTCGCGGTGGCTGAGCAGGCGTAACTTCAGGCGCGAGGTTCGCCCTGTTCGGGTGCGTCGCCGGATGGCTCCGGCATGCCGATGACGTACGTCCCTTTCGCGGGCAGCGTTGCGACGAGTCCTCGTTTGCGGAGTTCGACGACGGCGCGACGCACGGTGCCGATGCTCACGCGATACAGCTCCGTCATGGCCCGCTCACCCGGCAGCGCGGCCCCTTGCGGCAGTTTGCCGGACCCGATCTCTGCCGCGATGGCGTCGGCGAGTTTCACGTACTCGTAGCGCGGAAGCTCACTCATCTCTCCACGGTGCCGCAGCCCAACGCACAGTGCAGGGGTGGAACGCGTCCCAACGCGGTAGGACGCAGAGGGGTGCAGGGGGACGCAGTTACCGGTATGGTCGAAATGACAAGACCCCGGCGAGGTGGCTAGACCTCCCGGGGCACGGCCAACGCTGCTTTAGGAGCGTCGACATGCATGACCTTATCCGCCGCACCCTCGAATGGATGCGCCTTCTCCTCGGCCCGGGCACGGGCAAACGGCGCCGCACCCACCGCCACCTCCGCCCCCATGTCTGCCTGCACTTCACCGCCGTACGCCACTACTCCACCCCCCTGCCCCCGCACCGCTCCCCGTACGGCCTCGCCACCCCCCTCGACGGCACCGACTCCGCCCTCGTGCGCCCCTACCTCATGGTCGGCGCCCAGGAGGTGGCCGCCTGATGTCCTCGTCCCCCCGCCTCCTCCCCTGGCCGTCCCCCGACGGCAAACCCTGCTACCTCGTTACGGACAGCAGCGGCGGGTACCTGTCCCGCCTCGCCGACGACCTGGAGGACATGCAGCTCGCCACGGCCGCCGACGTGCTCGGCCTCGTCCGCCCGTTGCTGGACGACCCCTCGTCGCCGTACACCGAGGTCCGCTACGCCGGACTCCGGCTCGCCGAGTGCCTGACCGACGCCCTGCGCGTTGCCGAGTCCCGGGGCATGCGCCTGCCTGAACCGGACGCGGAGGACGACGAGGACGACGAGGACGCCGATGGCGTCGAAGAGGCCTTCACGAGCCGTTCCGCGGGTCCTGCGTGACGCCCGCGCCCTTGCCAGGTGTGGCGTTCCAGGCGCGGATCTTGTCGGCGACGCGTTTCACCTTCGGGGAGGTGGGCGGGACGTCGATCTGGAAGTGGCTCTCGTCGGGGTTCGGGAAGTCGCCGCCCCACTTCACGGCGCCCTCGCAGTCGGTGAGGATGTCGCGGATCACGGCCAGTTGGGGGGCGAAGAAGCCGCCTCGCGTGCCCGCCGGGTAGGAGTCCGGGCGGATGTCGACCGCTGTGCCCGACGCGTGGTTCGTCTCGTAGCCCTTGGTCCTCGCCGGGGGCCGGTAGCCGCTCACGTCGTCGGCGCGCAGTGTCTCGACCTCGTAGTGGAAGCGGCGGACCACGTGCACGAGGATCGTCTCCACGTCGCCGATCGCCACCTCGACGCCGAAGCCCGTGCCCGGTACCGGGCAGGTCCAGACGGTGCCGTCGGCGTCGGGGGGTGTCGTGGCGATCGGCCAGCCGTTGGCGGACGTGGGGGACGCGTCCGCCGGGGTCCCTCTGTCGGCTGCGGACGCAGTGGTCGCCGTGGTCGTCGTCGTACCGGCGATCGCTCCGGTCGCGACCGCCGTGGTGACCGCCGAGCGCAGGAAGTGTCGTCGCGTTGCTGCCATGAGTGTGCTCTGCTCTCTTCTCTCGCGTCTGCTACCGGCGGCCCGTGCGCACGGGCGCGTAGTACTTCTCCAGGACCTGGTACAGGCCCAGCTGGACCGACCCGTCCAGGCCGCCCGTGCCGAGGAAGTCGCCCAGAAGCCGGCGGGTGCTCTCCGCCGTGTCCGCGAGGCCGGGGCGTGGCAGGCCCAGGTCGTGGGCGGCCGCGATGAGGGCGTACGCGGTGCTGTTGATGCGGAACTTGTCGTCGTCGCGCAGCTTCTGGCGGACCGCGCGCACGTCGGCGGAGTCGGACGTGTCGAGGAGGGGGCCGCGGAGGATGCGCTGTCGGACGCAGTGGTTGCGGGCGGCGATGGTGGTCTGCGGCGAGATCGGCGAGCCCGTGCGCACCGACCACAGCAGGCTCGCCGCGATGAGTGCCTTGCGCAGTCGCAGGGTGCGGGCCAGGTCGGTCAGGACGGCGTCGTAGGTGATGAGGGCGTCGAAGGCGGCCGTCGTGCTGTCGGCTGCCGATGTCACCGGCGTGGACGTGGGTGTCGGGTCCCCGGCCCCCTGTTCCGGCAGCCCCCACGCGCGCAGGTAGTTCCGTACGTCGGCCAGGGCCACCGCTCGCCGGGACGTGTCGAAGCGGATGTCGAGGTCGGTCGCGACGGCCGGCGGCGCGTACGTGATCTGGCCGAGGTCGCGGCCCGACGCGATGTTGTTGTCGATCTGGACCGCGCCCTCGCCGCTGCCCACGTCGAGCGTGGCGATCTGGTCGAACGCCCAGTCCTCGGGGAGCGGGGAGGCGACGTTGCCGGTGTAGGCGGTGGACATGTCGGAGACGAAGCTCGCGGAGGTCAGGCCCTCGGCGCCGACCCGGGCGCACACGGCGCGCGCTCCGTAGATGCCGGTCAGATAGCCCGCGCCGTCGGCGTCGACCGCCGCCTTGAGCGCCCGGAAGTAGGGGAGGATGCCCGTGGTGACCTCGGCGTCCACGGCGTCGTAGTCGACGGCGAAGTAGATGCGTGTGCCGGGCCGGAAGCCGTGGTAGCGGGCCCAGTACAGGGCGTCGGCCGCGTCCGAGGTGCCCTGTGCGGCGGTGAAGTAGCTCGCGGCGGCACCGTTGGTCTGGTAGATCGGGAAGCAGCGCAGCCCGTTCGCGGCCATGACCCGGAGCTCGCCCGGCTTGATCATCTTGTCGAGGGTGGTGCCGGGGACGTTCGACAGGTACCGCCCGACCACCCGGTACCCGGCGGCGGCCAACGCCTTGGCCCGGGCGTCCGTGACCTCGGTGGAACAGTCCGCGGCGGTGCCCCTGCGCGACGTGTCGCCGGTGGACACCAGCAGGGACGCCCAGGTGGCGAAGTCGCCCTTCCCCGTGATCGGCAGCTTCACGAACTCCTGGAAGGCGGCCACCCGAACGGCGAGCCCGGCGCCGAACGTGTCCGTGAAGGTGACGCCGTCCCGCTGGTTGAACGCCATCGCGGCCGAGAACAGCCGTACCCAGGCGCCCGTCGACCCGGCGGAGAGGGCGATGGACTTCAGCCCGTTCTGGGTACCGGGTCCGAACACGCCGTTGGCCACGTCGTCGGTCATGCCGAGCTCGTACTGCACGGCGAACATCAGCGCCCGCTGCACGTCCCGGGAGTAGCGCCCGTCGCAGGCGATGACGAAGAAGTTGGCCCGGCCGACGTAGGTGGCGTTCATCCAACGCTGCGCCGCACGGACGGTGTCGCCGCCCCCCTTCTGGCAGGTGTACGCGTCCCTGTTCAGCAGCGCCTTGAACAGCTTGGGCACCACGGCGTCCCCGGGATACGGCCCGTCGAGGCCCGCGTCCGCCTTCAACTGCCGTACGGCGGCCGCGACCCGGACGTCATAGGTGCCGTCGAGATCGTCACCGCCGTCGTAGCCCTTGCAGTACAGGGCGGACTGGAGGATGCGTATGACGTTCGCGGGAGCGGTCGAACTCGCGTCGATGGAGGGCCACTTGGCGGTGAGCGTGGCCAGCGTGGTGGGCCCGAAGTTGTCCGAGAGGGCGGTGATGCCCAGTTCGTACTGCAGGGCGCGGGTCAGCGCGTACAGCGTCGGCCAGTCCACCACCCCGGTCTCCTCGACCTCGGTGATGCCCGGCACACCGCCGTACGTGCCGTTGATGAATCTCTGGGCGCGCAGCACCCTCTCGTCGGCCATGGATGGGGTTCCTTTCGCATGGGGGGTGAGTGCACGCGGGCCCCATGGGCCACAGCAGCACCATGCAGAAGGAAAGCGGAGCAACATCACGGCTGGGGAGGCATTCATCCGTTACCGGCCGGTCTCCCCAAGAAGATCCCAGGACTCCCGCAACCTCCACGCCGCCGACAGGCGTACGCAACCGGCTTGAGCGCGGACAGGCCCTAAGCTGACCCGGAGTGCATGCTCCCCTCACGGTGAAGGACTGAAGCCAATGAACTCGGCGTCCCGCAGCGGCCGCCGTCGGTACTGACCTGTCTGCTCAGTGCCGTTCCGCTCTCCTCACGGCGGCCCGACGTCGCGGTGCCTGACGCACCGCCACGCCCTTGACCACTCTCACGTGAGGCCATTTCACCGTGCACATCGACGTCCCGAGCATCGACGTTCAAAGCTTCGCCGTCAGCAACCTTCGTCGCCGTCCCGAGGCGGCTGACATCGGCCCCTTCGTCGCGGGGTTCGACCCCTCGACCACCAGCCCTTACATCAACTACGCGACTCCGGTGCCCGGCGCCCACCCCGGCCGCCGGGACGTCGCCGCGCTGGTCGAGGCGTTCCGCGAGCGCGGGCTCACGCCCCGGCTGGAGTTCGCGCCGGACGCCGCGCCCGAGGTGGAACCGGCCCTGCGGGCGGCGGGGTTCACCTCGGAGGCGGTGCACCAGTACCTGGTGTGCACGCCCGCCACCCTCACGCCGCCGCCTTCGCCGGCCGGGCTCCTCGTCGAGACCCCGCGCACGGACGCGGACTACGTGTCGATCGACGCCGCCCTGGCCGAGGCGTTCGCCGGTGTGTTCGCCGCGTCGGAGGAAGGGGCTGCCCGACTGCGCCGTACCCAGGAGAACGGGGGAGCGGTGCGGTTCGTACGGGGCTCCGACGGCGACTGCGTCGGCGCGGGAACCTGCTCCGCGCCCGCCGTGGGCACCTCGGAGCTGGCGGGCGTCGGCACTCGCCCCGCCTGCCGCGGCCGAGGCGTCGCCGGCTCCGTCACCGCGGCGCTGGCGCAGGACCTGTTCGCCCGTGAGGCCCGATCGGTGTGGCTCGAATACTCGGGTGAGGGGTCCCGACGGGTCTACGAGCGGGTCGGCTTCAGGCCGGCGGGCACCCGCCTCTACATGGCGCTCCAGGACAACCGCCCGACAGGTACCGGGAGTGCTACCGGGAGTGCTGACGGGAGCCCCGGCTCCGCGGCGCGCTGACCGTCCCGCTCCGCATCACCGAGGCCGGCCCCAGCCCCAGTCCAGACTCAGCCCACGTTCAGTTCCGTCAGCGTCGCCGCCTCCGGCAGCTCCGCCAGCGGCAGCGTGTGCTGGGTCTGGAGGACCTTCGCGCGGAGGTAGCGGACGTTGTCCGGGGTGGCGAAGACGCCGGTGGGGACGCGGTCGCGGACCTCGACGCCCAGGGTGCGCAGCTGGTCGGCCTTGTCGGGGTTGTTGGAGAGCAGGTCCAGGCCGGTGATGCCCAGGGCGTTCAGCATCTGGGCCGCCGCCGTGTAGTCGCGGGCGTCCTCCGGCAGGCCGAGGGCGGCGTTGGCCGCGTAGGTGTCGAGGCCCTGGTCCTGGAGGGCGTACGCGTCGAGCTTGTTGTAGAGGCCGATGCCGCGGCCCTCCTGGCGGAGGTAGAGCAGAACGCCGCCGCGCTCCGCGATCCGCTCGACCGCCTCGCGCAGCTGCGGGCCGCAGTCGCAGCGGGCGGAGCCGAAGACGTCGCCGGTCAGGCACTCGGAGTGCAGGCGGACCAGGGGGACGGGGCCGGGGTCGCCGAGGACGACGGCCACGTGTTCCTGGCCGTCGGCCAGGCCGTGGAAGGTGACCAGTTCGGCGTCGACGCCGTAGCCGTCGTGGAAGCGCAGCGGTACCCGGACGCGGGAGCGCGTGGTGGCGGCGGGGAATGCGGGCATGCGGGGCCTCCGGGGTCGGGTCCATCGCTGATCGATCCAAGGATCTGCTTCAGATTTGAAGCACATCCTCGGATCGGGACCCTACCCCTGCTTGAAACTTGAAGCAACACGTTTGTGGCGCGCGCCTCATGCGTCACGCATCAGGCCCAACGCCGTTGTCCCGCATCAGGCTTAACGCCGTTGCCCCGCCGGGTCATCCCGTTCCTGCACACCCTGTGGATGAACGCCGCAGCCACGGCAGGTCCCCCTGGCCGTCCCCCGGCCCGTCCCCCATGAGTCCCTTCGTGATCCCCGTGAAGATCTCCTCCAGCTGCGCCACCTGCTCGGGGCTGAGGTGATCGAAGAGGTGGGCGCGAACCGTCTCCACGTGCCCCGGCGCCGCCCGCTCCAGCACCGCGAGTCCCTCGTCGGTCAGCGCCGCGAGGCTGCCGCGGCGGTCCGACGTGCACCCCTCGCGCCGTAGCAGACCGTCCTTCTCCAGGCGTGCCACCGCGTACGTCAGCCGGCTGCGGGTGATCTTCAGCTGCTCGGCGAGATCGGTCATGCGCAGTCGGTGTTCCGGTGTCTCGGACAGGGTGGCCAGGATGGAGTAGTAGATGTGCGGCATCCCGGCCTCCTGCTGGAGCTGCCGGTCGAGCGCGTCCTCCAGGAGCATGGTGGTGGCGATGTACGCGCGCCAGGCGCGCTGCTCCTCGGGGGTGAGCCAGCGGGTCGTCATGCGACCAGTGTAGGTTTGTTTCAAACTTGAACCAAGACCCGGATGCTCCCGTCCTCGGCACCCCTGTCCTCAGATGCTCCCGTCCCACGATGGAGTGCGTAGATGCCTCTCCCTTACGTCCTGCTGTCCGCCGCGGTCTCCCTCGACGGCTACCTCGACGACACCGGCCCCGAGCGGCTCCTGCTCTCCAGCCCGGCCGACTTCGACCGGGTCGACGAGGTACGGGCCTCCGTCGACGCCATCCTGATCGGCGCCGGCACGATCCGCGCGGACAACCCCCGGCTGCTGGTGAACTCGCCCGAGCGGCGCGCGGCCCGGGTCGCCGCGGGGAAGCCCGCGTTCCCGCTCAAGGTCACGGTCAGCGGCTCGGGTGAGCTGGACCCGGCGGCGCAGTTCTGGCACACGGGCGGGGAGAAGGTCCTCTATACGACGGACAAGGGCGCCGAACGGGCCCGGCGGGGCGGCATCGACGCCGACGTCGTGGGGCTGGGCGGCGAGCTCGACTGGCGCGGGCTCCTGGAGCACCTCCACGACGTACGTGGCGTACGGCGGCTCATGGTCGAGGGCGGCGGAACCATCCACACCCAGCTGCTCCAGCAGGAACTCGCCGACGAACTCCAGCTCGTCCTCGCGCCCCTCTTCGTGGGCGACCCCGAGGCACCTCGACTGTTCGGGCCGGGCGCCTACCAGGGCGGTCGGCTGCGGCTCGTCGAGACACGGCGCATCGAGGACGTCGTGCTGATGCGCTACGAACCGACGGCACCCGGCAGCGCCGGGTCGGTGTCCCCCGCCGACCGGCACTGGCTCGCCCTCGCCTGCGAGCTCGCGGCGCTGTGTCCGCCGTCGGAGACCGCGTTCAGTGTGGGCGCGGTGGTCGTGGCGGCCGACGGGACGGAACTGGCGCGAGGGCATTCCCGGGAGGGCGGGGATCTTGTCGTGCACGCGGAGGAGGCGGCCCTCGCGAAGATCGACCCGGCCGACCCGAGGCTCGCGTCCGCAACCGTCTACAGCAGCCTCGAACCGTGCGCCCGCCGCGCCTCCCGGCCCGCCCCCTGCGCCCGGCTGGTCCTCGACGCGGGGGTACGGCGGGTCGTCACGGCCTGGCGCGAGCCCGACACCTTCGTCGAGGGCGCCGACGGCACGGGCGTGCTGGTGGCGGGCGGCGCCGAGGTCGTCGTACTGCCGGAGTACGCGCAGCGGGCCAAGGCCCCCAACGGCCACCTGCTCGGCTGACCACCCGTCACCGGAGTCAGCCGCATCCCGTCACCGGAGTCAGCCGCATCCCGTCACCGGAATCGGCCGCCTCACCAGCGCGATCACGCCGCCTCGAAAGCGTGATCACACCGCCTCGGACCCCACCGCGAAACCGTGGTGCTTCGCACCCCGCGGATGCCGTACACTTGAGTCAACGACGCGGGGTGGAGCAGCTCGGTAGCTCGCTGGGCTCATAACCCAGAGGTCGCAGGTTCAAATCCTGTCCCCGCTACTGAAGGCCGATGGCCGGGATTCTCACGAATCCCGGCCATCGGTGTGTTCTGGGGGCGCCGGTGGCCGTCGTCACAGGGTGTGAGGGATCCGCCCCGCTCCGCATAACGACTGACGTAACGTCAGAAACCGTATGTGGTCAGCCGCGCGGCCAACTCGCCCGTTTTTAGCCGTTCATGGGCCGTAAGTCCACGGCGAAAAATGTTAATGATCAAGCGGAACAGCTTGGAAACCTGACCCCGTGTCTATTAACGTTCGATAACGCAGCGCGGTCGTCCCAGCCGTCACAAGAGACGGCTCCGTGCTCACGCGCCGAATCCCGCAAGGGAACCGGGGAACCACCACCTTGGGGTGAATCACGTGGATGCCGCCGTGGACTCACGGCCGGTATACGCGCGTAGGAGACCTTCCCGCTCCGAACCCGTCAGCTAACCCGGTAGGCGTCACGGAAGGAAAGGAGTACGCCTTCGTGGCGTCCAACCCGCCTGCCCCCGAGGCCCCCGCGCCGAGCCGCCGCAGTACCGAGACCTTCGGCTACGGCGACTACCGCACCGACGAGGGCCCCTGGGAGGAGTGGAACCCCACCGCGGAGTCCATTCGCCCGGTACGTGGCCGGCACCGCGTCGCCAAGCAGCGTGGCGGGCTCGCCCGCAGCTCCACCGTCCTGGGCGTCGGCGTCATCGCCGCCGTCGGCGCGGGCGGCATGGCCAGCGCCAACACCGGCAAGCCGCCGGTCTCCATCTCCATGCCCGACCTGCCCTCCGTCGGCTCGCTCCTGACGGACGACAAGGAAGCCGCTGAGGACGCCGCGGCCGCCCTCAGCAGCGTCGGCACGAGCACCGACGACACCACCCAGAGCGCCGCCGACGCCGGTGAGTCGCTGCGCAGCCGCATCATGGCCCAGGCCGAGTCGCAGCAGGGCCAGATGGAGAGCAAGGCCCAGGCCGCCGCCGAGGCCGCCGCTGCCAAGGCCGCCTCGGACGCCGCCGCCAAGGCGGAGCAGGAGGCCAAGGCCAAGGCCGCCGCCGCCAAGAAGAAGGTGGAGGAGGAGGCCAAGCGCAAGGCCGAGGCCGAGCGCCTCGCCGAGCTGGCCAAGGAGTACACGCTCCCGACCTCCTCGTACACCATCACCTCGACCTTCGGTCAGGCCGGCTCCTACTGGTCCTCCGGCTACCACACCGGCCTCGACTTCGCCGCCCCCACCGGCACGCTCATCAAGGCGGTCCACAGCGGCACCATCACCGAGGCGGGCTGGGCCGGCTCCTACGGCTACCGCACGATCCTCACGCTCGACGACGGCACGGAGCTCTGGTTCGCGCACCAGTCCTCCATCAGCGTCAGCGTCGGCCAGAAGGTCGCCACGGGCGACGTCATCGGCCGTGTCGGCGCCACCGGCAACGTCACGGGTGCCCACCTCCACCTGGAGGTCCACCCGGGCGGCAGCAGCTCGGGCATCGACCCGGGGGCCTGGCTGCGCAGCAAGGGGATCAACCCCTGAGGTCGTCCGGGAGTCGGTGAGGTCTCCCGGATGTTCACACGCTGTTGACGGGAGGCGCGGAATGCGCGCCTCCCGTCACGGCGTTGACGTGCAGCATGACTTCTTCTTCTCTGCGCAAGCTCGGCTCCTCCGACCTTGAGGTCTTCCCCCTCGCTCTCGGCGGCAACGTCTTCGGCTGGACCGCCGACGAGGCCACCTCCTTCGACGTCCTTGACGCCTACACGGCCGCCGGCGGCAACTTCGTCGACACCGCCGACGCCTACTCGGCGTGGGCCGAGGGCAATTCGGGCGGCGAGTCCGAGACCGTCCTCGGCAAGTGGGTCAAGGCCCGCGGCAGCCGCTCCGACGTCGTCATCGCCACCAAGGTCGGCCAGCACCCCGAGTACCAGGGCCTGAGCGCGGCCAACATCAAGGCCGCCGCCGACGCCTCCCTGCGCCGCCTGGACACCGACTACATCGACCTCTACTACACGCACTTCGACAGGCCCGAGGTGCCCGTCGAGGAGATCATCGGCGCCCTCGACGAGCTGGTGCGGGCGGGCAAGGTGCGGCACATCGCCGCCTCCAACATCTCGCCCGAACGCCTTCGTGAGTCCCTGGAGTTCTCCGACCGCGAGGGCCTCGCCCGGTACGTCGCCCTCCAGCCCCACTACAACCTCGTCTCCCGCGACACCTACGAGGGCGAGCTGCGTGACCTCGCCTCCCGCGCCGGCCTCGCCGCCGTCCCGTACTTCGCGCTCGCCACCGGCTTCCTCACCGGCAAGTACCGCCCCGGTAAGACGGTGGACAGCGCGCGTGCCGGCCAGGCCGCCAAGCACCTCGAATCCGAGCGTGGCATCAAGGTCCTCACCGCCCTCGACGAGATCGCCGCGGCCCACGACGCCCCCGTCGCCACGGTCGCCCTCGCCTGGCTCGCCGCCCAGCCGACCGTCGCGGCGCCCATCGCTTCCGCCCGTACGGTCGAGCAACTGCCGGCACTGGTGGGCGTGGCGGAGCTGGAGCTGACGGAGGCGGAGGTGGCGAAGCTGACGGAGGCGTCGGCGTAGTCCCGTCGGCCGCGGCGGCGGTCGGGCGCGATGGCGGTCGGGCGCGGCGGCGGTCGGGCGCGATGGCGGTCGGGCGCGATGGCGGTCGGGCGCGATGGCGGTCGGGCGCGATGGCGGTCGGGCGCGATGGCGGTCGGGCGCGATGGCGGTCAGGCGCGACGGCGGTCAGGCGCGACGGCGGTCGGGCAGTGTCCGCCGTGTCCGCTGTGACCGCCGTGTCGGCGGTGTCGGCGGTGTCCGGCGGTGTCCGGCGGTGCTGAACTCCCGGGAACCCTTTCCGGCTACGACCGGTAAGGGTTGTACGCGGGGTAGGGCGCCGCCGGATATCCGTAGCCCGGCACGGCCTCATACCCCGGGCCAGCTCCATGCCCCGGGCCAGCTCCATGCCCCGGGCCAGCTCCATGCCCCGGGCCAGCCCCATGCCCCGGGCCAGCCCCATGCCCCGGGCCAGCCCCATGCCCCGGGCCAGCCCCATGCCCCGGGCCAGCTCCATGCCCCGGCCCGGCCCCGCTCCCGTAGCCCTGCCCGTAGGCACCGTACGCCCCGTACATCCCGTACACCGGCCAAGGCGGCACCACCACCGGCACAGGCGGCGCAGCCACCCGCGCCGCATGGTCCAGCGCGGGTCGCGCCACGTCCCGCCGGCCCCACAGCTCCCGCAGCAACTCCGCCTCCCGTACGGCGAAGTCGGCCCCCGCCTTGCCACGGTTTCCCCGGCGCCGCAGGAACGCCAGGGACGTCGCGTACGCCTCGTACTGGGCCACCGCCTGCGCCGCGGGCCTGCCGTGGTGACGCCGGGCGTACTCCCGGGCCAGCCGCCGTGCCCGCATCGAGCCGAGGGCGAACGGCTCGGCCGGTGCCAGCCACCCCGCGGAGGCGTACGCGGGCAGCTCCTCCCGCACGGTCCGCAGCTCCCGCTGCCGCGTCCAGATGACCAGCCAGGTCAGCAGCCCGAACGCGGGCAGCATGAACGCCCCGTACACCGCGAAGAACCCGTACTCGCCGAACGACGACGAGCCGTTCCAGAGCGCGTGCATGGCCATCGCCAGCAGCAGTCCCAGCAGCGGCAGCAGCACGCGCCGCACGTGCTGACGGTCCCCGGCGAGCGCGGCGGCACCGAAGCCGATGCCGGTCAGGACGGTGAAGAGGGGGTGCGCGAAGGGCGACATGATGACGCGCACGAAGAACGTCGCCGCGGTCACGGAGGCGATGCCGGTGTCGCCGGTGAGCTGGTCGGTGCCGAACGCCGTGCCGAGGTAGAGGATGTTCTCGGTGAACGCGAACCCGGTCGCGGTGATCCCGGCGATGACGACCCCGTCGACGATGCCGGTGAAGTCCCGCCGCCGGAAGAGAAAGACGAGCAGGACGGCGGCGGCCTTGGCCGACTCCTCGACGACGGGGGCTATGACGGTCGCGCCGAGGGTGTCCGCGCCGGTCGGATCGGCGGTGGCCGTGGCGATCCATCTCGTCGCGAAACTGTTCGCCACGATCGCTATCAGCGCGGCCGCGCAGGCGCCCCAGGCGAAGGAGAACAGCAGGTTGTACCAGGGCCCGGGCTCCACCCGGTCGAGCCACCGGAACGCCGCGACGAGCAGCGGCACGGGCAGCACGGCGAGCCCGAGTCCGACCAGGAACCCCTCCGTGCCGGTCTGTTCGCGCACGAGCGCGAGGATGACGAGCCCGGAGAGGGCGAGGAGGGTGATGAGAGCCCCGTAGCGCACCGACTTCCGCTGCCACCAGTGCGCGTGCGTGAGCACGCCCCCACCGGCGGGGCCGTTGGGATACGTCGGATACGGGGGACAGGTGGCCACGGCATCGACCCTAACGAGGGAGCACGCCGCCCGCGACGGTGCGCGTTCGTCAGCCGCCGACGGGAGGCGCGGTGGGGGACTGCTGTTACGGGTTGGGGTGGGAACGCTGAGCCGCCTTCTGCTCGCGGTGCTGTACGCGATGGAAGAGCAGATCGTTCACGACATGACCTTTGTCCAGTCCCTGGCCCTCGAAACGGGTCAGTGGCCGGAAGTCGGGACGTGGCGCGAAACCGCCGTCGGCCTGCGTGTTCTCGAAGTCCGGGTGCGCGGTGAGCACCTCGAGCATCTGCTCGGCGTACGGCTCCCAGTCGGTCGCGCAGTGCACGACCGCCCCCGGCTTCAGCCGAGTCGCGGCGAGACTGAGGAACTCGGGCTGGATCAGGCGCCGCTTGTGGTGGCGCTTCTTGGGCCAGGGGTCGGGGAAGTAGACGCGCAGCCCGTCCAGCGCGTCCGGGGCGAGCATCTCGCGCAGCAGGATGATGGCGTCGCCGTTGCCGACGCGGACGTTGGACAGCCCGCCCTGGTCGGCGAGGTTGAGCAGGTTCCCCTGACCCGGGGTGTGGACATCCACGGCGAGGACGTTCGTCTCCGGGTCGGCGGCGGCCATCTGCGCGGTGGCCTCACCCATGCCGAACCCGATCTCCAGCACGACGGGGTTGTCGTTCCCGAACAGCTCGCCCAGGTCGATGCCCCGCCGCCCGTCGATGTCGAGCCCCCACTTGGGCCACAGCCGCTGCAACGCGTCCGCCTGCCCCGCGGTCACCCGGCTGCGGCGCGGCTGAAAACTGCGGATCCGCCGCTCGAAGTGCGACCCGGCGGGATCGGCCCTGGGCCCGTCCGGAAAACGGGGCTCACCTTTGGCCCGGCTGTGCCGAACGGACACACCGGGGAGGTGCGGGCGCTGCTCATCAGGGGCGGGCTGGGGGGCTTCGGGGGTATTCACGGAGTCAGACACAGTGCACTCGATTTTACGGAAGGTTCTGTGGGTTCTTCGGGGTGGGACGGCGCCGGGCCGCGAGGGCTACACCGATCCCAGCACGGTCAGCGCCCGCCGGGCCACCTCCCGCCCGATCGGCAGCGAGGCGGTCGCCGCGGGGGACGGCGCGTTCAGGACATGGACGGCCCGCGCGCCCTCCCGGATCAGGAAGTCGTCCACCAGCCCTCCGTCCCGCAGCACCGCCTGCGCCCGCACCCCGGCCGCCGTCCGCACCAGGTCGCCTTCCCCCACCGCCGGCAGCAGTCTTCGCACCGCCTCCGTGAACGCCCCCTTCGACACCGACCGCCGCAGCTCACCCGCCCCGTACCGCCAGTGCCGCCGCGCCATCCGCCACGCTCCGGGCCACGCGACCGTCGTCGCGACCTCGCCCGGGCGGACGACCCCCCATCCGTACCCCTCCCGCGCCAGCGCAGGCACGGCGTTGGGGCCGACGTGCACGCCGCCGTCGATCCCGCGCGTGAGATGCACCCCGAGGAACGGGAACGCCGGATCAGGCACCGGATACACCAGTCCCCGCACCAGCTCCGGCCGCGCCAGCTCGTAATACTCCCCCCGGAACGGCACGATCCGCACGCCGGGCTCGTCCCCGGTCAGCCGGGCGACCTCGTCGCAGTACAGCCCGGCGCAGTTCACCAGCACCCGGCCCCGTACGACGTCCCCGCTCGTGGTCCGCACCGCGACTCCCCGGTCCGGGCGCCGGTCGATCCGCTCGACCCGGGCGCCGTACCGGATCTCCGCCCCCGACGCCTCGCCCAGCTGCCGGGCGACCGCGACGAAGTCGCACACGCCGGTCGTCCCCACATGGATCGCCGCGAGGCCGCGCACCTCCGGCTCGTACTCCGCGATCTGCGCCGCGCCCAGCTCCCGTACCGGGATCCCGTTCTCCCGGCCGCGCTGCACGAGGGCGTGCAGGCGGGGCAGCTCCTCCCGCTCGGTCGCGACGATCAGCTTGCCGGTGACGGCGTGCGCGATGCCGTACTCCGCGCAGAACTTGATCATCTCGGTGGCGCCCCGCACCGCGTACCGCGCCTTGAGGGACCCCGGCCGGTAGTAGATCCCGCTGTGGATGACCCCGCTGTTGCGCCCCGTCTGGTGCCGGGCCGGCCCCGGCTCCTTCTCCAGTACCGTGACGCGTGTACCCGGCGCGGCACGCGTGATCGCGAACGCCGTCGACAGCCCGACGATCCCTCCACCGATCACCAGCACATCGCAGTCGTACGCACCCACCGGCACCTGCACCACCTCCCACTTCGATAGTGCACTGCGCCACTGACAATGCCTTCAAACCCAGGAGGCGAGCAGCGCCCCGAAAAGGGGCGCGGGGCTGTGACATTCTGCGGCTCCGCCGCGTGGGCGCGAGAGCCGGCGACAACCCGCACCCACCAGGTCACAGCGACCCGGCAGACGCGCAGACAACAGCTCTACGCAGGAGTCATGAGAAGAGGCCGAGCCCGTTCCCGCAGCTCCACCACCCGCGGCTCGTCACCGTACGGCTCCAGCCGGTGCAGAAGATCCTTCACGTACTCCGTGGTCCGAGCCGAAGAGATCCGCCCGGCCACCTCCACCGCCCGCACCCCCTGCTCACACGCCGCATCAAGATTGCCGGACTCCAGCTCGGCCACCGCAGACACGACGAGCCGCAGCCCGTGCGACCGCACGAACTCCTCCGTCGGCTTCGACAGCGCCTGCTCCGTGAACCTCCGCACCTGCCGCGGCGCCTTCAGGTCGCGGTAGCACTCCGCGGCGTCGGCGGCGAACCGGTCGTAGCCGTAGAAACCCAGCCACGACGGGTCGTTGTCGCCCTCGCGGGAGCGCTCCAGCCAGCCCTCGGACGCCTTCAGCGCCGCGCCGGCCGCCGGGGCGTCACCCGCGCGTGCGTGCGCGCGTGCCTCGACCAGCCGGAAGAAGCTCATCGTGCGGGCGGTGGCCAGGCCCCGGTTGCGCTCCAGGGCGGCCTGCGCCAGGTCGACGCCCTCGTCGCCGAAGCCGCGGTAGGTGGCCTGGAGGGACATGGAGGCGAGCACATACCCGCCGAGAGGGACGTCCGCGGCCGCGCGGGCCAGGCGCAGCGCCTGGATGTAGTACCGCTGGGCGGCCTCCTGCTGGCCGGTGTCGAAGGCCATCCACCCGGCGAGGCGGGTGAGTTCGGCGCTCGCCCCGAACAGGGCCCGGCCGACCTCGTCGGAGTACGAGCCCAGCAGCAGGGGCGCCGCCTCGACCCTCAGGCACTCCGGCACCATCGACGAACGCCAGTCGCCGCCTCCGTACTTGGAGTCCCAGCGCCTGGCGTCCTCGGCGGCCTCCCGCAGCTTCTGCACATCGCTGTGGCCGACTTTGAGCGGTGCGCCGGAGCCCTCGGAGGGGTTCACCTCGCGCGCCACCGAGCTGTCGGCCGGGGTTATCAGCCACCGTGAGGCGGGCGTTGCGTATGCGCTCACCGCGAACGAGCCGGCCAGCGACTGCCAGATGCCGCCGGAGCCGGCGCGGCGCCCCGCGAGGTCGAGCCGGTACAGCTCCGTCGCCGACCGCACGGCCTGTCCGACGTCGCGCGGGAAGGCGAGGCCCACTTCGGGCGCGGGGTCCGCGTCCGCCAGGCCGATCTCGTGGAGCGGCACGGGTCGGCCGAGCTTCTGGCCGATGGCGGCCGCGATGAGGTGCGGGGCGGCGCCCTGCGGCACCATGCCCTTCGACACCCAGCGCGCCACCGACGTCTTGTCGTAGCGAAGCGTCAACCCGCGTTGGGCGCCAAGATCGTTGACGCGTCGCGCGAGTCCCGCGTTGCTGATTCCCGCGAGGGCGAGAACGGCGCCGAGTTTTTCGTTCGGCCCGCGTTGCTCCCTGGACATGAGCCACCCCTCGACACAGACGGCTGCCGCGCTGGCATAACCATGCGGCATTCGTAAACCCAGCGTAGTTCGCCGCATCCCAAGCGTTAAGGGGCATTCTTCCGGATGGCGGGATTGTGGTCCGTACTGAAGTACGGACTCACCTACACACTGTTGCCACGTGCTCCCGGTGTGTGGCTGTGCGCCCGGCCGTGCGCTCTTCTCCGGCCACCGCGGGAGCGGTTCCATGGGCCGTGCGTGGGTCGGCCCGCTGTACTGGATCCAGTGGGCTGGGGGACACCGCCGCCTACATCCCCGCGGGCGGCGGACCGGTCCGGGAGGTGTGCCTCACCTCCCGGGCTGCGCACCCGTCGTGCGTTGCACAGGGCGTGTACGGAGCGTGTGCGCTCCTGTTCCGACGGTCGCCGCACGCCCTCGATTTGGCTGAAAAGCGACCCTACCCTTCGTATGGGATTACCGCTCCCACCATGGGAGTTCAGGGCGCGAAGGGCGTTTTCAGGGAGCGTACTGGGGGCGCATTCGAGTCGAAGTCACCGGGTCCCGCCTGGGCGTTCAGGCTGGCGAGACGGTGCGGACCGGCGGGCACTTCCTGGATCACAAGCGGCTCCGCCGCCCCTCTATGGGCCATTCTTCGTGGCAGCATGGTGAACCGTTCGTGCGGTGCACTGGTTGTCCACAGCCTGTGGAGGCGTCGATGCGGTGGTTGGTGGGGTGGAACAGCACCGCCGCGCGGGCCCTTGAGCCCGGCTCCGCCGGCGCCACCGGGCTCGACGGCGAGACGCTGCACCCGGTGGGGTCGCAACTCCTGTGGGGCGACCCCGATCCGCTGTGGGCGGTCGGCGACTGGCGCCCCGACGAGGTGCGCATCGTGACGGCCGACGCCCAGACCCGGATCGCCGTCCTCGGCCTGTGCGGGGCCACGGACGAGCAACTGAGGATCGGCCTGTTCGCCGCGCGCGGCGGGGCACTTCGCCATCTGACCGCCTGGCCGGGCAGCTACACGGCCGTCGTCCAGGTGGGCCGCCGGATCACCGTCTGCGGCGATCTTGCGGGCGCACGCCCGGTGTTCCACACCCCCTGGGCCGACGGCACGGCGTACGCGACGGCCGCGCTGCCCCTCGCGGACCTCATCGAGGCCAACCTCGACTTCGGTCACCTCGCCGCGCTCCTCGCCGCCCCCGACGTACCGGCCGCCCTCCAGGAATCCACCCCGTACGACGGCGTGCGTCGCGTTCCGCCGGGGCATGCGCTCATCCTGCGCGCCGGGGCGCGTGAGGTCGCCGGGTACGAGCCGGTCGCCTCCCTCGCGGTGGCGGCACCCGCGGCCGACCCGGACCGCGCGGTCGACGCCGTGCGTGACGCGCTCGTCGAGGCCGTACGGGCCCGCCTCTCCGCACCCCGGCACGTCCCCGACATCGACCCCGGGCCCGTCCCCGGGATGGGCCCCGCCGAACGGCGTGCCGCGCGCGGGATGCCGGTTCCGGGCATCGGCGCGGACCTCTCCGGCGGCCCGGCCTCCGGCACCCTGGCCCTGCTGGCGGCGGGCCTGCCCGGCAGACCCGGCACGCTCCTGGGCCACGGCACGGGCGCGGGCGAGCGCCTGCTGGCCGTCACCTTCAACGACCTGGCCGTCCCCGGCCGCGAGGCCGAGGTGGAACGCGCGGGGACCCTCGCGGCCAACCCGCGCCTGCACCACGTCGTCGTGGCGGGCGGCGAGGAGACCCTGCCCTACGCCGACCTGGACGCCCCGCTGACCGACGAGCCCGGCCCCTCCCTGGTGACGGCGGCCCGCCACCGCGCGCGTCTCGCCTCGGGCAGCGCCGACCACTTCACGGGCTACGGCGCCCGGCAGGTCCTGGACGCCCACCCCGCGCGCCTCGCCGACCTGCTGATGGACCGCAAACGGCGCCACCTCGTGCGTCCGGTCGCCGCGCTGGCCAGGGCGGACGGCTCGGTGCTGGTCCCCGCGCGCGTGTACGGCGCGGCCCGGCGGCTGGCCCGTACGCCGTACCGGACGGGGGTGGAGGTCCTCGCCGAGCGGCTGCTGCAGCGCCGCCTCGACGAGCCCGGAGGCGCGGTGGGGGCGTCCCTGGCGGCGCTCACCTGGGCCAGACCGGGGCCGGCGGCGCGCTGGCTGACCGGAGAGGCACTGGCCGAAGTATCGGTTCGCCTTCAGGGGGCGACGCACCGCTCCGGAGTGGGCCCGGGGCAGCGGCCCGGCGACTACCGCGCGCGTGCGGCCCTCGCCCGGCACGCGGCGGACCTCCGCATCCTGGAGCAGGCCGCAGAGATCCGCTCCCAGCGACTGCACGCGCCCTTCCTCGACAACCAGGTCGTACGGGCCTGCCGCGAACTCCCCGAGACGCTGCGGGTGCAGCCGGGCGCGCGGTCGGCGATCCTCCGTACGGTGCTGGAGGGCGCCGGCGTGGCCGACCTCCCGCCGGGCTGGGGCACCCCGTCCCACGCGTCGGCGGCGGCCGCCGCCCGTACCGGCCTGCGCGTCGCCGCGGACTCCCTCATCGCGCTCTTCGACACCCCCCTCCTGGCCGAGGCGGGCCTGGTCGAGGCCCGCGTCGTCCGCAAGGCCCTGCGCTCCGCCGCCCAGGGCGAACCCCTCCCCCTCGACGGCCTCGCGGACCTCGTCTCCCTCGAACTCTGGCTCCGCCGCCTCCTCTCCCGCCGAGGCACCTGCTGGACAGGCACCCCGGCACGCACGCGTGCGGTACCGGCAGGCATCTCACCCCAGCGGGGGGCGCTGGCCTCCGGCGGTTGAGAACGCCGTTGGTCCGCGGGCAGTCGTGCCGCTGGGGCGGCACGGGTGGGCGCGGGCGGCACCCCGCAAGCGCCGGGCTGCGCGACCCACCCCGCCCCAGCCACAGCACCGGGTGCCCTTCGAAACCCCGTGCCCCACCCCCAGCACCGGGTCGAAACCCCCGTGCCCCACCCCCAGCACCGGGTGCCCTTCGAAACCCCGGCCCACGAAACCCGGCACACAAAACGCCGGCCCACGAAACCCCGTGCCCCGCCCCCAACACCCCAGCGACAATGACCCGATGCGGTACAGAATCCTGGGCGTCACCCAGGCCCAGGACACCCAGGGCAAAGCCCTCCCCCTCCCCGGCCCCCGTCTCCGCGCCCTCCTCACCGCCCTGGCCCTACGCCCCAACCGCCCCACCACCCCCGAAACCCTCATCGACGAGATCTGGGCCGACGCCCCACCCCAGGACGCCCCAGCCGCCCTCCAAGCCCTCATCGGCCGCCTCCGCCGCACCCTCGGCAAGGACTCCGTCACCTCGGAGCCAGGCGGCTACCGTCTCGCCGCCACCCCGGACGACGTCGACCTCTTCGTCTTCGAGCGCCTGGTCCGCGAGGGCACCACCGCCCTGCGCGACCACACCGACGCCCCCACCGCCGCCCGTACCCTCGCCGAAGCCCTCGCCCTGTGGCGCGGCCCCGCCCTCGCCGACCTCCCCGACCGCACCGCCGCAACCCGTCCCGACGCCCTCCGCCTGGAGGCGACCCGCACGCACGCCGAGGCGGAGCTGCGACTCGGCCACGCCCAGGACGTCGTACCGCGGCTGACGGAACTCGCCGCGACGCACCCCTACGACGAACCGCTGTACGCCCTCCTCATCCGCGCCCTGCGCGACACGGGCCGCAAGGCCGAAGCCCTCGCCGCCTACGAGACCGCCCGCCGCGCTCTGGCCGACGGCCTCGGCACCGACCCGGGCCCGGAACTCCGAGCCCTGCACGTGGAGTTGCTCAGCGCGTCGACACCACCCCCGGCGACCACACCCCCGCGGCCGGCACAGTCCCTCGCCCCCCGACCCCCGGAACCCGGCGGCAACATCCGTCCGCGTCTTACCTCTTTCGTGGGCCGGGAACCCGAGCTCGACGCCATCCGTTCCGAATTGCACAGGACCCGTCTCGTCACCCTCACCGGACCGGGCGGCTCAGGGAAGACCCGCCTCGCCGAGGAGGCCGCCGCCGGCCTCCCGCAGGCTTGGCTGGCCGAGCTCGCACCGCTCGACCGGCCGGAGGCGGTGCCAGGCGCGGTGGTCAGCGCGCTCGGTCTGCGCGAGACCGTGCTGCTGGCCAACGACCTGGGAACCTCGCAGGACGACCCGGTCGCCCTGCTCGTCGAGTACTGCGCCCTGCGCAGCCCACTCCTGATCCTTGACAACTGCGAACATGTCATCGACGCGGCCGCCACCCTCGTCGAGACCCTGCTGACCCGCTGCCCGGGACTCACCGTCCTCGCCACCAGCCGTGAACCCCTGGGCGTCCCCGGCGAGTCGGTCCGCCCGGTCGAGCCCCTCCTCCCCGACCAGGCGCACCGCCTCTTCACGGAGCGCGCGGCCGCCGTCCGTCCCGACGCGGACGCCGTGCTCCGTGACGACGAGGAGGCAGTGGCGGAGATCTGCCGGCGCCTGGACGGGCTGCCGCTCGCCATCGAGCTGGCGGCCGCCCGACTGCGACTGCTCACCCCGCGCCAGATCGCCGACCGCCTCGACGACCGCTTCCGCCTCCTCACCTCCGGGAGCCGCACGGTTCTGCCCCGCCAGCAGACCCTGCGCGCGGTCGTCGACTGGTCCTGGGACCTGCTCGACGAGCGGGAGCGGACGGTGCTGCGCGAGGTGTCCGTGTTCGCGGGCGGCTGGGACCTGGAGGCGGCGGAGGCCGTGTGCACCGGCCCGGCCGCCGACCTCGTCGGGGCCCTCGTCGACAAGTCCCTGGTGGTGGCCACCCCCTGCGTCCGGGGCGGAGCCGAAGGCATGCGCTACCGCACGCTGGAGACCATCCACGAGTACGCCACCGAGCGCGCGGCCGAGGTCCCCGAGCTGCGCGCCGCGGCCGAGCGGCGCCACCGCGCGTGGGTGCGCACGCTGGTGGAGCGGGCCGAGCCGCTGCTGCGGTCGGCGGAGCAGCTCCCGTGGATCTCCCGCTTGGAGACCGAGCTGGACAACGTCCGCGCCGCCCTCGACCGGTCCCTCGCCGCCGGCGACGAGCCCGAGTCCGCCGCCCTCGCCCTCGCCATGGGCTGGTTCTGGTGGCTGCGCAACTACCGCCAGGAGGGCACGCAATGGATCGACCGCATCCTCCGCCTGGGCGTGTCGCCGGACACCGGCGCAAGCCCACTGCCGCGGGATGCCCTCGACCCCGTCGACGTGTTCCTCGCCTCCTCCGAGGAAGAAGCACCCCATCCGCTTCACAAGACGCGAATGGACCTGCGGCTGCTGTCCCTCTTCCTGACGTCGGAGTCCCCTCCCAAGGACCTCGCGGAAGACCCGCTGCACCCGGACTACGTCGCCCGGGTGCGCGCCCACTATGAGCGGGGCGGTCCGGAAGCGGCCCGGATGCCGGGTCTGACCTGGCCACTGACCGCCTTTTATCTGCGGGGCTCGGAGGACGTGCGGCCCGTTCTCGACGCGGCGGTCGCCAACTGCCGTGCCCACGGCGACGACTGGGCGATCGGCGCCACCCTGATGATGCGGACCCACATGATCGTGGACTCGCCCGGCGGCATGCGCGGCGTGGACGACGACCTCGCCGAGCTGCGCATGCTCAGCCGACGCGTCGGCGACCGCTGGATGTGGGCCCAGGTGTGCAGCGCGGCAGGCGAGGCGGCCATGGCCCGCAGCCGTTTCGATGAGGCGGAGCGGGAGTACCGGGAGGCGCTGCGGCTCGCCTACGAGGTCGGCGCGTACACCGAGTCGCCGTTCCTCATCGCCCGGCTCGCCGAGATCGCCTACCAAGCCGGCGACCGCCCCGCCGCCCTGGCTGCGCTGGACGAGGCGAGCGCGGCCGCCGATCGCTACGGCGTGGTCGACTCCCGGGCGTTCGTCCTGCTCCTGCGCTGCCAGATGGCGCTGGGCGACGATGACACCGCCCTCGCACGCGAGTTGTGCGACGCGACCCGCGCGGAGACGGCGCGCGGCACCCCGCCGCCCCAGTTCACCGCGGCGCTGGGCCTGCTCGACGCGATCGTCACGGCGGCCGAGCGCGGCCCGGAGCACGTGCTGCGACCGGTCGCCGACGTGCTGCGGCAAGCGGTGGCGGACCGGTGTTCCGAGGCGATCACGTCCGCGATCGTGGACGGCGCGGCGCAACTGCTGGCCCGGCTCGGTGACCTCCCGCGCGCGGTGCGCCTGCACGCGGCCGCCGACCGGATGCGCGGCGGCCATCCGCGCCCCATGCCGGTGCACGCAGAGTACGAGCGGACGGAGGCGGCCGCACTTGAGGCGCTGGGCGCCGAGCGCGTCGCGGCCGAGTGCACCCGGGGAGCGGCTCTCACCCTGGAGGACGTCCTGCGCGAACTCGCCGAGGCCGCGCGGGAGCACCCCGTCGGCGCTACGAGCAGGTGAACCTCGCGTCCGCCCAGTCCGCGAGCGCCGCGGGGTCGAAGGGGGCGCTGTGCGGCTCGACGACCAGCCGTACGGTCCGGTGCCCGGCGAGGTTCACATGGACGGGCACGGCGGGGTCCCCGCCCTTGACCATGCCGGACTTCCACAGCCGTACCCCGTCGGCGTAGACGGAGAAGTACACCTTGCCGAGCTTCAGCGTCAGGTCGTCGACGCCTACGAGTGCGTCGTAGGAGGAACACGCACGGTTGAGGTCGACGGTGACGGAGGACGCGCCGTGGACGGTCACACCGCGCGCGTACCGCTGGTCGTCGATCGACAGTCCGTACCGCTGCCAGACCCAACTGCTCGCCCCGAGCCGCATCTCGGGCTTGGTGCCGTCGCCCGTGACGTCGTACGACAGCTCGCTCCACTGGTAGACGACCGGGGCGGGCGGTTGTGGGGGCGGGGGAGTGGGGGTCGGCGTCGGCGTCGGGCGCGGCGTGGGGCTGGGGGGCGGAGTCGGTTTCGGCTCGGGCTTCGGAGTGGGTGTGGACGTCGGGGTGGGCGCGGGCCTCTGCCCCGGAGTGCGGAAGGGCGTCGGCGTCGGGCTCTGCGCCAGCACCACGGGCTGCGGCTGCGCCTGCTGCTGCGCCTGCTGCTTCGAGGGCGAAGGCGAGGGCGAGGGCGTGGAGGAGGGCGTCGGCGGCTGCGGCTGGGGCTGGGGTCTGACGGCGGGCGCGGACGCGGGCGGCTGGGCCACCGGCTGTCTGGCGGCCGGGCTGTGGTCGCCGATGATCGCGAGGGCCACCGCAGTCGTCGCGACGGCCACCACACCGGCCGCGATACCGGCCTTCACCGGCGCACCCACGCCCTCCGCGGCCAGCGCGCCACCACCGACGCTCGCCCCACCCGACGAGCCGCCGCCCGCCACGCCGGCCGCACCCGCGACGCCCGCGGCACCCACCCCGGCACCACCCG
The DNA here is from genome assembly GCF_042888465.1 of Streptomyces sp. NPDC002888. Taxonomy (NCBI): domain Bacteria; kingdom Bacillati; phylum Actinomycetota; class Actinomycetes; order Kitasatosporales; family Streptomycetaceae; genus Streptomyces; species Streptomyces sp. NPDC002888. The sequence goes on along the minus strand of NZ_JBIAPU010000040.1, from coordinate 8,033 downwards.
CGATGAGCCCGAGCGCCTTGGCGTACCCGGCGGCACCGAACCAGCCGATGACCGCGAGCGGCACGACGGCGGGGATGCTGCCGGCGACCTCCTCGATCTGCAGGGCGGCCAGTCGGCACCTGGCGCACTCCTCCAGGTGCTTGCGCAGCCCCCGCTCGGCACGGGTGCGCAGCCTGCGCCGGGCGTAGGTGCCGAGCTGGTCGGCGTAGCGGGCGCACTCCTCGTCGCCGGTGAGGGTGGTGCTGACGTGGGCCTGGAGATAGGCCTGCTTGAGGCCCTCGCGGGCACGGCTGGCGAGCACGCGCGTGCCGTTGGCGTCGAGGCCGAACAGCACCGCGACCTCACTCGGCGACTCGTCCTCGACCTCGGTGTGCCACAGCACCGCCTGCCAGCGTTCGGGCAGCGAGCGGAAGGCCCGCATGGCCATCGACTGCTCGGCCTCGTGCATCGCGCGCACGTCGGCGCCCAGGCCGAGCTTGTCGTCGTCGGACGCCTGCGAGGACCGTGCCGCGTGCGTGGCGAACACCGCGAAGTCGTCGACGAGCTGCTCGCGCCGCGCCGACCGCGTCCAGTGGGCGGCGACGCGCCGGACGGAGGTGAGCAGATAGGCACGCACGGCGTGTTCGGGGCCCGCGCCGCCGCGTACGGCCTGGAGCACGCGGGCGAAGACCTCGGCGGTGAGGTCGTCGGCGGTGTGGGCGTCACGGCAGCAGGTGCGCGCGTACCGGCGCACGGCGTCCGCGTGGCGCCGGTACAGCTCCTCGTACGCCGTGTCGTCGCCCGAGCGCATCCGGCCGATCAGCTCGGCGTCGGACGACGGCAGCGTCCGTCTTCCCTGACTCGGCACCTGTGGTGTGGTCAGGCCGCCGACCTCCGCGTCACCGTCATCGAGTGACTCGTCCCGCCCGTGCACGCTCATCGCGGAAAGCCCCCGCCGCCAGACCAACCAGTCCCGAACACCGGGCCAGAGTGCCATATGGGCTTTTGTTCAGGACCCCGCCGTACGACCATCCACTCGTCCGTGGGGACTTTTCGAGCGCCAGTACTAGGACTCACTCGTACGGGGAAGGCTCAACTGTTCTTGAGACAGCTGGAGTTGGTTGGTGCGTGGGTACCGCGGCACCCACGCACCCATGCCTCACGCCGGCCGCGACCGCAGTCCCTCCAGCAGGATGTCCAGCAGTCGCGCCGAGGCCGCCGCCTGCTGGGCCGCGTCCGGCAGCGAAGGCGCCGCCGTCGCGATCACCAGCAGTACGTCGGACACCGACACGTCGGCCCGCAGCTCACCCGCCGCGCGCGCCCGCTCCACGAGCCGGCCCACGACCTCGAGCAGCGCCGCCGCCCCGGTGTCGTCGTCCGCCGCGACCGACGACGCGGTGCCCTCCTCCGGCACCAGCCGCAGCTCCCCGCCGCCCGGCTGGGTCCGCTGCTGCGGCACCCGCGCCTCGTCGAACGGGGCACCGTCCGTGCCGTCGTCGGAGACACCGACCTTGAGCACCTGCGGCGGCAGCAGCCGCCCGGCACCCGAGGCCACCGATGTCCGCAGGAAGCGCGACAGCGCCGACCACGGCTCGTCCTCCTGCCCGAGCGCCGCACGCGCCTGGTCGGTCAGCCGGGAGGTCTCCTCCTCGGCTATCCGCCGCACCAGGACGTCCTTGCTCGGAAAGCGCCGGTACACCGTGCCGACGCCGACCCGCGCGCGCCGCGCCACGTCCTCCATCGGCGCGCCGTACCCCAGCTCGCCGAAGACCTCGCGCGCCGCACGCAGCACGTGCTCCAGATTGCGCTGTGCGTCCACGCGCAGCGGCGTCGTCCGCGGTACATCACCGCGTCCGTTGTGCGCCGCCGCGCTGATCACCGCTCCACCGCCCGATACGACGGCGGATGCGGATGTCCAATGAGAGTCCTGAATATGCATGAATGATCCCCCGGTAATGACGTCTCCCCCCGGAGACTCTCCCCGCCATTGAATGCCCGGAGCATGCGGAACCGACCCGCTTCCCGAGTCCGCCCGTCGCGAACTCGACGAGCCATCCCCCTACACCCCGTCGACACACGAACATAGTTGAGAGGGAGTCAATTCAGAAGGGGCACGTTCCGCACGGAGCGCCCCTCGATCGGAGTACGGGTGGCATACGTCCCGATTGATCCCCTTCCCGCCCTCCAGTGCACCCCCTCTGACCTGCACACCTGCCCCGTACGCTTGTGATTCGGCCAACCCTGCGCACACCAGACCCGAGGTCACACACATTGTCGGGGCTGTGGACAAACGCCGACGCTGGGTGCGTCATGGGATGGTGAAGGAACGTGCGCGCATTCTCGTTGTCGGCGGCGGCTACGTCGGGATGTACACGGCCCTGCGGCTCCAGCGGAAACTGAAACAGGAACTCGCCCGGGGCGACGCGGAGATCACCGTGGTCACACCCGACCCGTACATGACGTACCAGCCGTTCCTCCCCGAGGCGGCCGCCGGCTCCATCTCCCCCCGCCACGTCGTCGTGCCGCTGCGCCGCGTCCTGCCCCACTGCCGGGTCATCGTCGGCGAGGCCACCGCCGTCGACCACGCCAAGCGCACCGCGACCGTGACCACCCTCGCCACCGAGGAGGAGGGCACCGGCGCCCTCCAGCTGCCGTACGACGAACTCGTCCTCGCGCCCGGCTCCGTCTCGCGCACGCTGCCCATCCCCGGCCTCGCCGACCACGCCATCGGCTTCAAGACGGTCGAGGAGGCCATCGGGCTGCGCAACCACGTCATCGAGCAGATGGACATCGCCTCCTCCACCCGCGACCCCGCGATCCGCGACGCGGCCCTCACCTTCGTCTTCGTCGGCGGCGGCTACGCCGGAGTGGAGGCACTCGGCGAGTTGGAGGACATGGCCCGCTACGCCGCGCGGTACTACCACAACATCAAGCCCGAGGACATGAAGTGGATCCTCGTCGAGGCCTCCGACCGCATCCTGCCGGAGGTCGGCGAGGAGATGGGCCGCTACACCGTCACCGAACTGCGCCGCCGCAACATCGACGTACGCCTGAACACCCGGCTGGAATCGTGCGCGGACCGCGTCGCCGTCCTCAGTGACGGCGCCCGCTTCCCGACCCGTACGGTCGTGTGGACCGCCGGCGTCAAACCCCACCCGGTCCTCGCCGCCACCGACCTGCCCCGCACCGAGCGCGGACGGCTGAAATGCACCGCCGAGCTGTCCGTCGAGGGCACCACGCACGCGTGGGCCGCGGGCGACGCCGCCGCCGTCCCCGACGTCACCGCCGACGAACCCGGCAAGAAGACCGCCCCCAACGCGCAGCACGCCCTGCGCCAGTCCAGGGTCCTCGGCGACAACATCGTCCACTCCCTGCGCGGCGAACCCCTGGAGACGTACGCCCACAAGTACGCCGGCTCCGTCGCCTCCCTCGGCTTCCACCAGGGTGTCGCCCAGGTCTACGGGCGCAAGCTCAAGGGCTACCCCGCCTGGTTCATGCACCGCGCCTACCACCTCAGCAGGGTGCCGACCTTCAACCGCAAGGCGCGCGTGCTCGCCGAATGGACCCTCTCCGGGCTCTTCAAGAGGGAGATCGTCTCGCTCGGATCACTCGAACACCCTCGAGCGGAGTTCGAACTGGCGGCCGGTGGAAAGCCTTCTGACGACCCGAAGGGGTCGTCCTGACCTGACCCAGGAACTCCTCCGGCCGCCCCGGCGTCTGACGACTGTCGGCCCGGACGGCCGCCCTGCCAGACTGACCCCGAGCCCGGGCGGGCCGCCCGCCCACCACCCCGCGAACCCACGACGCTGTTCCCCAGTGCCGCATACCCCGGTGCTGCCACAATGTGCGGTCACCGGAGCCCTGGCCCGGTCCGGAGCCGGCCGACGACGACTACACGAGGCAAGGATTCGTGAACTTCACGCGCTGGAGCGCCCGGCTCCCCGGAACGCAGCGCCGCGCAGCAGCGCGGACCGAGCACCCCGCCTCCCCCGAACGGCAGGGAGAGGGCTCAGTGCCCGCGGCCCGTGCCGAACAACTGACCGATGAAGCAACGCCTGTACGGGCCGTCGACGAACTCCCGGTCCGCGAGGTCCTCGACCGCGTCCCGGCCCTCGTCGCCCTGATCCACGGCCCCGACCACCGCCTCGCCTACGTCAACGACGCCTACGTGACGGCCTTCGGCGCACGCCCCCTCGGTGAACCGGCCCGCGACGCCCTCCCCGAGCTGCGGGAACCGGGCCTGCTCCCGCTCCTCGACCAGGTCCTGCGCAGCGGCAAGCCCCGCACGGTCAAGTCCCGCAAGGCCCCCGACGGCCGCTCCTACACCTTCACCTGCACCCCCGTCGCCGGCACCGCCGACAGTGAGGGCGGGGTACTGGTCTTCGCCACCGACGTCACCGACCACGCCGAGGCCGCCGAACGCCTCCGCGCCAGCGAACGCCGTCAGCGCGAGACAGCCGTCACCCTCCAGCGCTCCCTGCTCCCCCAGGAACTCGAACAGCCGGACGACCTGCGCATCGCGGCCACCTACCAGCCCGGCGGCACCGAGGCCGCGGTCGGCGGCGACTGGTACGACGTGATCACCCTCGGCGGCGGCCGCACGGCCCTCGTCATCGGCGACGTCATGGGCAGAGGCGTTCGCGCCGCCGCGGTCATGGGACAGCTCCGCACGGCCGTCCGCGCCTACGCCCGCCTCGACCTTCCCCCGCACGAGATCCTGAATCTCCTCGACGGTCTCGCCGCCGAGATCGACGCCAACCAGATCGCCACCTGCGTGTACGCCATCCACGACCCCAACGAGGGCCGGCTGGTGTACGCCTCCGCGGGCCACCTGCCCATCCTGGTCCGCGACGCCAACGGCACGGTCCAGCGCGCCGACGAACCCACCGGCCCACCCCTCGGCACCGGTGGCTGGATGCATGCCTCCGGCTCGATCCCGCTGAGCCCCGGCTCCACGGCCGTCCTCTACACGGATGGTCTGGTCGAACGCAGGGACGAGGACCTCGACGAGGGCATCGCCACTCTGGGACGCGCCCTGGCCGGAGCCACCGGCACCCCCCAGGTGGTCTGCGACCGCCTGGTCCGCACGGCCGGGGTCACCGCCGACCACGACGACGACGTGGCCGTCCTGGTCCTCCAGCACCCCGCCCGCACGGGCCCCGACAGCGAACTCTTCCGCAACGCGGCCCTGGAACTCCTCGGTGGAGTGGAGGCGGCCCCACGCGCGCGGGCGTTCGCCTCCGGCGTCCTCACCAGCTGGCGCTTCCCACCCGAGCTGCACGACCTCGGCGTCCTGGCCGCCAGCGAACTCGTCGCCAACTCCCTCCAGCACGGCACCCCGCCCATGCGCCTCCGCCTCCGCCGCACCGACCGCCGCCTGATCATCGAGGTCACCGACGGTGACGACCACCTCCCAAGGCGCCGCCGCGCCGAACCCGGCGACGAGTCCGGCAGAGGCATCGCCATCGTGGCGACGATCGCGTCGAACTGGGGGTCGAGACGTACCCCGGGAGGAGGAAAAGCGGTGTGGTGCGAGTTCGTACTGTCGAAGACTTCGGCCTGAACGGCCTCGTCCTCAAACGCCGGACGGGCTGGTGGGTGCGGACACCCGTGCGTCGCCGGCCCCACCACGGGTGACCACGCGACTCCGAGCCACCCACGGCTGATCCTGCACCGCACTCAGCTGCCGCCCGAGCCGCAGGGCCAGCCAAGTGATCCCCAACGAAAACAGCAGGAACGTCACCACGTACGGCGCATGCAACGACGCCCCCATCGGCCCGCCCACAGCAGGCCCCACCGCCAACGCCAACTGCTTCACCAGGGCGAACGCCGAGTTGTACTGCCCCGCCATCCCGGCCGGCGCCAGATCCGCCACCAGCGGAGCCACCGTCGGCGACAGCATGGCCTCCCCGAGACCGAACAGCGCGTACGTCGACACGAACGCCGCCGTCGCCATCTCCTGGCTGCCGTGCCCAAGCCCCGCGTACGCCGCCGCGAGCCACGCCACAGCCCAGATCAGCCCCACGGACGCGATCACCCGGGACCGCCGACGCCGCTCGACGAACCTCAGCACGGCGAACTGCGCGACGACGATCATCGCCGTGTTCGCCGCCAGCGCGGTGCCCAACGCGGACGTCGATATCCCCGCCGCCTCCACGCCGTACGCGCTCAGCCCCGACTCGAACTGCCCGTAGCAGGCGAAGAACAGCACGAACCCCAGCACACACAGCTGCACCATGGCCCGGTTCCCGAGCAGCTGCTTCCAGCTCCCCTTCGCCGACCCCGCGGGCGCGTCCTCCATCCGCGGCGAGTGCGGCGTCCGCACCGTCGCCATCACCACGACCAGCAGCAGGAACATCGCCGCCTCGATCGCGAACAACAGCGTGAACGACGACACGCGCGTGGCATCGACGAGATGCCCGCCTATCAGCCCACCGACGCCGAGCCCGAGGTTCTGCAGAAAGAACTGCGTCGCGAACGCCCGTGAGCGCGTCTCCGCCGTCGAGCAGTCCACGATCATCGTCGCGAGCGCCGGCTGCATCACGGCCTGCCCGGCCCCGAGCGCCGCCGCCGACAGCAGTACGGCCGTCGCATTGCCGGCGAGCCCCAGGCTCAGCGACCCCAGCGCGGCGGTGACCAGGGCGGCGAGCAGCACCGGAAGAGGGCCGCGCCGCACGATCGCCCGGCCGGCGAACGGCAGCACGATCAGCGCGGCCACGGCGAAGACGGCGAGTACGAGACCCGCCGTCACAGCACCGAGCCCCCGCACCTGCGCCACATAGACGTACAGGTAGGGGACGGTGAAACCGAGCCCGAACGCGCTGAGTGCGTTGCCCACGTGGATCCGGCGCATCGCTGCGCCCATCGCCCTGGTCACGTTCACCTCTCTCTAGTAGTTGGGATGCCTCAGTAGTTAGGACTGAAGACTTCGAAGCTAAAGTTAGAAGCTAAACAGTACACCTCGAAGGACTTCAATGCCAAGCGGCCCCGTGCCATACTTCGGCCATGGGCGACACCCCCGGCAGCCTCAGTGAGCCGACACTCGAAGAGCAGATCGCCGCCTACCAGCGCGAGTTCCAGGACCTCGATCCTCAGGTCGAGCAGATCGTCTCGGCGCTCTCCCGCCTGAACCGCCGTATGAACGTCGCCTACGGCCGCCAGACCGCCGCCCTCGGCATCAGCAACGCCGAGTGGGAGGTCCTCAAGGAGCTCGTCCTCTCCGGCGCCCCCTACCGCATGGGCCCCAGCGACATCGCGAAGCGACTCGGTCTGACGCCGGCCGCGATGACCCACCGGATCGACCGCATGGTTACGGAGGGGCTGGTTACCCGAGAGCGGGACGAGGCCAACCGGGTCCGAGTCATCGTCGAGCTGACACCGGAGGGACGCGAGAAGTGGCTGGAGGCCATGCGCCTGGCGACGGTCTTCGAGGAGGACCTGCTCCAGGACCTGTCACCGGTCGAGCGCACCGTGCTCGGCGAGGTTCTGACCAGGCTCCTTCGCCGGGTGGAACACGCTCAGCCGGACTCCGGCGGACGCCTCAGCGACCTCGACTGAGACCTGCCGAAAAGACCTTGACAGCGGACACTTGACAGCCCCCTAGGGGGCCCGTAGAGTTCTTCGGGTTGTCGGAGAGCCGTAACGGTTCTTCGTCAGCACCTCCGCCGCACGAGCGGCAATCAAATCAGCAGATCGATCACTCCTTACGGGGTTGAATTTGGCGTGCCCGAATTCAATTCGATTCGGAGGCTCGGCCGGTCTCGATCGACTCGAACGACTCGATTGGGAATCGCCGGGAGGATCCGCTAAGGTTTGAGACGTCGGAACGGCCCAACAGCCGCGAAGACAACCCCCTCTGACTGGGAATCAGGGCCGAAAGGATCTGGTAGAGTCGGAACCGCCGGAAAGGGAAACGCGAGAGCGGGAACCTGGAAAGCACCGAGGAAATCGGATCGGAAGAAGATCTGATAGAGTCGGAAACGCAAGACCGAAGGGAAGCGCCCGGAGGAAAGCCCGAGAGGGTGAGTACAAAGGAAGCGTCCGTTCCTTGAGAA
>NZ_JBIAPU010000039.1:0-101890 GCF_042888465.1 Streptomyces sp. NPDC002888 | reverse complement strand
TGAGTTCTCAAGGAACGGACGCTTCCTTTGTACTCACCCTCTCGGGCTTTCCTCCGGGCGCTTCCCTTCGGTCTTGCGTTTCCGACTCTATCAGACCGTTTCGCTGTCCGATTCCCTGTCGGCGGGTTTTGTCTGAGACTCAGGACTTTCGCCCCGTCGGCCTTTCGACATTCACTACGTTAGCCGATTCCCTCGGCAACTCATAATCGAGTTCCTGCGAGATTGAATTCGGGCATGCGGGCATGCCGAATTCGCTCCCGCTGAGGGGCGTCGTAGGTAGTGGGTGGCCGCTCTCGGCTGCTGGCGAATCGCCGTAACCGGATCAAGCGGCTTGGGCTACATTACGCACCTTCGAGGGGCGAGTCAACTTCGGCGGCGCCGAGGGACATGGGCCCTGTAGGGGCTCACCGTCGGGTCGTTGGCGATCCAGAAACGCCAGGGGTGGACGCCTCCGTCGCCGGCCACTCCGGTGCGTGGACCGTTGCGTACCTGGTCGGAGGGAACAGCGGTGCCCGTAAGGATGCGTAGCGGGGTCTCGTCGGGGGTACAGGCGTCCGTACCGTCGAGGGACCGGTCGACACCCAGGGCCGTGGCCAGGCGGGCGGGCCCTTTGGCCAGTTCCTTGTCATTTCGGGCCGAGAGTCGACGTTTGCGGGCCAGTTCGGCGCCCTCGACGATCTCGCCGGCGCGGAGCAGGACCGCGCTCGCCGTGCCCTCGGGACCGCACACGAGGTTCATGCAGAACCACATGCCGTAGGTGAAGTAGACGTACACATGGCCCGGCGGACCGAACATCACGTCGTTGCGGGCCGTGCGGCCGCGGTAGGCGTGCGATCCGGGGTCGTTCGGGCCGTCGTAGGCCTCGACCTCCGTGAGGCGCAGGGCGATCGGGCCGTCCGGGGTGGTGCGTACGAGGATGCGGCCGAGGAGATCGGGCGCGACGTCCAGGACAGGCCGGTCGAAGAAGTTCCTGGACAGGGGCGTACGGTCGGGGGTCGCGATCATGCCCTCCGAGCGTAGTGCAGACGAGTGGGTGCGTCGGGGTGGCCAGGGAGCGGGCCGCTTGCCAGGGTGTGAGCGGAACCGGTCACGGCCGGATCGCGTTTGTAGGGAACAGGGATCAGGCACCAGGGATCCACTCGTAACGAGGGAGAGTCATGGCGTTCAAGAAGCTGCTCGCGAGTCTGGGGGCCGGCGGGGCTTCGGTCGAGACCGAGCTGACCGAGGTCAACGTCGTGCCGGGCGGCGTCGTCCAGGGTGAGGTGCGGATCCAGGGCGGGTCCGTCAACCAGCAGATCGAGGGGCTGTCCGTCGGGCTGCAGGCCCAGGTCGAGGTCGAGGGCCAGGACCAGGAGTACAAGCAGAACATCGAGTTCACGAAGCTGCGGCTCGGGGGCGCGTTCGAGCTCCAGGCGAACGCCGTTCACGCGGTGCCGTTCGGGCTGGAGATTCCGTGGGAGACGCCGGTCACCACGATCGACGGTCAGACGCTGCGCGGAATGCACATTGGTGTGACCACGGAGCTGGAGATCGCGCGGGCCGTGGACTCCGGTGACCTGGACCCGATCAACGTGCACCCGCTGCCGGCGCAGAAGGCGATCCTGGACGCGTTCATCCAACTGGGCTTCCGGTTCAAGAGCGCGGACCTGGAGCGGGGGCACATCCGGGGGACGCGGCAGAAGCTGCCGTTCTACCAGGAGATCGAGTTCTTCCCGCCGTCGCAGTACCGGGGCCTCAACCAGGTCGAGCTGAGCTTCGTCGCCGACGACCAGGCCATGGACGTCGTCCTGGAGATGGACAAGAAGCCGGGCCTGTTCGGTGAGGGCAGTGACACGTTCCGGTCGTTCCAGGTCGGTCTGCACGACTACCAGGGGACCGACTGGGCGGCGTACCTCAACCAGTGGCTGTCCGAGGTCGGCAGCAAGCGCAACTGGTTCTAGGCTCGGAACCACTGACTCCAGAACCGATGCAGGAGGTATTGAGGTGACCGAGCTCAAGAGGCGGCCGCTCCCCCACGACTTCCATCCGCCCGTGCCGTCGTTCACGGTCACGAGCGAGGACGTGCGGGAGGGGGCGACGCTCAAGGACGCTCAGGTCCACGCGGCCGGCAACACCTCGCCGCAGCTGCGGTGGGAGGGCTTCCCGCCCGAGACCGAGAGTTTCGCCGTGACCTGCTACGACCCCGACGCCCCCACGGGCAGCGGGTTCTGGCACTGGGTCCTGTTCGACATCCCGGCCTCCGTGACGGAGCTGCCCGCGGGTGCGGGCGGCGGCAAGTTCGAGGGGCTGCCGGAGGGCGTCGTACACGCGCGGAACGACTACGGGACGAAGGAGTTCGGCGGTGCCGCGCCGCCGCCCGGGGACGGGCCGCACCGGTACGTCTTCACGGTGTACGCGGTGGACCAGGAGAAGCTCGGTCCGGATTCCGACGCCTCGCCTGCCGCCGTCGGCTTCAATCTGCGGTTCCACACGATCGCGCGTGCGCAGCTGATCGGTGAGTACGAGATTCCCGCGGAAGGCTGAAACAGGGCTGAAGCCGTGGGCTGAGTAAGCTCATCGTTCATTCAACGTTTGTCCGCCTCTGGTCTTGGAATTGATCAGGGGCGGGCATTTTTGTTGCCGGGGGTCGCGGGGGTCACCCCCCGCGGGAGCAGCAGATATTGCGTTGTCCATCTCGGCGTGCCCGGCCAGAGTTGATCCCAGCCCGCCATGGGGTGGGCCGGTGCACGGGAGGTGGGCTGGATGCGGGACACGCTGGTACTGAACGCGAGCTTTGAGCCGCTGTCGACGGTGACGTTGAACCGAGCCGTCGTGCTGGTGCTCCAGGATAAGGCCGTCGTCGAGCAGGCCCACCCCGAACTGCGGATGCGTGGAGCCGCCGTCGACATACCGGCGCCTCGGGTGATCAGGCTGTGCAGGTACGTACGGGTGCCCTTCCGAAGACAAGCTCCGTGGTCGAGGCGGGGTGTCCTGGTACGTGACCGGCACAGGTGCGCGTACTGCGGGAGGCGGGCGACGACCGTGGACCATGTGGTGCCGCGGTCGCAGGGTGGTCAGGACACCTGGTTGAACACGGTGGCCTCGTGTGCGGAGGACAACCACCGCAAGGCGAACCGGACTCCGGTGGAGGCGGGGATGCCGCTGCTTCGGGAGCCGTTCGAGCCGACACCTGCGGATGCGATGCTCTTGGCTTTGGCGCAGGATGACTTTGCTGCGTTGCCCGCGTGGTTGGCTCGGGAAGCGGCTTAGTTCGTTGGCTGCGGGTTGTGTGTGGCTTGTCGCGCAGTTCCCCGCGCCCCTTTCGGGGCGCGGGAGTTGCCCTGCGTTCCAAGAGCTCTCAGTCGATCTGGGGCTTCTCCCGGCGTTCCGTGCCGTTGTTGCCCGTTGAGCCGTTGCCGCCAGAACCGCCGCCCATGGCGCCGAAGTTGCCCATGGCGCCGGACAGGCCCTTGAGGGCGTCGCCGATTTCGCTGGGGACGATCCAGAGCTTGTTGGCGTCGCCTTCGGCGATCTTCGGAAGCATCTGGAGGTACTGGTAGGAGAGCAGCTTCTGGTCCGGGTCGCCGGCGTGGATCGCCTCGAAGACCGTACGGACGGCCTGGGCCTCACCTTCTGCGCGCAGGGCGGCGGCCTTGGCCTCACCTTCGGCGCGCAGGATCTGGGACTGCTTCTCGCCCTCTGCGGTGAGGATGGCCGCCTGGCGCGTACCTTCGGCGGTGAGGATGGCGGCGCGCTTGTCCCGGTCGGCGCGCATCTGCTTCTCCATCGAGTCCTGGATGGAGGTGGGCGGCTCGATGGCCTTCAACTCGACGCGGTTGACGCGGATGCCCCACTTGCCGGTGGCCTCGTCGAGGACGCCCCGCAGGGCCGCGTTGATCTCCTCGCGGGAGGTCAGGGTCCGCTCCAGGTCCATGCCGCCGATGATGTTGCGGAGGGTGGTGACGGTGAGCTGCTCGATCGCCTGGATGTAGCTGGCGACCTCGTAGGTGGCGGCCCGGGCGTCGGTGACCTGGTAGTAGATGACGGTGTCGATGTTGACGACCAGGTTGTCCTGGGTGATCACCGGCTGCGGCGGGAACGGTACGACCTGTTCGCGCAGGTCGATGCGGTTGCGGATGGTGTCTATGAACGGCACGACGATGTTCAGGCCCGCGTTGAGCGTCCGCGTGTAGCGGCCGAAGCGCTCGACGATGGCCGCGCTGGCCTGCGGAATGACTTGGATCGTCTTGATCAGGGCGATGAAGACCAACACCACCAGAATGATCAAGACGATGATGACCGGTTCCATCGTCGGCTCCCCGTACCCTTCTCCGCCTCGGCGCTTTCGGAAGATCTTATGGTTGTTGAAGATCTTGCTCGGTCGAGTCTGACAGACCGTCGTGCAACTCGTGGCTCGTTCGCTTCAGTTGCGTTGTACGAGGTCACATGATGATCGCCGTGGCCCCCTCGATGTCCACGACGTCGACTTCCTGGCCTACTTCATAGGCGAGGCCGGTGTCGAGTGCGCGGGCCGTCCAGACCTCTCCGGCAAGCTTGATCCGGCCGCCGGAGCCGTCGACCCGTTCCAGTACGACGGCCTGTTTGCCCTTCAACGCGTCGACACCCGTGACGAGTTGGGGCCGCTGTGTGCGATGGCGGGCCGCGACGGGCCGTACCACGGCGATGAGGGCGACCGACACCACGGCGAAGACGAGGACTTGGGGTACGACTCCACCGCCGAACCCGGCGACACCCGCGGCGGCGACGGCGCCCACGGCAAGCATCCCGAACTCCGGCATCGCGGTCACCACGAGCGGGATTCCGAGCGCGGCCGCGCCGACGAGCCACCACACCCATGCGTCGATGTCGTTCACAGGGCAATGGTAGGACCGCGGGTCCTGCCGCCGACAGGGCGCCGATCCGGTTGAAGGAGGCTTCTTACCCGGGTCTTCGCGAGCCCTTCACGCCGTCAGGACAGCGGCAGGCCCTGAGCGGTCCATCGTTCGCCGACCTGCTCGACGACGAGCGGGAGACCGAAGCAGAGGGAGAGGTTGCGGGAGGTGAGTTCGAGCTCCAGAGGACCCGCGGCCAGGACCTTGCCCTGGCGGATCATGAGGACGTGGGTGAAGCCGGGCGCGATCTCCTCGACGTGGTGGGTGACCATGAGCATCGAGGGGGCGATCGGGTCGCGGGCGAGGCGGCCGAGACGGCGTACGAGGTCCTCGCGGCCGCCGAGGTCGAGGCCGGCGGCGGGCTCGTCGAGGAGGAGCAGCTCGGGGTCGGTCATCAGGGCGCGGGCGATGAGGGTGCGCTTGCGCTCGCCCTCGGAGAGGGTGCCGAACTTACGGTCGAGGTAATCGCTCATGCCGAGGCGGTCGAGGAAGGCGCGGGCGCGCTGCTCGTCGATCTCCTCGTAGTCCTCCTGCCAGGTGGCCGTCATGCCGTAGGCGGCCGTGAGGACCGTTTCGAGGACGGTCTGGCGCTTGGGCAGCTTGTCGGCCATGGCGAGGCCTGCCATGCCGATGCGCGGGCGCAGCTCGAAGACGTCGGTGCCGGGCTTGCCGAGGGTCTCGCCGAGGATGGTGGCGGTGCCCTGGCTGGGGTAGAGGTAGCTGGACGCGACGTTCAGGAGGGTGGTCTTGCCTGCGCCGTTCGGGCCGAGGATGACCCAGCGCTCGCCCTCCTTGACCGACCAGGAGACCTGGTCCACCAGAGCCCGGCCCTCGCGGACCACGGATACGTCCTGAAGCTCCAGAACATCGCTCATGAGCGCGTTGTCTCCCCTTGCAGTGTGGCCGGTCTCGGCTGTCGCGTTCGCCTGTGGCTCGGTCCGCCGCGCCGGTGGGCGCAGCCCTCTAGGAAATCTACGCCACCGGTCGCCCGGTCCATTCCATCGGTCCGGTCCTTAGGGTGGGGGCATGCTCACGGAACCGCGCTCTGGACGCCTTGCCGCTTGGGGAAACGCCCTTTTGGCCGGATTTGCCTCACCGGACGACGCCGTGCTCGCCATCGTCGGCGAGGACGCGGTGCACCGGGTGGAGGGGCTGCCCGGTGAGTCGGGGCCCGTCGGGCTCACGCTCGCGCTGGGGCGGCTGCGGGCGCTGGGGGCGACCGGATTGCGGGTGGCTCTCCCCGCGCCGGGGCATCCGCTGGGGTTGAGCGGGCCGCCGGAGTTCAATGCGCGGGCGTTGGAGGCCGAGGAGGCGGTGGTCTGTCACGGGGCGGCGCTGGGGCTGGTGCCGGAGGTGTTCGAGGCCGGGCCCGCGGGTGATGTGCATGTCGAGGTGACCTGGCGGTGCCTGGCGGTGCGGGAGGCTCCGCCTGCAGACGTGCCGTCGTTGGGTGAGGCGGAGCGGGAGCTGGCGGAGGCGCTGCGGGAGGCTACGCAGGTGCTGACGCGGCTGGATGTGGCGGGGTCGGGGCCGGTGGCCGCGGCGGCGCTCGACGCGTATCGGGCGCGGGCCGAGCGGGGGCGGGAGGTGTTGGCGCCGGGGTATCCGCCGCGGGCGGTGCGGGTGCTGGAGTTGGCACAGCGGGTGGGGATGTTGATTTCCCTCGCCCATGAGAACGGGCAAGGGGGTGCGGTGAGCGCGTCGGAGATGGTGGCTCGGGGGGAGGCGTTGCGGCCGGTGGAGCGGACGGCTCGGCGGGCGCAGGTCGCGGCGTACAACTCCGTTGTGGAGGAGCGGGAGCGGGGGGTGCGGTGAGGGACGCTGGTGGCCGGGGTTGGGGTGACCGTCCCTGGGGGCTCTGCCCCCAGACCCCCGTATCGGCCTGAACGGCCTCGTCCTCAAACGCCGGACGGGCTGATTTTGCTTACCTGCGCCGAAAGGCCCCGCGAGCGTGGTGCGTTCGCGGGGCCTTTCAGGGTTCTGGGCCTCAGTGGTTGACGGCGGTGTTGCCGAAGGCCGGGTTCAGGACGCCGATGACGTTGACGCTGTTGCCGGAGACGTTCACCGGGACGTGGACCGGAGCCTGGACGACGTTGCCCGAGCCGACGCCCGGGGAGCCGACGGCCTGGCCGTCGGCCCACGCGCCGCCGGTGGTGGCGGACGCAATGCCGGAGCCGGCGGCGACCAGCCCGCCGGCCACCATCGCCACGGCCGCTGCCTTCTTCAGGTTCTTCACTTCTGAGCCCTCCTGGTGATCGCCGCGACAGTCGCCGCAGCACGCACTGGAGAACGGTGGAGACCCACGAAGGATGCGCCGTCCGGGGGACATTCCCACGACGGTATGAATCTCAGCTCGGAGCGGAACCTTCCGTATTGCCGTCGGTCACGTCCTGCGGAGAGCGTTTCAGCCGGTCACGCCATGGCGTACGGCCCACAGCGCGGCCTGGGTGCGGTCCGCCAAGTCGAGTTTCATGAGGATGTTCGAGACGTGCGTCTTGACGGTCTTCTCGGAGAGGACCAGAGCGCGGGCGATCTCGCGGTTGGAGCGGCCGTCCGCTATCAGGCCGAGCACCTCGCGCTCCCGTTCCGTGAGCGACCCTCCCCTGCCCTGTCCCGAGCCGCTCTCCTCCTGCGCCAACAGGGCGCCCGCGACCTCGGGTTGAAGCAGGATGTGACCGGCGTGGACGGAGCGGATGGCGCCGGCGAGCGCGTCCGGGTCCACGTCCTTGTACACGTACCCGGCGGCGCCCGCGCGCAGGGCCGGGACCACCGTGCGCTGTTCGGTGAAGCTGGTGACGATCAGCACGCGCGCGGGGTTGTCCAGTTCGCGGAGCCTGCGCAGGGCCTCCACGCCGTCCATGCCGGGCATCTTGACGTCCATCAGGACGATGTCGGGCTTCAGTTCCTCGGCGCGGTCGACTCCTTCGGCGCCGTCGGCGGCCTCGCCCACGACCTCGATGTCGTCCTGCACTTCCAGGAAGGTGCGCAGGCCCCGGCGGACCACCTGGTGGTCGTCGACGAGCAGCACCCTGATTGCGTCAGCCACCGGGGACCTCCATCTCGATCGTGGTGCCCTTGCCGGGCGCCGATTCCACCGTCAGGGCGCCGCCGACGCCGCTCGCCCGGTCCCGCATGGAGACCAGGCCCAGGTGGCGTCCTGCCCTGCGTATCGACTGCGGGTCGAAACCGCCGCCGTCGTCCGTGATACGCAGGACGGCGCCGCCGGCGCGCTTCTCCAGGGTCACGTCGACCTGGGACGCCCCAGAGTGACGCAGGGCGTTGTGCAGCGCTTCCTGCGCGACCCGCAGGACGGCCTCCTCCTGCGCGGCGGGCAGAGCGCGGACTCCGCAGCCGGCGAAGGTCACGCGCGCGCTGTGGGCTCGGTCGAGGACCTGGATCTGGGTGCGGAGAGTGGCGACGAGGCCGTCCTCGTCCAGCGCGGCCGGCCTCAATTCGACGACGGCGGCGCGCAGTTCGTCCGCGGCTTCGGCGGCGAGGGCGGCGACCTGGTGCAGCTCACCCTTGGCACGGGAGGGGTCGCGGTCGACGAGGGCGGCGGCGGCCTGGGCCGTCAGGCGCAGGGAGAACAGCTTCTGGCTGACCGCGTCGTGCAGTTCGTGGGCGAGGCGGGAGCGTTCCTCGGCGATGGTCAGTTCGCGGCTGCGTTCGTACAGGCGGGCGTTGGTGAGGGCGATCGCCGCGTGCTGGGCGAGGATGGCGAGGAGGTCCTCGTCGTCCTCGGTGAAGCCGCAGCTGCCCTCCGGTTTAGGACAGTTCTTGTTGGCCAGGAACAGGGCTCCGATGACCTCGTCGCCGTCGCGGATGGGCAGGCCCAGGAAGTCGGACATCTCGGGGTGGGCGGAGGGCCAGCCCTCGAAGCGGGGGTCCTTGCGCACGTCGGCGAGGCGCTCGGCCTTGGCCTCCTGGAGCATGGCCGCGAGGATGCCGTGCTGGCGCGGCAGGGGGCCGATGGCCCGCCACTGCTGCTCGCTGACGCCGTCGACGACGAACTGGGCGAAGCCGCCGTGGTCGTCGGGGACGCCGAGTGCCGCGTACTGCGCATCGAGCAGCTCACGGGCCGAGGCGACGATCGTCTTGAGGACGTCGCGCACCTCGAGGTGCCTGCTCATGGCCAGCAGCGCGGAGCTCACCGCGGCTAGGCCGGACCTGGGGCCTTGACTCATGCCCTCACGGTACCGGCGGGGTCGACAGCCCGGATCGGCCCTGTGTCGGCCGCCGACTAGGGCGGGAGACCTAGGGCGCAGGTCCCCGGAGCGGCGGCTTAGGACGAAGGGCCCCGGCGTTCTGCGGCCCGCGTCCGAGGCGCGGCGGGCGGTCCGGTTCCTACGTTGAGGGCACCGCCGATCGGAGGCGGTCGATGACGAGGGGACGGTTTGTCATGCCGGTAGCGATCATCACGGGTGCCTCGAAGGGGCTGGGGCGGGCGCTCGCCGGGGCGCTGGCCGCGCGGGGCTGGGATCTGGTGCTGGACGCCAGGACGGCGTACGCCCTGAAGGAGACGGAGGCGGCGCTGGCGGCGCACGGGACGCGGGTGACGGCTCTGCCCGGCGATGTCACGGATGCCGCGCACCGGTCGGAGCTGGTGGCGGCGGCCTGGCGGCTGGGCGGCGTCGACCTGCTGGTGAACAACGCGAGCGCGCTGGGTGCTCAGCCGCTGGTACGGCTGGAGGGGCTGCCCCTGGACGGGCTGCGGCGGGCGCTGGAGGTGAACGTGGTGGCCGCGCTGGGCCTGGTCCAGGAGGCGCTGCCGCTGCTGCGGTCGTCGGGGGCCGGCGCGGTGATCGCGGTCAGCTCGGACGCGGCCGCCGAGGCGTACGAGACGTGGGGCGGCTACGGAGCGTCGAAGGCGGCCCTGGACCAGCTGACGGCGGTGCTCGGTGCGGAGGAGCCCGGGCTGCGGGTGTGGGCGGTCGATCCCGGGGACATGGCCACGGACCTGTACGCGGCGGCCGTACCGGACGACGACGATCCGCGGCCGGACCCGGGCAGTGTGGTGCCCGCCTTCCTGCGGCTGCTGGACGAGCGTCCGGCGAGCGGGCGCTATGGGGCGCCGTCGTTGCTGGAGGGGCGGCGATGACGCTGGCGGTGAGGGTGCCGGAGGGGCTGTCCGCGCGGGTGCCGGCCGAGCAATGCGGGCCGGGGCTCGACCGGGGTGCCGTACGGCTGCTGGTGTCGCGGGGGACGGAGGTGTCGCACCACACGTTCGCGGAGCTGCCTCGGCTGCTGCGGGCCGGGGACGTGCTGGTCGTGAACACCTCGCCGACGCTGGCCGCCGCCGTGGACGGCATGGTCGGGCACGCGCGCGTGGTGGTGCACTTCTCCACGCGCGGGGACGACGGACGGTGGGCCCTCGAGCTGCGTGATCCGGACGGGAAGGGCACCACACGCGCGCGTACGGGCGGGCCCGCGGGAACTGAGGTGCGGCTGCCCGGGGGCGTACGGCTGGTACTGGAGGAGGCGCTGAGCGGGCTCAGCGGGCGGCTGTGGTGGGCGCGGGTGTCCGCGGGGGCGGTGGGCGGGCTGCTGCGGGAGCACGGGCGGCCCATTCGCTACTCCTATACGGAGCGGGACCAGTCGCTGTCCGTGTACCAGACGGTGTTCGCGCTGCCGGGCACCGACGGGGAGGGCAGTGCCGAGATGCCGAGCGCCGCGCGGCCCTTCACGACGCGGCTGGTGGCGGAGCTGGTGAGCCGGGGTGTGCAGTTCGCGCCGATCACGCTGCACACGGGGGTGGCCTCGGCGGAGGCGCACGAGCCGCCGTACCCGGAGCGGTTCGCGGTGCCGGAGGCGTCGGCACGGCTGATCAACGCCGTGCGGGCCGGGGACGGGCGGGTCGTCGCGGTCGGGACGACGGCCGTGCGGGCCGTGGAGTCGGCCGCCGGGGCCGACGGGGTAGTCCGGGCGGCCGAGGGGTGGACGGATCTCGTGGTGACGCCCGAGCGGGGCGTACGGGCGGTGGACGGGCTGCTGACGGGGCTGCACGAGCCGGAGGCCTCGCATCTGCTGATGCTGGAGGCGGTCGCGGGGCGGGCGGCGGTCGAGCGCGGTTACGAGGAGGCCGTGCGCGGGCTCTACCTGTGGCACGAGTTCGGGGACGTGCACCTCGTCCTGCCGGAGAAGAGCCCTCACACACAGCATTGCTTCAGCAACTGCTGGTGAGTCCGACGTGCGGCCGATGTGAGGCCGCACATAGGGCGCAGGTCACGTACGAAAGTGCATAGGAGATACAAACCCCCCATATGAACGGGACAGACAGTCTGATCTGTCCCGTTTTGCCCTTCCCTCTCCCACTACCCGGCTTCGTACGTCACACCGTTGCCTCCGGATTTTGCGGCAGCTAAGAATGGCTCTCGTCGCTCAGCGCCGCGGGTTCCCACCGCGGCGTTCGTGCAGCAAGCACCCCTTGTCCCCGACGGACAAAGAGCGACCTCCGCGCTATTCGAAGAGGTCTATCTGCCATGCCCAAGAACTTCCTTACTCGTGTCAACAGTCCCGCGCTGACCATGCACCACAAGATCGCGTTCGCCGGAGTCGCCACCCTCGGTGCCGCCGCCCTCGCCTTCTCGGTGGTACCGGCCGACGCCCGGACGACCACGAGCGAGGCCGTCTCCCAGCAGCAGGTGGCCTACAGCGCCGAGAAGCCGAAGGACGTCAAGGCCGGTATCACCGGCCAGCTCGCGGACGAAGCCGCGAAGGTCAACTCCATCGAGGCGCAGAAGAAGGCCCAGGAGAAGGCCGCGGCGGAGGCCGCCGCGAAGAAGAAGGCCGCCGCCGAGGCCGCCGCCAAGAAGCAGGCCGCCGCCAAGGCCGCCGCGGCCAAGAAGAAGGCGGCCGCCGAGGCCGCCAAGAAGAAGGCCGAGGCCGCGCGCAAGGCCAAGGAGGCCGCGAGCCGCTCCGCCCAGCGCGCCGCTGTCAAGCAGGTCGCCGCGAAGTCCTACTCCAACAACCTCGACGGCTGGATCCGCGAGTCGCTCGACGTCATGAAGAAGCACGGCATCCCGGGTTCCTACGACGGCATCAAGCGCAACATCCTGCGGGAGTCCTCGGGCAACCCGAAGGCCATCAACAACTGGGACATCAACGCCATCAACGGCGTCCCGTCCAAGGGCCTGCTCCAGGTGATCCCGCCCACGTTCACCGCGTACCACGTCGCCGGCACGTCGTGGAACATCTACGACCCGGTCGCCAACATCACCGCCGCCTGCAACTACGCGGCGGACCGGTACGGCTCCATGGACAACGTCAACAGCGCGTACTGAGGCCGGCGCGGACCTCCTCACGCGTAGAGACGCGAAGTTTCGCGCAGAGTCGCGAAGAGATACGCCGAAGGGCGGCACCCTCCTGACGGGGTGCCGCCCTTCGGGACGTACGCGATCGACTACTTGCGCATGACCTCGGGCTCGTGGCGGCGCAGGAAGCGGGCCACGAAGAAGCCGCAGATCACGCCAAGGGCGATCAGGGCGGCCATGTCCATGCCCCAGGCGCCGGCGGTGTGATCCCACAGCGGGTCGTTGTCACCGACCGTCTCGGGCGGGCTGATCTTGTTGAAGTCCAGCGTGGCGCCCGCGGCCGCGACCGCCCAGCGCGACGGCATCAGGTACGAGAACTCGTTGACGCCGATCGAGCCGTGCAGGGTGAACAGGCAGCCGGTGAAGACGACTTGGATGATCGCGAACATGACCAGCAGCGGCATGGTCTTCTCGGCGGTCTTCACCAGCGACGAGATGATCAGACCGAACATCATCGAGGTGAAGCCCAGCGCCATGATCGGAATGGAGAGCTCGATCATGGTGGCGCTGCCGAGCACCAGCCCCTCCTGAGGGATCTCCCGGCTGGCGAAGCCGATCACACCGACCAGCAGGCCCTGGAACACGGTGATCATGCCGAGCACGAACACCTTGGACATCAGGTACGCGGACCGCGACAGGCCGGTCGCGCGCTCCCGCTCGTAGATGACCCGTTCCTTGATCAGCTCACGGACGGAGTTCGCCGCGCCCGCGAAGCAGGCGCCGACGGCGAGGATCAGCAGGACCGTGGTGGCCGTGCCGTTGGGGATGATCCGGCCGGTCTGCGGGTTGGCCGGGTTGGGCAGCAGGCCCTTGTCCGCGTCGATGAGCAGGCTCACCGCGCCGAGGACGGCGGGCAGGATCACCATCAGGGCCAGGAAGCCCTTGTCGGAGGCGATCACCGAGACGTAGCGGCGCACCAGGGTGACGAACTGTGACATCCAGCCCTGGGGCTTCGGCGGCTTCATCGCCTGCATGGGCGGCATCTGTACGGACTGTGGTGCGACGGCGTCGATGTCCGCGGCGTACATCTGGTAGTGCTGCGAGCCCTTCCAGCGGCCCGCCCAGTCGTAGTCGCGGTAGTTCTCGAAGGCGGAGAAGACATCGGCCCAGGTGTCGTAGCCGAAGAAGTTCAGCGCCTCCTCGGGCGGGCCGAAGTAGGCGACGGAACCGCCCGGCGCCATCACGAGCAGCTTGTCGCAGATCGCCAGCTCGGCCACCGAGTGGGTGACCACGAGGACCGTACGGCCGTCGTCGGCGAGGCCGCGCAGCAGTTGCATGACGTCGCGGTCCATGCCCGGGTCAAGGCCGGAGGTCGGCTCGTCCAGGAAGATCAGGGACGGCTTGGTGAGCAGCTCCAGGGCCACGGAGACACGCTTGCGCTGGCCACCCGAGAGGGAGGTGACCTTCTTCTCCTTGTGGATGTCCAGCTTCAGCTCGCGCAGCACCTCGTCGATGCGGGCCTCGCGCTCGGCGGCCGTGGTGTCGGCGGGGAAGCGCAGCTTGGCCGCGTACTTGAGGGCCTTCTTGACGGTCAGCTCCTTGTGCAGGATGTCGTCCTGCGGGACCAGACCGATGCGCTGGCGCAGCTCCGCGAACTGCTTGTACAGGTTGCGGTTGTCGTAGAGGACGTCGCCCTGGTTGGCGGGCCGGTAGCCGGTCAGCGCCTTGAGCAGCGTCGACTTGCCGGAACCGGACGGTCCGATGACCGCGATGAGCGACTTCTCCGGGACGCCGAAGGAGACGTCCTTGAGGATCTGCTTGCCGCCGTCGACCGTGACGGTCAGGTGGCGGGCGGAGAAGGAGACCTCACCGGTGTCGACGAACTCCTCGAGCCGGTCGCCGACGATGCGGAACGTCGAGTGGCCGACGCCCACGATGTCGGCCGGGCCCAGCTGCACCGAGCCACCCTTGGGGATCGGCTGGCCGTTGACGTACGTGCCGTTGTGCGAGCCGAGGTCGCGGATCTCCATGCGGCCGTCGGGCGTGGAGTGGAACTCGGCGTGGTTGCGGGAGACCTGGAGGTCGGAGACGACCAGGTCGTTCTCCAGGGCACGGCCGATGCGCATCACGCGGCCGAGGGAGAACTGGTGGAAGGTCGTGGGGCTGCGGTCGCCGCCGTAGACCGGCGGCGCCCCCGCGCCACCACCGGGCACCTTCTGCGCGTACTGCTCGCCCGGCCCCTGCTGCTGCGGGACGTGCGGCGCTGCCTGCTGCGGCTGCTGCCAGCCGGCCTGCGGCGCCTGCTGGGGCGGCACCTGCTGGGGCGGCGCCTGCTGCGCCCAGCCGACGTTCGCGCCCTGTGCGGCGTACGGCTGTTGGGGCTGGGCCTGGGGCGTGGCGACGGCGGCCGCGGCGCCGGAGAGGTTCAGTCGCGGTCCGTCGGTCGCGTTGCCCAGGTTCACCGCCGAGCCCGGGCCGATCTCCAACTGCTGGATCCGTTGGCCCTGCGCGAACGTGCCGTTGGTGCTGCCGTGGTCCTCGATGACCCAACTACGGCCGTTGAAGCTGACCGTGGCGTGGCGCCAGGACACCCTGGCGTCGTCGAGCACGATGTCGCCCTGCGGATCACGTCCGAGGGTGTATGGCCTGGACGGATCGAGCGTCCAGGTCCGTCCATTCAATTCCAGTACGAGTTCCGGCACTCCATGCCCCACTGAGTAGTCCCCCGAGTTACCCCCATCACAGGGAGTCTAGGGATGTCGAACATCGTCGGGAACTATTTCAGGCGCGGCCCCCTGACCGAAAGTCGGGCCTTGTGAAGAGCGCCCACGGGCGCATCGACTGATTCCGTTGACGGGGTTGAAACCGGACCGGAGAGTGGTAAAGGCACGCGAGGGGGACATGCGCGGCAACCGCGTCGTGTCGGGCTGCGGATCGGGGGGTCTGCCATGGGCTCGTCCAGAGGTGTGGAGAGCGGCGGGTACGAGGTGCGGGGCACAGGGGTGCCGTGGGGGGACGTACTGCTGTCCGGGATCGCCGCCGTGAGCTGGGCGTTGATCGGGATGGCGGGGACCGCGGCCCTCGGTCTGCATCTGCTGGAGGCCGACTCGGCGGGCTCGCTCGGGCCGATGACCGCGGCGGTGGTGGCTCTTGGGGCGGGAGGTTCGGTCACGCCGTCCGGTGATGTGTCCGCTTTCGGGTTGAAAGGCGCGGCGGCCGACACGGCCATCGAGATCACGCCACTGGGCGTGAGCCTGGTCGGGGCGCTGCTTTTGTCATGGTTCTTCCTACGGTCCCTGCGGGCGGCGGGAGTTGCGATCGCGCCCGCCGAACTCCTGGCGCGGGCGGGTGCGGTGGTCGCGCTGTTCGTCGCGACGCTGGGCGGGCTGGCCTGGGCGGGACACGACGTCATCACGATCGACGGAGGCTCGCTGGGGCTGGACGATCTGATCGGGGGCGGAGGGGGTGGGCCCGGGGGCGGATCAGGAAGCGGATCAGGAGGCGGGTCCGGAGGCCTCGAGATTCCCGGGCTCGGCGACGTCGGGGACATCGGGGGGTTGTTGCCGGACCGGCTCGGGGATCTCGTGGACGCGAAGGCGGCGGTGGGGTTCACCGTCGACACCGTGCCGACGCTGCTCGGCGGGCTGGCGTGGTCGGCCGGGATCCTGCTGATCGCCCTGCTGGCCTCGCGCCGCACGCCGTTGCCGCGCGGCTGGGAGGCCGTACACCGGGTCGTACGGCCGGCCGCGTCCGCCCTTGTCACGGTGCTGCTGATGTCGGTGGCCGCGGGTTTCGCCGCGGCGGGCTTCGCCGCGATCAGCGACGACCACCCCAAGCGCATCGCGGGCGCGGCCTTGCTCGGCGCCCCAAACGGCACCTGGCTCGGCATCCCGATCGGCCTCCTCGTCCCCTGGGACGGCCGGGCCACGGGCCAACTCGTGCAGTTCCTGCCGGATCCCCTGGACGACTTGCTGAGCGTGCAGTCCGAGCAGTCCGTGACGCTGGGGAGGCTGGCCGAGCTGGACGGGCGGGTGTGGCTGCTGGGGGTTGCGGCAGCGCTGATGATGTTGCTGGCGGGGGTGTTGGTGGGGGTGCGGACGCCGGTGGGGGTGGCTGTCGGGGGGCCGGTGAGGGGTGGGGGTGTGCCCCGGGTGAGCGGTGGGGCTGCGCAAGGGGGCGGCGTACCGGAGCGGGGGGCGGCGACCGGGTTGGGTGCAGGGCGGCCGGGGGGCACGGAGGGCAGGTGGGGGCCGGGGGCCGGGCAGCCGGGGGCCGCGGAGACCGAACGGGGGCCAGGGAGAGGGCGGCCAGGGGCCGCGGCAGCCGGGCGAGGGCCGGGTGTACGTGGCGGTGGGTCGGCAGCGGGTGTGCTGGGGTTCGCCGGGCGGTGTGGCCTGCGGCTGGGCATCGCGACCGCGCTGACGCTGCCGTTGCTCGCGTGGCTGACGGAGGTGTCCGTGAACGCCTCACTGTCCGTGCTCGGCTTCGACGCGTTCGGCGCCGGGATCGAACTGTGCGGGCACCTCGGCGTGGCGCTGTTCCTCGGTGCCCTGTGGGGCGCGGTGGCGGGGGCCGCCGGTGCATCGCTGGCGTACGCGAGCGGGGCGGCGGGGCGGCGGGCGGCGCCGTTGGCACTGCGGGGCGTTTCGGCGGGGGCGTCGGCCCAGGCCGCGGGGGCGGTGCAGCACGCTGAGGACTGGTCCGGCCCGTACGCGCAGGGCACGCCGTACCGGCCACCCAACCGGGACACCAACCCGTACCTGCGGGTGCCTGCGGAGCTGCGCGAGCCGGAGGACGCGCGACCGCCGGGGTACTCCTGGGATCCGCCCGCGCCACCTCCCGACGGTTCGCCACCGGACGACGTCTACGGCGCCCCCACGGTCGTCCGCCCGATCGGACCACCGCCGCCGCGCTCCCCCGGACGGGCCCCCGCTCCACGCCCCGACAACCGGCCGACACCACCACCGGACGAGGGCCCTCCTCCACCACCGCCCCTCCCACCCCGAGGGAAGCCGAAGAACCCCCGGTGACCTGCGCGGCTTCCAGCCGGTCCAGGCGTGACCGCCGACCGGCTCAGGGCTGGCCACTGGTCGGTTCAAGGTGGCCACCGGGCCCGCCGGTCAGGGCGAGGCGGCCTCAGGCCAGCCCGGGGCAACCCCGACCCGCTCAAGGCCCCCCGGCCCGGGGCGACCACCGGTCGCCCCGGAAGTGGGCTGGTGGGTGGGGGTGCGTAACGTTCGCTTCATCTGTTCGTCGGGCAGTGTTCCGTGTCCGCCAGACGGACCTCACGGGCGGAGTGCGCGGGGGGCCGGATACGGTGGATACACCATGAGCGCTTCGCAGACCCCGCCCTCTGACGTGACCTCTGACGTGACCCCTGACGTCCCCACTCTCCTGGTCAAGATCTTCGGCAAGGACAGGCCGGGCATCACGGCCGGCCTCTTCGACACCCTTGCCGCCTACTCCGTCGCCGTGGTCGACATCGAGCAGGTCGTCACGCGTGGCCGCATCGTGCTGTGCGCGCTGGTGACCGAGCCGCCGCGCGGCATGGAGGGGGATCTGCGGGCGACCGTCCACAGCTGGGCGGAGTCGATGAAGCTTCAGGCGGAGATCATCTCCGGCCTGGGCGACAACCGGCCGCGCGGTCTGGGCCGCTCCCTCGTCACCGTGCTGGGGCATCCGCTCACCGCGGAGGCGACCGCCTCCATCGCCGCGAAGATCACCAAGGCGGGCGGCAACATCGACCGTATCTTCCGGTTGGCCAAGTACCCGGTGACCGCGGTCGAGTTCGCCGTGTCCGGCGTGGAGACCGAGCCCCTGCGCACCGCCCTCGTGACCGACGCCGCCGCGCTCGGCGTCGACATCGCGGTCGTCGCGGCGGGCCTGCACCGGCGGGCCCAGCGGCTCGTGGTCATGGACGTGGACTCCACGCTCATCCAGGACGAGGTGATCGAGCTCTTCGCCGCGCACGCCGGCTGCGAGGACAAGGTCGCCGAGGTCACCGCGGCCGCGATGCGCGGGGAGCTGGACTTCGAGCAGTCGCTGCACGCGCGCGTGGCCCTGCTGGAGGGGCTGGACGCGTCGGTCGTGGACAAGGTGCGCAGCGAGGTACGGCTGACGCCGGGCGCGCGCACGCTGATCCGGACGCTGAAGCGGCTCGGGTACCAAGTGGGTGTCGTCTCGGGTGGCTTCACCCAGGTGACCGATGATCTGAAGGAGCGGCTGGGGCTGGACTTCGCCCAGGCCAACACGCTGGAGATCGTCGACGGCAGGCTGACGGGCAGGGTCACCGGCGAGATCGTCGACCGGGCGGGCAAGGCGCGGCTGCTGCGCCGGTTCGCCGCCGAGGCGGGCGTACCGCTGTCGCAGACCGTGGCGATCGGTGACGGCGCGAACGACCTGGACATGCTGAACGCGGCCGGTCTCGGTGTCGCCTTCAACGCGAAGCCGGTGGTACGGGAGGCGGCGCACACCGCGGTGAACGTGCCGTTCCTGGACACGGTCCTGTATCTGCTGGGTGTCACCCGCGAAGAGGTCGAGGCGGCGGACACGGTCGTCGAGCACTGAGCCGCCGCCCCGCCGAAGGGCCAGGGGGGACGGCCCGGCATCCCCCGCGATGCCGAACCGTCCCCCGTCACGTCACTCGGTCGGCGCCCAGTAGTCCAGCAGCGTGGCCACGCCCGGTTCCAGGCTCTTCCACGTGCCGTCGAAGGACAGCACGGCGACCGCGGCGGCGGGGAAGCCGTGGTGGTTCATCCGCTCGCGGGCGTCTCCCTCGGCGGAGCCGGACAGGATCTCGGCCACGCCCTGGATTCCGGGGTTGTGGCCGATCAGCAGGACGTTCTGCGCGTCGTCGGGGACTTCGTTGAGCAGCGCGATCAGCTCGCCGGGCGAGGCCTCGTAGACGCGCTCCTCGTAGACGGTTTTCGGCCGGTGCGAGAACTCATGGACGGCGAGCTTCCAGGTCTCACGGGTGCGGGTCGCGGTGGAGCACAGGGCCAGATCGAAGGGGATACCGGTGTCGGCCAGCTTGCGTCCGGCGACAGCGGCCTCCATTCGGCCCCGCTCAGCGAGCGGGCGCTCGTGGTCGGTCACCTGTGGCCAGTCGGCTTTCGCATGCCGGAAAAGGACAATCCTGCGGGGTTCTGCGACGCTCATGTCACCCAGCTTCGCATGAAACAGGCCATGGGGCGCTGGGAGTTGACGAGCGGCTTTTCCGGTGTTCAGCCCGCCATCAGCTGCTGTACGCGCTCGACGAGGTGAGTGATCGCGGGGTCGCCGGTGGCCGCGTGCGCGTCCGACGGGTTCAGTATCAGCAGCAGAAGGGTGATGAAGGCGAGCAGCGGCAGGGCGAGCGCCCACCAGGGCAGCCGGATGTCGACGCGGCCGCTGGTCGCCGGGCGGGGGCGGGTGTGCGTAGGGGCCGACATCTGTGCCTCCGCTGGTCTTCGAGTGGTCCGTGGTCCGCCTTTCGCGGCCACATCTCGAAGTTACGGAACGCGCGGCCCCCAACCCATCCGGTGATCCACCCAGTTGACCCTGACACTCGCCCCCTAGGGGATGGTGGTGCTAGCCCCACCATCCCCTAGGGGCGGGGGCGCCGGTCCGTCACGGGGAGGCGATCGTCGCGACGATGGCGATGATCACGAAGATGGCGAGGAACGAGCCGAAGACCATCAGCATCTTCTTCTGGCCGTTCTGGGGGTTCGGATCGAGCACTGGCATACGGCCAGTCTCGCACCCCTCCCCCAGGGCCGGCGCTCTGGGGTGAGGTCAGCGCCGCGCCTCGTCCTCGACCGTGCGGTCACGTCCCGCCAGGACGCCCACGACCATCTGCGGCACCATCAGGGCGCTCATGAGCGCGATCGGCAGGCCCCAGCCGCCGCTGTGCTGGTAGAGCACGCCCACGAGGAGCGGTCCCGGGATGGAGATCAGATAGCCGGCGCTCTGTGCGAAGGCCGACAGCTGGGCGACGCCGACGCCGGTCCTGGCGCGCATCCCGACCATGGTGAGGGCGAGCGGGAAGGCGCAGTTGGCGACGCCGAGGAGCACGGCCCAGACCCAGGCGCCGCCCGCCGGGGCGAGGTAGAGGCCGGCGTATCCGGCGAGGCCGCAGACGCCGAGCACGAGCACGATGGGGCCCTGGCGGGGCAGGCGGGCAGCCACGCGCGGGATGACGAAGGCCAGGGGCACGCCCATCACCATGGTGACGGCCAGGAGCAGCCCTGCCGTGCCGGCGGACACACCGGCGTCGCGGAAGATCTGCGCCATCCAGCCCATGGTGATGTAGGCGGCGGTGGCCTGAAGGCCGAAGAAGACGGCCAGCGCCCAGGCGGTACGGCTACGGGTGACGCGCAGGGCTCCCGACGGTTCCTCGCGCGCGGGGGCCCGCGTCGCGGGCTCGGCCTGCCGCTGCCGTACGAACGGGATCCACGGCACCACGGCCAGCGCCGCCAAGGCGGCCCACACCGCGAGTCCCGGCTGCCAGCCGCCGCCGAGTGCCTCGGTGACGGGCACGGTGATCGCGGCGGCGGCCGAGGTCCCGAGGGCCAGGGCCATCGAGTACAGGCCGGTCATGGAGCCGACCCGGTCCGGGAACCAGCGCTTGACGATGACCGGCATCAGGACGTTGCTCACCGCGATGCCCATGAGGGCGAGGGCGCTGGCGGCGAGGAAGCCGGCCGTGCCGCCGGCGTAGGGGCGTATGAGCAGGCCCGCGGTGATGGCGACCATGCCGGCGCACACCACCGTCCCCGGGCCGAAGCGGCGGGCGAGGCGGGGTGCCGTGACGCCGAAGACGGCGAAGCAGAGCGGGGGTACCGAGGTCAGGAGTCCAGCCACGCTGCCGCTCATGCCGAGGCCGTCGCGGACCTCTTCGAGGAGGGCGCCGAGGCTGGTGATGGCGGGTCGGAGGTTGAGAGCGGACAGCACGATGCCGACGACGAGCAGACGCGTCCGCCACGCGCGCGTGGCGGATGTGGCGTCTGCTGGGAGCGAGACGGTCGCGGGGGTCGTGCTGCGTGCGGTCGGGGATGTCGTCGTCCAGGTTTCCTCACGTGCCATACCCCCATCATAGAATCATAGGATGATTGGTTGTCCATTTCCGGGTGGCCCTCCCCGGACCGTTCCGTGCGAAGGTGTGCCATGCCCTTGAGCCATCCACGTCGCTCGGCGCTGTCCGAGCAGGTCATCGCCGCGTTGCGCACCCAGATCACCTCGGGCGAGTGGCCGGTGGGCTCGCGCATCCCGACCGAGCCCGAGCTGGTCGAACAGCTGGGCGTGGCCCGCAACACGGTCCGTGAGGCGGTCCGCGCCCTCGCGCACAACGGCCTGCTCGACATCCGGCAGGGCTCGGGAACGTACGTCGTGGCCACGAGTGAGCTGGCCGGGGTGATGCACCGCCGTTTCGCGGACGCGGACTTCGAGCACGTCGCCGAGCTGCGCTCCACGCTGGAGTCGGGCGCCGCGAAGCTGGCCGCCGAGCGGCGCACCGAGAAGGACCTCAAGCAGCTCGACGCGCTGCTGCTGCGCCGCGAGGAGGCGTGGGAGTCGGGCGACACGGAGGCGTTCGTGACGGCGGACGCGACCTTCCACATGGCGGTGGTGGCCGCGTCCCACAACGACGTCATGACGGCGATGTACGCCGACCTGGGCGAGGTGCTGCGCGACTGGCTGCGCGAGGACGTCGGCGAGGAGCTGTCGCCGGAGTCGTACATGGGCCACACGCGGCTGGTGGACGCGATCCGCGCGGGCGACGCGGAGACGGCCGCGGCCGAGGCGGCGGGCTACCCGTTCCAGTGCCGGCCCGGCCGGTTCACCCCTTCTGGTGGCTGATCCACGCCGAGCCCACTTCCTTCCAGCAGCGGCCGGTGAGCCGTACGGTCATCGCGGGCTCGACCTCGGCGGGGGCGCTGTCGGTGTCGAGGTCCCACCACCGGTCGCACTCGATGTGCAGGCGCACGCGGTCGATGCCGACATAGGGGTTGTGGCAGTAGGCGACCACGTGGGAGCCGCGGACGCTCGTCCGGCACTCCGCGCCGAACGGCTCCGGGTCCGCGGCCTGCCGTGCCTCCACGCGCGCGTGAGGCCTCGCCGGGTACGGCAGGCACACGACGAGGGCGACGGCGACGGCGACGGTCACTGGGGCCAGGCTGCTGGACAGGCGCACAAGGGGACCTCCTCGGCCGGGCTGGGGAGGGAGAACGCGAGCTGAACGCGTAATCCAGAGTGCCCGGTGGTCCCCGGTCCCCGCCCGGCCGGTCAGCCGAACAGGTGACAGCCCACGTGCAGAGGGCCCCCACCCGAACGGGTGAGGGCCCTCTGCTGCCGCTCAGGCGGCGACGGTCACGCGCCGATGGCGTGCAGCCCGCCGTCCACGTGGACGATCTCGCCCGTGGTCTTCGGGAACCAGTCGCTCAGCAGCGCGACGACACCCTTGCCCGCCGGCTCGGGGTCCTTGAGGTCCCACTCCAGCGGCGCGCGGGTGTCCCACACGGAGGCCAGCTCGGCGAAGCCCGGGATGGACTTGGCGGCCATGGAGCCGATGGGGCCCGCGGAGACGAGGTTGCAGCGGATGTTCTGCTTGCCCAGGTCACGCGCCATGTAGCGGCTGGTGGCCTCCAGTGCTGCCTTGGCCGGGCCCATCCAGTCGTACTGCGGCCAGGCGTACTGCGCGTCGAAGGTGAGGCCGACGACCGAGCCGCCGTTCTGCATCAGCGGCAGGCAGGCCATCGTGAGCGACTTCAGGGAGTACGCCGAGACGTGCATGGCCGTGGCGACCGACTCGAACGGCGTGTTGAGGAAGTTGCCGCCGAGGGCGTCCTGCGGCGCGAAGCCGATGGAGTGCACGACACCGTCGAGGCCGCCGAGCTCCTCGCCGACGATGTCGGCCAGGCGGCCGAGGTGCTCGTCGTTGGTGACGTCGAGCTCGATCACCTTGGTGGGCTTCGGCAGCTTCTTGGCGATGCGCTCGGTCAGGGTGGGCCGCGGGAACGCGGTCAGGATGATCTCCGCGCCCTGCTCCTGGGCCAGCTTGGCGGTGTGGAAGGCGATGGAGGACTCCATCAGCACACCGGTGATCAGGACGCGCTTGCCCTCGAGAATTCCACTCATGGTGTTCAGTGACCCATTCCCAGTCCGCCGTCAACGGGAATGACGGCTCCAGTGATGTACGCGGCGTCGTCCGAGGCGAGGAACCGCACCGTCGCGGCGATCTCCTCCGGCTGCGCGTACCGGCCGAGCGGCACCTGGGACACGATGCCCGCGCGCTGCTCGTCGGTGAGCACCTTGGTCATGTCGGTGTCGACGAAGCCAGGCGCGACGACGTTGAAGGTGATGTTGCGGGAGCCGAGCTCACGGGCGAGGGAGCGCGCGAAGCCGACGAGGGCGGCCTTGGACGCGGCGTAGTTCGCCTGGCCGGGCGAGCCGTACAGGCCGACCACCGACGAGATGAGGACGACGCGGCCCTTCTTGGCGCGCAGCATGGCGCGGTTGGCGCGCTTGACCACGCGGAAGGTGCCGGTGAGGTTGGTGTCGATGACCGAGGTGAAGTCCTCCTCGGACATGCGCATCAGGAGCTGGTCCTTGGTGATGCCGGCGTTGGCGATCAGCACCTCGACCGGGCCGTGCTGGGCCTCGATCTCCTTGTAGGCCTGCTCCACCTGCTCGGGGTCGGTGATGTCGCACCTGACGGCGAGGAAGCCGGCCGGCGGCTCACCCGAGCGGTACGTGATCGCGACCTTGTCGCCGGCGTCGGCGAAAGCGCGGGCGATGGCGAGGCCGATGCCCCGGTTGCCTCCGGTGACGAGAACCGAGCGGCTCAACGGATCACCCTTTCGATTGGGGTCTGACACTCCCGCCCGAACACCCTGGACGGCAGGCGGCTACCCGCAAAACCTATCGGTCCGGCCCCCTCGGGGGACATTCGGGCACCGACAGTGGCTTACGGGACTCGCTGTGGGCTTCCTACAGAAAGTTTGCGGACAGCGGACGGAAACGTGTGGTCCGCGGGCCCGCTCGCGCGACATGATCGGAGCCCACAGGTCACGACTCCAGGGAGAGACCTCCGTGCCTCATACGATCGACGAAGCCTTCACGGCGCTTCCCCTACGCGCCCTCGCCGACGCCGCGCTCGCACGCGCGCGTGCGCTGGGCGCCGAGCACGCGGACTTCCGGTTCGAGCGGGTGCGCAGCGCCTCGTGGCGGCTGCGGGACGCCAAGCCGTCCGGCTCGTCGGACACCACAGACCTCGGGTACGCGGTACGGGTCGTGCACGGCGGTACGTGGGGCTTCGCGTCGGGGGTGGACCTCAGTCTGGACGCCGCCGCGAAGGTCGCCTCGCAGGCGGTGGCGATGGCGAAGCTCTCCGCACAGGTGATCAAGGCCGCCGGGTCCCAGGAGCGAGTGGAGCTCGCAGACGAGCCCGTGCACGCCGAGCGGACGTGGATCTCGTCGTACGAGATCGACCCGTTCACCGTGCCCGACGAGGAGAAGTCGGCGCTGCTCGGGGAGTGGAGCGCGCGGCTGCTCGCGGCCGACGGGATCAACCATGTCGACGCCTCGCTGCTCACCGTCCACGAGAACAAGTTCTACGCCGATACGGCCGGGACCGTGACCACGCAGCAGCGGGTCCGGCTGCACCCGCAGCTGACCGCGGTGTCGGTGGACGAGTCGAGCGGCGAGTTCGACTCGATGCGGACGATCGCGCCGCCGGTCGGGCGGGGCTGGGAGTACCTCACGGGCACCGGCTGGGACTGGGAGAGCGAACTGGCGCAGATCCCGGAGCTGCTCGCCGAGAAGATGCGGGCACCCAGCGTCGAGGGGGGCCTGTACGACCTCGTCGTCGACCCCTCCAACCTGTGGCTGACCATCCACGAGTCGATCGGCCACGCGACCGAGCTGGACCGCGCGCTCGGCTACGAGGCCGCCTACGCCGGTACCTCCTTCGCCACCTTCGACCAGCTCGGCAAGCTGAAGTACGGCTCCGAGCTGATGAACGTCACCGGCGACCGCACCGCCGAGCACGGTCTGGCGACCATCGGGTACGACGACGAGGGTGTCGAGGGACAGTCCTGGGACCTGGTGCGGGACGGCACGCTCGTCGGCTACCAGCTCGACCGGCGGATCGCGAAGCTGACCGGCTTCGAGCGTTCCAACGGGTGCGCGTTCGCCGACTCCCCCGGCCATGTGCCGGTGCAGCGCATGGCCAACGTGTCGCTCCGGCCCGACCCGGCCGGGATGGCCACGGAGGATCTGATCGGGAGCGTGGACCGGGGGATCTACGTCGTCGGGGACCGCTCCTGGTCCATCGACATGCAGCGCTACAACTTCCAGTTCACCGGTCAGCGGTTCTTCAGGATCGAGAACGGGCGGATCACCGGGCAGCTGCGGGACGTGGCCTACCAGGCGACGACGACCGACTTCTGGGGCTCGATGGCCGCGGTGGGCGGCCCGCAGACGTACGTCCTCGGGG
Organism: Streptomyces sp. NPDC002888; assembly: GCF_042888465.1. NCBI lineage: Bacteria > Bacillati > Actinomycetota > Actinomycetes > Kitasatosporales > Streptomycetaceae > Streptomyces > Streptomyces sp. NPDC002888. The sequence continues at coordinate 76,298 of NZ_JBIAPU010000039.1, read as the reverse complement.
GCGCCTTCAACTGCGGCAAGGCCCAGCCGGGCCAGGTGGCGGCGGTCTCGCACGGCTGCCCGTCAGCCCTGTTCAAGGGCGTCAACATCCTCAACACGACGCAGGAGGCCGGTCGATGAGCGCCCGTACGAACAAGCCGCACGAGGTCGTCGAGCGCGCCCTCGAGCTGTCCCGGGCCGACGGGTGCGTGGTCATCGCCGACGAGCAGTCCACCGCCAACCTGCGCTGGGCGGGCAACGCGCTCACCACGAACGGTGTCACGCGCGGGCGCACGCTCACCGTCATCGCGACGGTCGACGGCAAGGAGGGCACCGCCTCCGGGGTCGTCTCGCGGTCCGCGGTGACCGTGGACGAGCTGGAGTCCCTGGTCCGGGCCGCCGAGGCTGCCGCGCGGGGCGCCGGACCCTCCGAGGACGCGCAGCCGCTGATCACGGGCGTTGCCGACTCGCCCGACTTCAAGGACGCACCCGCCGAGACCTCGTCCGCGGTGTTCGCCGACTTCGCCCCGGCCCTCGGGGAATCCTTCGCACGCGCGCGTGCGGGCGGCCGCGAGCTGTACGGCTTCGCCAACCACGAGCTGGTCTCCAGCTATCTCGGCACGTCGACGGGACTGCGTCTGCGGCACGACCAGCCGAACGGGACGCTGGAGCTGAACGCCAAGTCGCCGGACCGTACGCGCTCGGCGTGGGCGGGCCGCTCCACCCGGGACTTCAAGGACGTCGACCCGGCGGCGCTGGACGCGGAGCTGGCCGTACGCCTCGGCTGGGCGGAGCGGCGGATCGAGCTGCCCGCCGGGAGGTACGAGACGCTGCTGCCGCCGACGGCGGTCGCGGATCTGCTGATCTACCAGATGTGGTCGTCGTCGGGCCGGGACGCGGTCGAGGGCCGCACGGTGTTCTCCAAGCCGGGCGGCGGCACACGCGTCGGCGAGAAGCTGAGCGAGCTGCCGCTGACGCTGCGCAGCGACCCCTACGAGCCGGGCCTGGAGTCGGCTCCGTTCGTGCTGGCGCACTCCTCCGGGGGCGACCAGTCGGTGTTCGACAACGGGCTGCCGATGACCGCCACCGAGTGGATCCGGGAGGGCCGGCTGCAGCGCCTGCTGACCAGCCGGCACAGCGCGGCCCTGACCGGGCTGCCCCTGGCGCCGGGGATCGACAACCTGATCCTCGACGGGGGTGAGGACCGCTCCCTGGAGGAGATGGTCGCGAGCACCGAGCGCGGGCTGCTGCTGACCTGCCTGTGGTACATCCGCGAGGTCGACCCGGCCACGCTTCTGCTGACCGGCCTGACCCGGGACGGCGTCTACCTCGTGGAGAACGGCGAGGTGGCCGGCGAGGTGAACAACTTCCGGTTCAACGAGTCGCCGGTGAACCTGCTGGGGCGGGCCGTGGAGGCCGGGCGCACGGAGAAGACGCTGCCGCGGGAGTGGAGCGACTGGTTCACCCGGGCCGCGATGCCCGCGCTGCGCATCCCCGATTTCAATATGAGCTCTGTCAGTCAGGGCGTATAACCTCGTAGGCGGCTGTCACTCGACCGCCCGAAGATCATCCAAGGAGTACGAGAACCGTGACGGACATCGTCGACGAGCTGAAGTGGCGCGGGCTGTTCGCCCTGTCCACTGACGAGGACGCTTTGCGCAAGGCGCTCGCGGACGGTCCCGTCACGTTCTATTGCGGCTTCGACCCGACCGCGCCGTCGCTGCACGTGGGGCACCTGGTGCAGGTGCTCACCGTGCGCCGGCTCCAGCAGGCCGGGCACCGGCCGCTGGCGCTGGTCGGCGGCGCCACGGGTCTGATCGGCGACCCGCGCCCGACCGCGGAGCGCACGCTGAACGACCCGGAGACGGTCCGCGGCTGGGTCGACAAGCTGCGCGGCCAGATCGAGCCGTTCCTCGACTTCGAGGGTGAGAACGCGGCCCTGATGGTCAACAACCTCGACTGGACCGAGGGCCTGTCCGCGATCGAGTTCCTCCGCGACATCGGCAAGCACTTCCGCGTCAACAAGATGCTTACGAAAGACTCGGTCGCCCGCCGCCTGGAGTCCTCCGAGGGCATCAGCTACACGGAGTTCAGCTACCAACTCCTGCAGGGTATGGACTTCCTCCAGCTCTTGCGGAGGTACGGCTGCACGCTCCAGCAGGGCGGCAGCGACCAGTGGGGCAACCTCACGGCCGGCCTGGACCTGATCCACCGGCTGGAGCCGCACGCCGACGTCCACGCGATCGCCACCCCGCTGATGACGAAGGCGGACGGCACCAAGTTCGGCAAGACCGAGGGCGGCGCCGTCTGGCTCGACCCGGAGATGACGACGCCGTACGCGTTCTACCAGTTCTGGCTGAACGTGGACGACCGGGACGTCTCCACGTACCTGCGGATCCTGTCCTTCAAGTCCCGCGAGGAGTTGGAGGAGCTGGAGAAGCAGACCGAGGAGCGGCCGCAGGCCCGGGCGGCTCAGCGGGCGCTGGCGGAGGAGCTGACGACGCTGGTGCACGGCGCCGACCAGACGGCCGCGGTGATCGCCGCGTCCAAGGCCCTCTTCGGCCAGGGCGAGCTGACGGACCTCGACGACCGGACGCTGGCCGCGGCCCTGTCCGAGGTGCCGCACATCCAGGTCGCCGAGCTCGGTGCGGTCGTGGACCTGTTCGCCGAGGTCGGTCTGGTGGCCAGCAAGTCCGCCGCGCGGCGGACGGTCAAGGAGGGCGGTGCCTACGTGAACAACGCGAAGGTCACCGCCGAGGACGCGGTCCCCGTCAAGGAGGACCTGCTGCACGGCCGCTGGCTGGTGCTGCGCCGGGGCAAGAAGAACCTGGCGGCGGTCGAGGTCACGGGCGGCTGAGCGGACGTGAGCACGGTGGAGGGGGCGGCGCCGCTTCGGCACCGCCCCCTTCGGCGTTCGGGACGTGCGTTCAGGCCCGTCGCTGCATCTTTTTGTTGCCCCACATCGCCATGTACAACGCGTCGCCGGCCGCGACGATGACGATCGCGGCGATCAGCTGGAAGATGTGGCGGCTCCAGTCGATGCCGGAGGTCTCCTCCACACCGAAGCCGCGGGCCATCGCGTTGCCGACGACGGCGCCGAGCATGCCGAAGATGGTGGTCAGCCAGAGGGGGCTGTGCTGCTTGCCCGGGATGATCGCCTTGGCGATCAGACCCAGTACGAATCCCACGATGATGGCCCAGAACCAGCCCATGGCTGCCTCCTCGTACGGCTCGACGCGAGCACTGCTCCCAGTCTCGGCCCGTGCGGCGTACGGCGCATGTCGGGTGCGGCTCTACGCGGTATGGCGCAGGCCGCGCGCGCCGGCGGGAGGCGACCCGGTCTCGAACGCGGCCCAGGCGCGGCGTACCGTGGGACGCAGGGTTTTCCATGCGGGCGGCGTGCGGGCGGATGGTGGAATGTGATGCGGAAGCAGCATGGCGGCAGCGGCCAGGTGTTCCGGATCACCGGAGCCCGGCAGGGTCTCCAGGACGATGTGCGTGGCAGGCAGCGGCGGTACGTCATCTCGATGTCGGTCCGTACGGTGGCGGTGATCCTCGCGGCGCTGCTCTGGAACGTGGAACGGCACGTCGCGATCGTGGCGCTGGTACTGGGCGCGGCGCTCCCCTATATCGCGGTGGTGATCGCCAACGCCGGACGGGAGAACGCGCCGGGGCTTCCGTCGACGTTCGTGACGACGCCGACGCGACCGATGATCACGCCGGGGCCTGAGACGGAGGGGTCTGCGGAATCCACCGCGGAAGACGCGGGGGCCGTTCCGGGAGACCCCGTCGGTGAGAGGGCTGAGCGTCGGCCTTGAGTGAGCTGTGCGCCAAGCTCAAGAAAAGCTCAGATCAATCATGTTGTTCCGGTGCCCGGGGACGGGTGACGCATGACATACTTCGTACGCGCTCCGCATCCCCCGTCGGAGCGACGGACCGACGCCGGGCAGCTCCCCCCGTGGCTGCTCGGCGTCGCCTTTTTGTGAGACTTAGTTCGTGAGCGCTGAAGCCAATACTGAAGCTAATACTGAGACGCCTGTTTGTTCCGCCAAGGGGTGCCGTGCCGATGCGGTGTGGGTGCTGGCGTGGAACAACCCGAAGATTCATACGCCGGAGCGGCGGAAGACGTGGCTCGCGTGCGAGTCGCATCGTGAGCATCTTTCGCAATTTCTTGGGGTTCGGGGGTTTTTGAAGGATGTTGTGTTGTTGAGGGAATGGGAAGAGACCAGCGGCTGAGGTGGTCCGCCGGGTACGGGACGTCATGGGTTGATCGCGCCCACGCGGCGGAGCCGCTGCTCGATACAGCCCCGCGCCCCGGAGCGGCGTTTCTCTAACCCCCGATAGCAGACATCGGGCGGTCCGGCTGGACGAACGACGGGTCGTCCAGGCCCGCGCCTGCCTTCTTGCCCCACATCGCCAGGCGCCAGATGCGGGCTATGTCCTCGTCCGGGGCGCCGCTGCGCAGCGCTGCCCTGAGGTCTGTTTCCTCGGTGGCGAAGAGGCAGGTGCGTATCTGGCCGTCGGCGGTGAGGCGGGTGCGGTCGCAGGCCGAGCAGAAGGGGCGGGTGACGGAGGCGATGACGCCGACGCGGTGGGGGCCGCCGTCGACCAGCCAGCGTTCCGCCGGGGCGGAGCCGCGTTCGTCCTGGCCCTCGGGGGTGAGGTCGAAGCGGGTGCGCAGGGAGGTGAGGATGTCGCCCGCGGTCACCATGCCCTCGCGCTTCCAGCCGTGCTGGGCGTCCAGGGGCATCTGCTCGATGAAGCGCAGTTCGTAGTCGTGCTCGACGGCCCAGGCCAGGAGGTCGGGGGCCTCGTCCTCGTTGAGGCCGGGCATGAGGACGGTGTTGACCTTGACGGGGGTCAGGTCGGCGTCGCGGGCGGCCTGGAGGCCTTCGAGGACGTCCTTGTGGCGGTCGCGGCGGGTGAGGGTCTTGAAGACGTCCGGGCGGAGGGTGTCCAGGGAGACGTTCACGCGGTCCAGGCCCGCCGCCTTCAGGGCGGTCGCGGTGCGCCTGAGACCTATGCCGTTGGTCGTCAGCGACATCTGGGGGCGGGGGGCGAGGGCCGCGACGCGCTCGACGATGCCGACCAGGCCGGGGCGCAGCAGGGGCTCGCCGCCGGTGAAGCGGACCTCGCGGATGCCGAGGGAGGTGACCGCGATGTCGATCAGGCGGACGATCTCGTCGTCCGTGAGGAGGTCGGGCTTGGCCAGCCACTGCAGGCCCTCCTCGGGCATGCAGTACGTACAGCGCAGGTTGCACCGGTCGGTCAGCGAGACCCTCAGGTCGGTGGCTACTCGGCCGTAGGTGTCGATGAGCACGTGGGCCCCCTCCCTCGTCGCGGATTCAATCTTCTTCCGACTCCTGCGAGCCTACGTGACGCCACTGACAACAACAGCGACGCGGTGGCACAAGGTACGACTCGACCGCGTCGTAGGTCTCTACGATCCCCACGACACAGCCGTCGAGTCGGTGGTGCTCAGCCGGTCAGTGCGCTCCGGTGCCGGTCAGCGACCGTACCTCCAGCTCCGCGTACTTGCCCTCGTCGGGCTTCTCCTTGGACAGCAGGGTGCCGAGGATGCCGAGCAGGAAGCCGACCGGGATCGAGATGATGCCCGGGTTCTCCAGCGGGAACCAGTAAAAGTCGACGTCCGGGAACATCGAGGTGGGCTTGCCGGAGACGACCGGCGAGAACAGCACCAGGCCGACCGCCGTGACCAGACCGCCGTAGATCGACCACAGGGCTCCGGAGGTGGTGAACCGCTTCCAGAAGAGGCTGTAGATGATCGTCGGCAGGTTGGCGGAGGCGGCGACCGCGAAGGCGAGGGCGACCAGGCCGGCCACGTTCAGGTCGCGGGCGAGGGCGCCCAGCACGATGGAGACGGCTCCGATGCCGACGGTCGCCCAGCGGGCCGCGCGCATCTCCTCCTTCTCGGTGGCCGCGCCCTTCTTGATGACGTTGGCGTAGATGTCGTGGGCGAACGACGAGGACGAGGCCAGGGTCAGGCCCGCGACGACCGCGAGGATCGTGGCGAAGGCGACCGCGGAGATGGTGGCGAGGAGGATGGCGCCCCAGTTGGAGTCGATCCCGCCGAGGTGGAGCGCGAGCAGGGGTGCTGCCGTGTTGCCCGCCTTGTTGGAGGCGATGATCTCGTCCGGCTTGATGAGCGCGGCGGCGCCGAAGCCGAGGGCGAGGGTCATCAGGTAGAAGGCGCCGATCAGGCCGATGGCCCAGATGACCGACTTACGGGCGGCCTTGGCGGTGGGCACCGTGTAGAAGCGGATCAGAATGTGCGGCAGGCCGGCGGTGCCGAGGACCAGGGCGATGCCGAGGGAGATGAAGTCCAGCTTGGTGGTGCCGGTGGCGCCGTACTTCAGGCCGGGCTCCAGGAAGGCGGCGCCCTTGCCGCTGTTGTCGGCGGCGGAGCCGAGCAGGTCGGAGACGTTGAAGTCGAACTTCAGCAGCACCAGGAAGGTCAGCAGGAGGGCGCCGGCGATGAGCAGCACCGCCTTGACCATCTGGACCCAGGTGGTGCCCTTCATGCCGCCGATGGTGACGTACACGATCATCAGGACGCCGACCAGGGCCACGATGCCGATCTTGCCGCCGTCGCTGGTGATGCCCAGCAGGAGGGAGACCAGGACGCCGGCGCCGGCCATCTGGGCCAGCAGGTAGAAGATCGAGACCACGATCGTGGACGTGCCGGCCGCCGTACGCACGGGCCGCTGGCGCATGCGGTACGCCAGTACGTCGCCCATGGTGTAGCGGCCGGAGTTGCGCAGCGGCTCGGCGACCAGGAGGAGGGCGACGAGCCAGGCGACCAGGAAGCCGATGGAGTACAGGAAGCCGTCGTAGCCGAAGAGGGCGATGGCGCCGGCGATGCCGAGGAAGGACGCGGCGGACATGTAGTCGCCGGAGACGGCGAGGCCGTTCTGGAAGCCGGTGAACTGCCGTCCGCCCGCGTAGAAGTCGGCGGCGTCCTTGGTCTGGCGGCCGGCCCAGACGGTGATGACGAGGGTCGCGACGACGAAGACCGCGAACAGGGTGATGATCAGGGTCCGGTGCTCGCTGGCCTCGCCGGCCGCGAGCGTGGTGATCGCGGGGCTCATGCGTCGCCCTCCATCCGGGACTTGATCGCCTCGGCCTTGGGGTCGAACTTGGCGGAGGCGACCCGCGCGTACCACCAGGCGATGAGGAACGTGGTCAGGAACTGGGCGAGACCGAGGACGAGGGCCACGTTGATGTTGCCGACGACCTTGGTGCCCATGAAGTCGCCCGCGTAGTTGGACAGCAGGACGTACAGCAGGTACCAGGCGATGAAGGCGACGGTCAGCGGGAAGGCGAAGGAGCGGTAGGAGCGGCGCAGTTCACCGAACTCCGCGCTCTCGTGGACCGCGACGAACTCCTCGGTGGAAGGGAGTTGGGCTGGGGTTTTCGAGGGGGGCGATGTCTCGGTGGCCACGGAGTCTCCTCGGTCGGGGGTGGTGTGACAACAGACGGGGGCGAGTGTCCCCGCGCCTCCTGTTCAACGTCACGGCGGCGCGCAAGGCGCGGTTCAACTCCCCTGGTCTCTTTCCGAAGTCGCCTCGATCAAGCATTGCTGGCCAGGGACCTCGGGAGATAACTTCGCCCTGCACTACCCGTCATGTACCTGCCCGAGCACCACCTGTGTCTCGGGCCGGTTTCGTTTCCGGATGATGTGGAGATCCCATGGCTCATCTGCGCTCCAGACACCGTCTCGCCCTCGCGGTGCCCGTCGTGCTGTCGCTGACCGCCTCGCTCGGGTTCCTGCCGGCGGCGGCCTCGGCCGCGCCGCTCGCCCAGTCCTCCGCGCAGACCGCGGACGCGCCGAACCTGGCGTACGTCGTCAACACCAGGGCGGACCACCGCACGATCGCGTCGGTGAAGAAGGCCGTCGCCAAGGCCGGCGGCACCGTCGTCATCGCGTACGAGAAGATCGGCGTGATCGTCGTCCACTCGGCGAACCCCGACTTCGGCAAGGAGATACGCGCCGTGCGCGGGGTGCAGTCGGCTGGTGCCACACGCACCACGCCGCTGGTCGCGGCGGGCACGACGGACGAGGGCGCCGCCGACTACCTGACGGCCGCGGAAGCCGCCAAGGTGAAGGCCGCCTCGGCGGACACCCCGGGCAGCGAGCCCCTCGAGGCCGACCAGTGGGACCTGCGGGCGATCGGCGCCGACAAGGCCGCGCAGATCAACCCGGGCAGCAAGAAGGTCACCGTCGGCGTCATCGACACGGGCGTCGACGACACCCACCCCGACCTCGCCCCGAACTTCTCCGCGTCCCAGTCGGCCAACTGTGTGGGCGGCGTCGCGGACACCAGCGAGGGCGCCTGGCGCCCGTACACCGCCGAGGACTACCACGGCACGCACGTCGCCGGTGAGATCGCCGCCGCCCGCAACGGCATCGGTGTGGCCGGTGTCGCGCCGGGCGTGAAGGTCTCCGGCATCAAGGTGAGCGACCCGAACAACGGCCTCTTCTACCCCGAGAGCGTCGTCTGCGCCTTCGTGTTCGCCGCCGACCACGGTGTCGAGATCACGAACAACAGCTACTACGTGGACCCGTGGCTCTACAACTGCATGGACGACCCCGACCAGAGGGCGATCGTCGACGCGGTCAACCGGGCCCAGCTGTACGCCCAGAAGAAGGGCACGCTGAACCTGGCCTCGGCGGGCAACTCCAGCGACGACCTCGACTCGGACGCCCTCGTCGACGAGTCCAGCCCCGATGACTCGACCCCCGTCCCTCGGACGGTCGACCCGCACAAGTGCTTCGACGTGCCGACCCAGCTGCCGGGCGTGGTCACCGTGAGCGCGACGGGCGTGCAGAACCTGAAGTCGTACTACTCCTCGTACGGCAAGAGCGTCATCGACATCGCGGCGCCGGGCGGCGACCGGAAGTACCAGCTGCCGGACACCCCGTCGAAGGACGGCCGCATCCTGTCGACCATGCCGAACAACGAGTACGCCTTCCTGCAGGGCACGTCGATGGCCTCGCCGCACGCCGCGGGCGTCGCCGCGCTGTTGAAGTCCACGCACCCGTGGGCGGGCCCGGCCCAGCTGCAGGCGCTGCTCAAGGCGCAGGCCGACAAGACCGCCTGCCCCGAGTCCTACGACCAGGACGGTGACGGTACGCAGGACGCCACCTGTGTGGGCGGAAAGCGCGTCAACGGCTTCTACGGCTTCGGCATCGTCAACGCGCTGCGCGCGGTCAAGTAACCCGCGATCATGGTGACTTCCCGCACGGTCCGCTCGTACCGCGAACGAAACTGGAGAGACTGACACATGACAGCGCCTCACCCGCGCTACCGCCGCGCCCTGGCGATCCCGGTCGGGACGGCTCTGGCGACGGCACTCGCGTTCCTGCCGAACGTCTCGGCCTCGGCGGCTCCGCAGGCGGCTCCGCAGGCCGCGTCGGCCGCGGACGCGACCTCGCTCAGCTACGTCGTCAACGTCCGCCCCGGACACGGCGTTCCCCGGCACGTGACGAAGGCGATAGCCGAGGCCGGCGGCACGATCGTGACGTCGTACGACCGGATCGGCGTGATCGTCGTCCACTCGGCGAACCCCGACTTCGCGAAGACCGTCCGCGCGGTGCGCGGGGTCGACTCGGCCGGCAACACGCGCAACGCGCCGCTGCCCGCGCAGTCGACCGGGGACCTGGGCGCGCCGAAGGTGCTCAGCGCCGCGGAGGTGGCCGCCGCCGAGGCGGCCGACGGCAAGGATCCGCTGGAGCCGTTGCAGTGGGACCTGCCCGCCATCAAGGCGGACAAGGCGCACGAGAAGACGCTGGGCAGCTCGAAGGTCACGGTCGCCGTGATCGACACCGGCGTCGACGACACCCACCCGGACATCGCGCCGAACTTCGACCGGGCCGCGTCGGTCAACTGCGTGACCGGCAAGCCGGACACCGCCGACGGGGCGTGGCGGCCGAGCGCGGCGGAGAGCCCGCACGGCACGCACGTGGCCGGTGAGATCGCGGCCGCGAAGAACGGCGTCGGCATGACGGGTGTGGCGCCCGGTGTGAAGGTCGCCGGCATCAAGGTGTCGACGACCGCCGGCTACTTCTACACGGAGGCCGTGGTCTGCGGCTTCGTGTGGGCGGCCGAGCACGGCGTCGACGTGACGAACAACAGCTATTACACCGACCCCTGGTACTTCAACTGCAAGAACGACCCGGACCAGAAGGCGCTCGTGGACGCCGTCACCCGGGCCTCGCGGTACGCGGAGAAGAAGGGCGCGGTCAACGTCGCGGCGGCCGGCAACGAGAGCTACGACCTCGCGGCCGACGAGATCACGGACCCGGTCTCGCCGAACGACGGCACGCCGTCGGATCGGGTCGTCGACCCGTCCGAGTGCCTCGACATCCCGACCCAGTTGCCGGGTGTCGTCACGGTCGCGTCGACCGGGGCGAAGGGCCTCAAGTCGTCCTTCTCCAACTACGGTCTCGGTGTCATCGACATCGCTGCCCCCGGCGGCGACTCGACCAGCTACCAGACCCCGGCCCCGCCGGCCACCAGCGGTCTGATCCTGGGCACGCTGCCGGGCGGCAAGTGGGGCTACATGGCCGGTACGTCGATGGCGACCCCGCACGTCGCGGGCGTGGCCGCGCTGATCAAGTCGACGCACCCGCACGCCTCGCCGGCCCTGGTGAAGGGGCTGCTGTACGCCGAGGCGGACCGCACGGCGTGCACGGACCCGTACGACATCGACGGCGACGGCAAGGTCGACGCGGTGTGCGAGGGCCCGAGGAACTACAACGGCTTCTACGGCTGGGGCACTGCGGACGCGCTGGACGCGGTCACCAGGTAGGGCTTTCGTGAAGGCGGTCCGGGCCGGACGGGGCGACCCGTCCGGCACCGGTTCAGGAGCGGTTCAGCCGACGTCCGGCAGGTCGCCCGGGATCATGCCCGCGTCGGCCTGGTGCCGGGCGCGCCGCTCGTTCGCGGCGCGTACCCCGTCCAGCCACGGCCCGAGTCCGATCTCCTCCGGCGTCAGCCCCGGGCAGGCCGGCCGGTGCGGGACCCGGCACACCGCGCCCGGTTCCGGCTCGTCGCAGCCGCTGTTCCACGCCCGCCCGCCGGCGTCCACGTACCAGCGGTGGCCGGCCGGCACCAAGTGCGCGGGAGCCGACAGCCCGGGTTCGAGGAGGATGTGCCGCCCGTAGTACGTGGGCCGTCGTTCGCCGGCGAGCCCACACTGCGGGCACAGCGGTGGAGCGGGGGGCTCGGGCCCGTCGGCGTGCTCCACGGCTGCCTGGGCCTGGTCGGTGTTCTCCCACGCCTGCGCGGTGCCCGGTGGGCGCTGGCGGTGCCCGTCGGGTCCCGGCACAGCGACCAGGTGCTGCCCCGTCGGCTCGTCCGGTGGATCGGGTTCGGCCCACCTGCGCAGGTCTGACTCATCGCTCGCCCCCATGATGTCGAGCGTGTGGCCGGTGTTCGGGTACGGGTAGGGCGCGATCCGGGCGCAACAGGAGCACGCGGACGGGCAGGGTGAGCCCGGGCGCCCCCGGGCCGGCGAAGGAGAGCGGTGGCGCCGCGGCCAAGCGGCGGCCACCGGTCCTCTGTTTTCGATCACGCGCCAACGTGACCGTCGTTCCCCGGATTGTTGGAGTCAGCAGCAATTACGGGGCGGCTGCGCGAGAGTCATGGAGTCATCGCCCGCGAGCCGTGGACCTCACTATGAACTCCGCTCCTTGATCGTTTCCGCCGTGGAAGCAGGATCTGCCCTGAGCCAACCAGGTACGGCCCGGCAAAGGCGCAGCTCAGTCGGTCAAATCGCGAAGTCGTCCCAAGTTGGACAGGATGTGAGCCAACGTCACCAGCGGGCCAACGGCCCTTCTGCTGCTGCAATCCTTTTGCTTCACGGGCCCCCAGGTCGCTTACGGACTGCTCGCCAAGCAGCCCGTGGCCTCGTGGGCCCGCACGAGCCAAAGATCGCGCCCGAGGCGGGCCGCCAACCCGTCGCGATCCTCGGTTCGAGGAGTCAGCAGCAGGGTGGCGGCCGCCGATGCCGCTGCCCCCGGACAAGGGGCACCTTCCTCATGAGTCAGAACAACGAGGCCGGCGAGACCAGCGCCTCTCCTTCGAGTCTTCCCTCCGTGCCGCGTTTCGCCATGCCGCAGGCCTTCGTCATCCTCGGCTTCGTGGCCGCGACCGTCGTTCTCGCCCTCGTCGCCCGCATGACGGTCCCCGACATCGTCACTCTCCTGACCGCCGCCGGAGGCATCAGCGTTGTCGTCCTGCTCGCCGCGAACGTCAGGAACGGCGGTGGAGGGGGCGCCCGTCTGCTGCGGCGCCTCGTGCGGGCCGCCGTGGGCCCCGGCTCCGGAAACTGAGGCCGCCGTGGGACGCCGGGAAGCACCGATCGACCACACCGTGCCCGAGCTCGGCGCGCTCGCCGCGCATCTGCGGGCCATGCGCGAGACGGCGGGCTGGACCTACGAGCAGCTCGCCGAACGTGCCGAGTGCTCGGCCGCGAGCCTGAAACGGGCGGCGAGCGGCAAGCGCCTCCCCGACCGTTACGTCGTCCAGGCCTACGCCCGCGCCTGCCTCGTGGACGACAGGAAGTTCCAGGGATGGGTCGTCGCCTGCAAGCTCCACGACACGGCGGCCAAGGCCATCGCCAGAGCCAAGCTGAGGGAACGCCGGTCGACCGTCGTGCCGAAGCCCGAGTTGGTCCGCGACGTCGCCGACCTCAGCGGCGCCATGCGGGACGCGTGGGCCCGCGCGGCTCGGCCGACCGCGCGGTGGATGGAGGACGTGTCGAAGGGGGTGCTCCCCCGCAGCACGGCGAACGCCATCACCAACGGCCGTACCGTTCCCAGGCACTTGAGGCAGTACCTCGTGTTCCTGCAGGCCTGTGGAGTCCGCGGGCGCGCGCTCGGCACCTGGCTCCGAGCGTGGACCAAACTCCGCGGACTGCCCACGGAGGGCGAGGTGAACAGCGCCCTCAGGTGGATGGAACCCCTCGTCGCGGCCATCTACCTCGACGTGGTCAGGGGACGGCTCACCGAGACGCGGGAGGAGGGCACCGCACGGAAGATCCACGGGCTGGACGCCACGGTCACGAAGCGGTTCACCGCGATGGAGGACACCCTGCGCGACAGGACGACGGAATTGCGCGCGGCCGAGCAGAGAGTGCGGGCGCTGGAGACCGTCGTCTTCCTCCGGGGATACAAGGTGACGGGCTCCGCCGCCGGCGGGTGAGGAGTCTCAGGTGGTGACCATGACCTTGAGGGCGGTGCGCTCGTCCATGGCCCGGTAGCCGTGGGGGACGTCCTCAAGGCCGACGGTCATGTCGAAGACGGGCGACGGGTCGACGGTGCCGGCCAGGATGTCGGGCAGCAGCTGCGGGATGTACGCGCGGACCGGCGCGACCCCGCCGCGCAGCGCGATGTTCCGGTCGAACATGACGCCGAGGTCGAGACCGGTGCCGCTGCCGTGCGGCACGCCCACGAACCCGATGGCGCCGCCGTCCCGTGCGATGTCGACGGCGGTCCGCATCGACTGCTCGGTGCCGACCGCCTCGACCACGGCGTGCGCGCCCTGCCCGCGGGTGAGCTCACGCACGGCGTCGACGGCGGCTTCACCGCGCTCGGCGACGACGTCGGTGGCACCGAAGCGGCGCGCGATGTCGGTGCGGGCCTGGTGGCGGCCCAGCGCGATGATCCGCTCGGCGCCCAGCCGCCTGGCCGCGAGCACCGCGCACAGGCCGACGGCTCCGTCCCCGACGACGGCGACGGTGGCGCCCGGGCGGGCACCCGCGCCGAGGGCGGCGTGGTGGCCGGTGCCCATGACGTCGGACAGCGTCAGCAGCGCGGTCAGCAGGTGGTCGTCGGAGGCGGCGTCCTTGGGCAGCTGGACGAGGGTGCCGTCGGCGAAGGGCACGCGCACGGCCTCGCCCTGGCCGCCGTCGTAACCGACCGTGCCCCAGAAGCCGCCGTGCTCGCAGGAGGTCGTCAGCCCCTCGCGGCAGTAGTCGCAGACGCCGTCGGACCACATGAAGGGCGCCACGACGAGGTCACCGCGCCGCACACCGGTCACCCTGGAGCCGGTCCCCTCGACGACTCCCAGGAACTCGTGCCCGATCCGCTGCCCCGGCTTCCGGGCCGCCTCGCCACGGTAGGCCCACAGGTCACTGCCGCATATACAGGCACGCAGCACCCGCACCACGGCATCGGTGGGCAGCTGCACCACGGGCTCGGGGACGTCCTCGACGCGCATGTCGTAGGGGGCGTGGATGGTGGTGGCGCGCATGGCGGGGGTCCTTGTCGTGTCTTTCGTGCGGGCGTGGCCACGGTACGCGGAAACGTGTACGGGAAAAGCAGTGGCCCCCGGGTCGGCCCCCGCCTAGAGTCGTGATCGCGGGGGCGGCTCCGCAAGCGTGCTTCCTTCTCTTTCTTCCTATGAATCCGCAGCGTGCTCACTCTCCGCCCCCGCCTCATCCGACTTCCTTCCTTTTCCCGGGGGACTCCGCTTGTCCGTACTGTCGTCCGTGCTGCTCCGTCGTCTCCGTACCGTCTACGTCGACCAGGCAGGGCCACGGCCGGGCGACGCGTCGACGGACGAAGGGCTCGTCGCGCTCGAAGCCGAGCTGCTGGACCGGGGGTTCGCGCCCACGGCCGCGTTGCGGGCGGCGCTGGCGTGGCTGGGGCCGCGGGGGCTCGCGGACGCGGGGCGGCAGCTGATCTGGAGCATCGACGCCGAACTGGGCGCCGACCGCACGCACATGCCGCTGTTCCGCAGCTTCCCGGCCTCGGTGCCGGACGGCACGTTCCAGCTGTTCGTCGACCGGGTCTTCACCCTGCTGCTGCAGTGGCCGGCCCAGCCGTGCGTGCTGTGCGGCACCGTGGGCAGCGTCCAGCCGGTGCGGCCGTGCGCGCATCTGGTGTGCCGGGAGTGCTGGGACGGCGCCGACTACTCGGGCTGCCCGATCTGCCACCGCCGGATCGACCCGGCCGACCCCTTCCTGAAGCCGGCGCCGCCGCGCCACGAGCGTGAGGTGTCCGTCGGCCCGCTGAAGCTGCTGGCGCTCGGCACGGACCGGAAGGCCGACGCCGTGACCGCGCTGCGGGCGCTGCTGGCCCGTCGTACGCCGCTGCCGCCGCAGGACCGCGACGACGTGAAGATCCTGCTGGGCAACGCCCCTGCCGACCTCGGCTGGTTCCCGGACGACATCCCCGTCCGCGCGACCAAGGCGCTGGTCCTCGGCAACCTTCTGCTCGGCCGGAACACGCGCGTCACCGTCGTCGAGCTGCTGACCACGCATCTGACGACGGCCACGGACGTACTGCGGCTGCTGTGCGTGCGGTCCGGTGGTGAGGCCGACCTGATCGAGCCGCCCCGGATGCGGTCGCTCCCGCGCGGGCTGCGCCGACAGCTGCTCGCGGTGCTGGACGGGCTGGCCGTGCCGTCGCTCGTCGAGGACATGCTGCGCCACCCGGTCACCTGGAAGCGCGCCGCCGAGGTCCTGCATCCCTTCGAGCAGCACGCCCGTCACCCGAGGGCGGCGCTCGCCTTCGCGGTGCTGCGCGCCACGGACACCTCGGCGACCGGGCTGGGCGAGGCCCTGCTGCGTACGGCGGCCGCGCACGCGGACGCCGTACGGGTCGACGGCAACCGCATCAAGGGGGCCACCTGGGGCGCCCGCGTGGAGCAGGCGCTGCACGAGAGGGACGCACAGGCCGCGCTCGCGCTGCTGGCCCAGCGTCCCGGCGAGCTGCTGCGGCGGCTCGACCACGTGCTGCGCCTGCGCGAACTCGACGCGCTGCCCGGCGACTTCGCGGACGTGCTGCGGCGTGTCCTGCCCAAGGCGGGCCCCGGGCCGCTGCTCGCCGCGCTCGGCCGCATGAGGGTCCGTCATCTTCCGGGAGAGCGGCGGGTGTTCTTCCCCCGCGGCCAGATCACGCAAGCGTACGCGGCCGACGACGACCGGCCCCCGCTGGCGTCCGGGGTGACGAGCGAGGTCTGCGACCTGCTGGAGGCCGAGGTCGTGCGTCGCCTCGCCGCCGCCCCGCGCGTCGAACTGGCCGTGCTGGACTCGGCGCTCGGCGGCCTCGCGGTGCCGGCCACCGAACGCGCCGACACCAAGGCACTGGTCTCGGTGCCCCGGGGCAGCACCCAGCCACTGCCCGACGGCGAGGTCCTGCGGCTGTTCCTGCACTGGACGGAGCCCGCCAAGACCCGCGTCGACCTCGACCTGTCGGTGGCCCTGTACGACGAGGAGTGGAACTTCGTCGGCCTGTGCGACTACACCAACCTCGTGTACGGCGAACGATGGGCCGTCCACTCCGGCGACCTCACCTCGGCACCCGCGCCCGAAGGGGCCACCGAGTACGTCGACCTGAACCTCACCTCGCTCGGCGACCTCGGCGTGCGCTACGCGATACCCGTCGTCTTCAGCTTCAACAACATCGCCTTCGAACGGCTCCTCGACGCCTTCGCCGGCTTCATGACGCTGCCGTCGGCGGCCGAGGAGGCGCGCGACGCGTCGTACGACCCGCGCACGGTGCGTCAGCGCTACGACCTGGTGGGCGACTCGCGCATCCACGTCCCGATGCTGGTCGACCTGCGCGACCGCACGTTCCTGTGGGCGGACCTCCACCTGCCGAGCTCGGACGGCGACCACGACCTGGACCGGCACGGCGCCGACCTGGGCCGCGCCGGGCGGAACCTGTACCAGTACTTCGCCTCCGGCCGTACGACGCTGTGGGAGCTGGCGGTGTGGCACGCCGCCGCCCGCGCCGACGAGGTCGCGGTGCTGCGGCGCGCGCCGCGCCCGGGCGCCCCCGACGAGCTGTGGCACTACCGCCGGCGCGACGGGGAACCGGACACGGCGTTCGCGACACGGATACGGCTGCTTCAGCCGCCCGAGCGCCAGGAGCGCGCCGAGGGTTCGACGGCGGAGGCACTCGCGGGTGAAGCCGCCGCGAAGAAGCACGTGTTGCTGGCCCTGGTGGACGGCGGCGTGGCACCGGAGGGTGCGAGCGGGGCGGTGTACCGGCTGCTGCCGGGCCCGGTCGACGGCTGTGGTCTGGAGCCCCTGGCGGCGGGTGACCTGGTGGCGGCGCTGGGCTGAGCACCGGTCAGGCAACGGTCGCGCATCAGCCGCGCAACTCGGACCAACCGGACGAACTGTCGTACGCCCCCTCACCCTTGTGCGTACCACGGGTGCCTGGCCTGTCAGTCGTGGCCCGTATCCTCAGGGACCATGCTCGATGACCTCACGACCGCAGCCTCCCCCGCCACGCAGTGGCCGGCCGCGTATCCCCACGGATACGCGGTCGTTGACGTGGAGACCACCGGCCTGGCCCGCGACGACCGCATCATCTCCGCGGCCGTCTACCGCCTGGACGCGCGCGGCGAGGTCAAGGACCACTGGTACACGCTGGTCAATCCGGAGCGGGACCCGGGGCCCGTGTGGATACACGGCCTGACGAGCGAGGTGCTGGAAGGCGCACCTCTTTTCAGTGACGTCGCCGAGGAGTTCGCGAGCCGTCTCGACGGCCGGGTGCTCGTCGCGCACAACGCGGTCTTCGACTGGCAGATGATCGCGCGGGAGTACGCGCGCGCGGAGCGCGAGGCGCCGGTGCGGCAGCGGCTGTGCACCATCGCACTCTCCAAGGAGCTGGGTCTGCCGCTGCCCAACCACAAGCTGGAGTCGCTGGCCGCGCACTTCGGTGTCGTCCAGCGGCGGGCGCACCACGCCCTCGACGACGCGCGCGTCCTGGCGGAGGCGTTCCGGCCGAGCCTGCGCGCCGCGGCGGCGGGCGGGGTGCGACTGCCGCTGCACGAGTGCCGGCCGCTGACCGAGTGGAGCGACCGGCCCGCGCCCCACATCGGCCGGCAGGCGGGCGGCAGCCATGACGGCTACCGGCCCACCAGTTGGCGCCCGTCCCGCAAGCGGCCCGCCTGCCCCTACCCCAACCCGGGCCGTTACGAGGACGGCAAACCGCTCAAGCAGGGCATGCGGGTCGCCTTCTCGGGCGACACGTCGGTGGAGCGCGAGTTGCTGGAGGACCGCGCCACCGAGGCCGGGCTGCACGTGGCGACGAGCCTGTCCCGGGTGACCAGCCTGCTGGTCACCAACGACCCCGAATCGGGGACGTCCAAGGTGGTCAAGGCCCGGCAGTTCGGGACGCCGGTCGTCGACGAGGCGGCGTTCGGGCAGTTGCTGCGCGATGTGGAGCCGGCCGACGAGTGACCCGTACGTACGGGTGATTGCCGCGCGACTCGCCCGGGGGTCGCTCGCCCGCGCGACGGTGACGGCTCACCCTGTGGCGCATGGCGAGATGCGAAGTTTGCGGCAATGACTACGGGATGACCTTCGAGGTTCACGCTCAGGGTGCTGTGCATGTGTTCGACTGCTTCTCCTGTGCGATCCACCGTATGGCCCCCATCTGTGAGCACTGTCGTGTCCAGATCATCGGCCAGGGCGTCGATGTCGAGGGCCACTGGTACTGCGGCGCCCACTGCGCGCGGGCCGAAGGGGAGGCGGGCATCGTCGACAAGGTGTGAGCCCGTACCCCGCTGAGAGCACCCCACGACCGAGATGTACGGTCGTGGGGTGTACCGCTTCCTGTTGACCCGGCAGTGGGTGATCATCACACTGGTCGCCCTCCTCCTCATCCCCACGATGATCAGGCTGGGTATCTGGCAGATGCACCGCTACGAGGAGCGCAGCGCCCGCAACCAGCTGGTCTCCGACGCGCTCGGCGCCAAGCCGGTGCCCGTGGAGAAGCTCACCTCGCCGGGGCACGCCGTCACCACCGACGAGCGGTATCACAACGTGAGCGCCGTGGGTCACTTCGACACCGACCGGGAAGTCGTCGTCAGGCGGCGCGTCAACGCCGACGAAGAGGTCGGTTTCCACGTCCTCACCCCGTTCGTCCTGACGGACGGCAAGGTGCTGCTGGTCAATCGCGGCTGGATCCCCGCCGACGGCCCGAGCCAGACCGCGTTCCCCAAGATCCCCGCACCGCCCAGCGGTCGGATCACCGTCACCGGGCGTCTGATGCCCGACGAGACGACCGAGGCGAGCGGCATCAAGGACCTCAAGGGGCTGCCGGACCGGCAGATCATGCTGATCAACAGTGAGCAGGAGGCACGGCGCCTCGACGCCCAGGTGCTCGGCGGCTACATCGCGCAGACGACGCCCGCCCCCAAGGGCGACACTCCCGAACTGCTCGGCAAGCCGGGCAGCGAGAACGCCCCGCTGAACTACGCGTACGCCATCCAGTGGTGGCTGTTCGCCGCGGGTGTCCCCCTCGGCTGGGTGGTCCTGGTGCGCCGCGAGATCCGCGACCGGGCGGAGGCGGAGGAGAAGGAGTCCGCGGCGGAGGCGGAGGAGCCCGCGGCGGTCTGACCTGACCGGTCGGGTCGAGGGTCAGTGGGCCGTCAGGTGGTCTCGCCATTGACATGCTCCTCGGGTTGTAGCCCGAGGATTCTGGCCGTCCCTACCCGTCGCTGTGCCGCTACGCGGCACCGCTTCGGTAGGTGATTCCATGGCTTCCTGTTTCTTCGCGCTGTGCCAGAACGGGTTCTGGTCCTACCGGCGCTCCGCAGGCCGATGCCGCCAGTCCAGCGGCCGCTTTCACGTTCTGCGCGGCGTTGACATCGCGGTCATGCCGGGTACCGCAGGCGGGACAGGTCCACTCCCGCACGTCCAGGGGCTTGGGCCCGTCCCGGTGGCCGCAGGCAGAGCACACCTGGCTGGTGGGCTCGAACCGGCCGACCTGGATGAAGGTGCGCCCATACCGCTGTGCCTTGTAGGCGAGCATGGCCACGAACCGGGACCAGCCCGCATCGTGCACGCTCTTGGACAGCCTGCTGCGCGCGAGTCCGGACACCGCCAGGTCCTCCACCGCGACCGCCTGGTTCTCGCGGATCAGCTTCGTGGAGAGCTGGTGGTGGAACTCCTTGCGCGCATCAGCGACCTTGGCATGGGTACGGGCTACCCTCAGGCGGGCCTTGGCCCGGTTCTTCGACCCCTTCTGCTGACGCGACAGCTCCCGCTGCGCCTTCTTCAGCTTCTTCTCCGCCCGGCGCAAAAACCGCGGCGAATCAATCTTCGTGCCGTCGGAGAGAACGGCGAAGTGCGTCAGGCCCAGGTCGATGCCGATCGCGGCGTCCGGCCCGGGGCCTGACCAGCGTCCCTGGCCGGTGTCGGGGTCGGTGTCGATGACGAAGGAGGCGAAGTATCTCCCTGCCGAGTCCCAGATCACCGTGACGCTGGACGGCGTGACCGGCAAAGACCTGGACCACTTCACCCGTACCTCGCCGATCTTCGGCAGGGACAGCCGCCCACGGTCGGTGATCTTCCAGCGGGCGTTCGCGGTGAACCGGATCGACTGCCGGGCGTCCTTGCGCGACTTGAACCGCGGCGCGCCCATCTTCGGGCCTTTGCGCTCGCCCTTCAAGGAGGCGAAGAAGTTCCGGTACGCGCTCTCCACGTCCCGCAGGGCCTGTTGCAGGACGACCGAGGAGACCTCGGCCAGCCAGGACCGCTGGGGGGTGTGCTTCGCCTGGGTGACCAACTGTTGGGACAGGGCCGCGGCCCTGGGGTAGGGCTTCTCAGCCGCGCGGGCGTCCTCGCGGGCGCGCACCGCGTCGTTGAACACGACACGGGCGCACCCGAACGCCATGGCCAACGCGGCACGTTGACCGGGCTCCGGGTACAACCTGAAGGCGTACCGAAGCTGCATGCGGTGACCGTACGAACGAGCCACACCAGCTGTCGCCGGGAACATCCGCTCCCCATCCCACCCCTACAGCCCCCGGTCCGGCTCCGCCGGAACGGCTTCGCTCGCGGCCCCATCGGCACGACTGCCCGGAGCTGGGCCGGCGGACGGGTGGGCGGCCGCCGCAGCGGTCGGGCTGCCCGCAGCTGCGCGGCCGAAGGGTGAGCGCCGGCCCAGCGGCGCCACTGCCCGCAGCTCGGCGAACGGACGGTGCCGCCTGCGGGCTGCGTCAGCAGCAGCGGCTCTGGGGGTGGGTCTCCCTGTGGTGGGTGCGTAGGACCTCGTACTCCCTGCGGGTCGGGAGCGGGCACTCCGGGTGGAGCTGTCGGTGTCGGTCGCAGTAGCGGTCGTACTCCGACTCTCCGGTGAGCTCCCGCAGGTACCAGCGCACCGCGCCCGCCCAGCGGGCGGCTCGCCGCATCAGTGGGCCCCCTCCGGAATGCGGGACTCGACGTACGGCGCCTCCGTAGTCGGCAGCGTGCCCGGGGAGCGGACGGCGCGTACGCAGACCACTGCCGCGTTCACCAGCACCACCGCGACCAGGAGCAGGAACAGGGCGATCAGGACGCCGTCGACCGTGGAGTTCGTGACGACCGTGTGCATGTCGTCGAGGGACTTGGCGGGCGGGAGGACCTGGCCGGCGTCGATCGCGTCGGAGTAGCGGGCGCGTTGGGCGAAAAAGCCGATCTTGGGGTCGTCGGAGAAGATCTTCTGCCAGCCGGCGGTGAAGGTGATCGCGACCACCCAGGCGAGGGGGACGCCGGTGATCCAGGCCCAGCGGAGTCGGCCGGACTTGACCAGTACCGTCGTGCAGACGGCCAGGGCGATGGCTGCCAGCAGCTGGTTGGCGATGCCGAAGAGCGGGAAGAGCTGGTTGATTCCGCCGAGCGGGTCGGTGGCGCCGGTGTAGAGGAAGTAGCCCCAGGCCGCCACCACGAGGGCGCTGCACAGCCAGATGCCCGGCTTCCAGTTGACCCGGCCGACCGGCTTCCAGACGTTGCCGAGCATGTCCTGGAGCATGAAACGGCCGACCCGGGTTCCCGCGTCCACCGTGGTCAGGATGAACAGCGCCTCGAACATGATCGCGAAGTGGTACCAGAAGGCCTTCATGGCCGTACCGCCGAAGACTCCGGAGAAGATCTCCGACATGCCGACGGCCAGGGTGGGGGCGCCTCCGGAGCGGGCGATCAGGGTCTGCTCCTCGACCGCCCTGGCCGCGTGCGTCAGTTGGTCGGGCGTGATGGTGAAGCCCAGGCCCGCCACCGCGTGCGACGCCGACTCGGCGGTCGCGCCCAGCAGTCCGGCCGGCGCGTTCATCGCGTAGTACAGGCCCGGCTCCAGGGTCGCCGCGGCGATCAGCGCCATGATCGCGACGAACGACTCCATCAGCATGGCGCCGTAGCCGATCAACCGGACCTGGGACTCCTTCTGGATCAGCTTCGGGGTGGTCCCGGAGGAGACCAGGGCGTGGAACCCGGACAGCGCGCCGCAGGCGATCGTGATGAACAGGAAGGGGAAGAGGGAGCCCGCGAAGACCGGGCCCGCGCCCGACGTGGCGAAGCCGGTCACCGCGTCCGCCCTGAGCACGGGCGCGGCCACGATCACGCCGACCGCGAGCAGCGCGATCGTGCCGATCTTCATGAAGGTGGAGAGGTAGTCGCGCGGGGCGAGCAGCATCCACACCGGCAGGACGGAGGCGACGAAGCCGTAGCCGATCAGGCAGAAGACGAGGGTCGTGGGGCTGAGGGTGAAGGTGTCGGCCAGGGAGGAGTTCTGCACCCAGCTGCCGCCCACGATGGCGAGCAGCAGCAGGGCGACGCCGATGAGGCTCGTCTCGACGACCCGGCCGGGGCGGATGCGGTGCATCCAGAAACCCATGAAGAGGGCGATGGGGATGGTCATCGCCACGGAGAAGGTGCCCCACGGGGAGTGGGCCAGCGCGTTGACGACGACCAGCGCGAGCACGCCCAGCAGGATGATCATGATGGCGAACACGGCGATCAGCGCCGCGGCCCCGCCCGCGCGGCCGATCTCGTCGCGGGCCATCTGCCCGAGCGACTTGCCGTCCCGTCGCATGGACAGGAACAGCACGACCATGTCCTGCACCGCCCCGGCGAAGATGACTCCGGCCACGATCCACAGGGTGCCGGGCAGATAGCCCATCTGGGCCGCGAGCACCGGTCCCACCAGCGGTCCGGCGCCGGCGATGGCGGCGAAGTGGTGGCCGAGCAGGACCCGGCGGTCGGTGGGGTGGAAGTCGACGCCGTCCTCGAGGCGTTCGGCGGGGGTGGCCCTGCGATCGTCCGGCCGCAGCACGCGGCGGACGATGAAGCGGGAGTAGAAGCGGTAGGCGATGGCGTACGAGCCGAGGGCCGCGACCACGAGCCAGACCGCGGAGATCTTCTCGCCCCGGGCCAGCGCGAGGACGCCCCAGGCGACGGCGCCGAGCAGGGCGACACCGGTCCACAGCAGGACGGACCGAAGTGATGTACGCGACTTTTCGGGCGCTGGCAGGCCGGTTTCGGGCAGGGTGGACGTAGGCATGGCGGCTCCTCACCGGGGCGGTGCGGGACACCTCGTGACACGAGGTGCCTGGAGATCAGCGGCGGGCGGCTCTCCCGCTCGCTGTCGGTCTGTGCAAGAGTTGCCCACCCGCCGGAACCGGTTGACAGCGAATTTCCCGAGGATTTCCCGCCGGTTCTGTGTCCTCCGATCGGGCCGCCCGCGCAACTCCCCCGTGAGGGCTCAGGCACACCAAGGACGGTGACCCATGGCCGACGGCGCCATGACCGCGACGTTCCTCGCCGTGATCGGCGGGGCGTCGCTGCTCGCCGTGACCGCCCGTCGCCTGCGCCCGAGCGACCGGCTGCCCTCGTTGGAGGGCTGGGCGCTGGCGGACCGCAGCCTCGGACCGGTGTGGACGTGGCTGCTGCTCGGCGGCACGATCTTCACCGCGTACACCTTCACCGCCGTACCGGGACTGGCGTACGGCAACGGGGCGCCCGCCTTCTTCGCGGTGCCGTACACGGTGATCGTCTGCCCGCTCGCCTTCGTCCTGCTCAGCCGCCTGTGGACGGTGGCCCGCCGGCACGGCTACGTCACCGCCGCCGACTTCGTGCGCGGCCGGTACGGGTCGCCGCCGCTGGCCCTGGTGGTCGCGCTGACGGGGATCCTGGCGACGATGCCGTATCTGGCGCTGCAACTGCTCGGCATACGGGCGGTGCTGACGGCCGGCGGCGTCTATCCGCGGGGCGCGGCCGGTGACCTGGTGATGGTGGCGCTGTTCGCGGGGCTCGCGGTGGCCACGTACCGGCACGGGCTGCGGGCGCCCGCGGTCATCTCGGCGCTGAAGGCGGTGGCGGTGTTCGTGTCGCTCACCGCCGTGTGCTGGCTGGTGCTGGTACGGCTCGGCGGGCCCGGGCCGGTCTTCGACGGCGCGGCCCGGCGGCTGGGCGGGACGGACGTGGCCCACTCCCCGCTGGTCCTCTCCCCCGCGCAGCAGCCCGCGTACGCCACGCTCGCGCTCGGCTCGGCGCTGGCCCTGCTGATGTACCCGCACGTGCTGACCGCGGGTTTCGCCGCCGACGGGCCGCGCACCCTGCGCAAGGTCTCCGTGGCGCTGCCCGCCTGGACGGGGCTGCTGGCCCTCTTCGGTTTCCTCGGCATCGCGGCCCTCGCGACGGGCGTACAGGCGCCGAAGGGCGGGGCCGAGGCCGCCGTGCCGATGCTGGTCGACCGGCTGATGCCGGCCCCGCTGGCCGGGCTGGTCTTCGCCGCGATCACCGTGGGCGCCCTGGTGCCGGCCGCCGTGATGTCGATCGCCGCCGCGACGAGCTTCGTACGGAACGTGTACGTCGAGTACGTGCAGCCGACGGCCACGCCCAAGCGGCAGGTGCGCATCGCCAAGGCGGTGTCGCTCACCGCGAAGGTGGGGGCGGTGGCGTTCGTGTTCGGGCTGCGCGACCAGGACGCCATCAACCTCCAGCTGCTCGGCGGGGTGTGGATCCTCCAGGTCTTCCCGGCCGTGGCCGTCGGGCTGTTCACCGGGCGGCTGCATCCGCGGGCGCTGCTCGCCGGGTGGGCCGTCGGCATGGTGGCCGGAACCCTGATGGTCGTGCGCGGAGGGTTCTCGTCCATCGTCACCCTGGGGTTCGGCCCGCTGGAGGTCTACGCCGGGCTCGCGGCGCTCCTGCTCAACCTCGTCGTCGCGGTGGCCGGCACCGCGGCCCTCGATCGTTTCGGCGTCCCGCGCGGCGCCGACGCAACAGACCTGCCGTCCCGCCTGACCGTCAGGCGACGCCCCGAGACGGGAGCGAACCACCCGTGAGACGCAGACACCCGATCCCCGTACCGGAGCCCTGTCTCGAGCCCGCGGCGGGGCCGTCGCCCGAGCCACTCGCCCCCGCGGCGACCGACCCGGCCGAACTGGAACGCGAGGCCGGCCTCGCCCGGCTCTTCGAGGTGCACTACTCCTCGATGCTGCGCCTGGCCGTGCTGCTCGGGGCCGACGACCCGGAGAACGTCGTGGCCGAGGCGTACTACCAGATCTACCGCAAGTGGCGGCGGCTGCGGGACGTCCGGGCGGCGGAGGCGTACCTGCGCTCCACGGTGTGCAACCTGACCCGGATGCGGATACGCCACCTCCAGGTCGCCCGCAAGCACGTGGAGAACCCGCCGGTGCCGCCGGACGAGACCGTCGCCTCCGCCGAGAGCACCGCGCTGCTGCGGGACGACCAGCGGGTGCTGATCGACGCGCTCCAGCAGTTGCCGGCCCGTCAGCGCGAGGCGCTCGTGCTGCGACACTGGCTCGGGCTGAAGGAGGGCGAGATCGCCGCCGCGATGGGCATCTCCAGCGGTTCGGTGAAGACACACACCTCACGCGGCATCGCCGCTCTGACCCAGGCGATGGAGGCCCGGCGATGAACGACACCGGTCCGGACCGCACGGACGAGAACCGAACGGACGACAACCGCACGGACGAGAACCGCACGGGCGGGGACCGCACCGAGCAGGAACTGCGCGAGGCCCTGGAGGCGCTGGCCGGCGGGGTGCGTGCCGCTCCCGACGCCTACCGCACCGCGCGCGGCGAGTGGCTGCGCCGCGAACGCCGACGGCGGCTCGTGCTGGCCGTGCTCATCACGGTCGTCTTCGCGCTGGCCACGCTGATCGGGCTGTGGGTGCTGAACCAGACCCCGTCGGACCCCGGGGTGATCTTCTCCGGTGCCGGCGGCGCCCCGAGCCACGCGTCACTCGCCCGGCCCCACCCCTGATTGCCCCACCGGTCCGCCGGGAACCCGAACTGCCGTGCACCCCCGTATCGAGGACTACGCACTGATCGGTGACGAACAGACGGCGGCCCTGGTCGGCATGGACGGTTCCGTCGACTGGCTCTGCCTGCCGCGCTTCGACTCGGCGTCCTGTTTCGCCCGGCTGCTCGGCAAGGAGGGCCACGGGCACTGGCGCATCGCCCCCAAGGGCGTCAAAGGCCCCTGCACACGGCGCGCGTACCGCCCCGACACGCTCGTCCTCGACACGGAGTGGGAGACCGACGAGGGCACCGTGCGGGTCACCGACCTGATGCCGCAACGCGACCGCGCGCCCGACCTGACGCGCGTCGTGGAGGGCCTGAGCGGCCGGGTGACCGTGCGCAGCACGCTGCGGCTGCGCTTCGACTACGGCTCGGTCGTGCCGTGGATGCGCCGCGCCGACGGCCACCGCATCGCCGTCGCAGGACCGGACTCGGTCTGGCTGCGCAGCGAGCCCGCGGTGCACACCTGGGGCGAGGACTTCGGCACGCACTCCGAGTTCACCGTGGCCGAGGGCGAGAAGGTCGCGTTCGTCCTCACCTGGCACCCCTCGCACGAGCCGCGCCCGCCGCTGGTCGACCCGCACGAGGCGCTGCGCACCAGCGTCGAGGACTGGCAGACGTGGGCGGCGCGCTGCCGCTACGACGGCCCGCACCGCGACGCCGTCGTCCGCTCCCTGATCACCCTCAAGGCCCTCACCTACTCCCCCACCGGCGGCATCGTCGCCGCCCCCACCACCTCGCTGCCCGAGGAACTCGGCGGAGTGCGCAACTGGGACTACCGCTTCTGCTGGCTGCGCGACGCCACCCTCACCCTGGGCGCCCTGCTGGCGGCCGGCTACCAGGAGGAGGCCGAGGCCTGGCGCGACTGGCTGGTGCGCGCGGTCGCGGGCGACCCGGCGGACCTGCAGATCATGTACGGCCTGGCCGGCGAGCGCCGACTGCCCGAGTTCGAGCTGCCGTGGCTGCCCGGCTTCGCCGACTCCACGCCCGTACGCATCGGCAACGAGGCCGTGTGCCAGCTCCAGTTGGACGTCTACGGCGAGGTCATGGACTCCCTGTCGCTGGCCAGGGCCGCGGGCCTGCCCGCCAAGCCGCACATGTGGGCGCTCCAGGTCGCGCTGATGAAGTGGCTGAAGGCGGAGTGGCGCCGGCCCGACGAGGGACTGTGGGAGGTGCGCGGCGGGCGCCGCCAGTTCGTCCACTCGAAGGTGATGGTGTGGGTGGCCGCGGACCGCGCGGTGCGCACGCTGGAGGAGAATCCCGCGCTGCACGGCGACCTGGACGGCTGGCGGGCGATGCGGGACGAGGTCCACCGCGAGGTGTGCGAGCAGGGCTACGACCCCGAGCGCAACACCTTCACCCAGTACTACGGCTCCCGCGAGCTCGACGCGTCCCTGCTGCTCATCCCCCGCGTCGGGTTCCTGCCGCCCGACGATCCGCGCGTGACCGGCACCGTCGACGCGGTCCTCGCGGAGCTCGGTCACGGCGGCCTCGTACGCCGCTACGGCGCCGAGGAGACCCCCGTCGACGGGCTGCCGGGCGGCGAGGGCACCTTCGTCGCCTGCTCGTTCTGGCTCGCGGACGCACTGCACATGACGGGCCGCACGAAGGAGGCCCGGAAACTGTTCGAACATCTCGTCGGCCTCACCAACGACGTGGGACTGCTGGCCGAGGAGTACGACCCCGTGGACGGCCGGCAGCTCGGCAACTTCCCGCAGGCCTTCAGCCACATCGCCCTGGTGAACACCGCCCTCGCCCTGTACGGGGACGAGGAGGCAGGATAGGGGCCATGGATCTTGGACTGAAGGACCGGGTGTACGTCGTCACCGGGGCCACGCGCGGCCTCGGCAACGCGGCCGCGCGCGAGCTCGTGGCCGACGGGGCGAAGGTGATCGTCACCGGCCGGGACGAGCAGCGCGCCGCCGACGCCGCGACCGGGCTGGGCCCGAACGCGGTCGGCGTCGCCGTGGACAACGCCGACCCCGAGGCGCCGGCGCGGCTGATCGCGGCCGCGCGCGAGCACTTCGGGGGCTTCGACGGCATCCTCGTCAGCGTCGGCGGGCCGCCTCCCGGCTTCGTCGCCGACAACACGGACGAGCAGTGGCAGGCGGCGTTCGAGTCGGTGTTCCTCGGTGCGGTGCGGTTCGCTCGCACGGCGGCGGCGGAGTTGGAGGCGGGCGGGGTCATCGGGTTCGTGCTGTCGGGGTCGGTGCACGAGCCCATTCCCGGGCTGACGATCTCGAACGGGCTGCGGCCGGGGCTGGCCGGGTTCGCGAAGTCCCTGTCCGACGAGTTGGGGCCGCGCAACATTCGGGTGGTGGGGTTGCTGCCGGCTCGCATCGACACGGATCGCGTGCGCGAGCTGGACGGGCTGTCCGCGGATCCCGAGGCCACGCGTGCGGCCAACGAGTCGCGGATTCCGTTGCGGCGGTACGGGGCGCCGGAGGAGTTCGGGCGGACGGCGGCGTTCTTGTTGTCGCCCGCTGCTTCTTACCTGACCGGGATCATGGTGCCTGTTGACGGTGGGATGCGGCACGGGTTTTGAGTTGGGGGTGCGGGCCGCGGTGGGTTACTCACGCCCACGCGGCCGAGCCGCAGATCGATACAGCCCCGCGCCCCTTTGGGGGCGCTTCAACTCACCCTCTCCGCACCGTGCTTGACCGCCCTCAACCTGACCTCCGCCGGTAGTGACGCGAGGCCCGCCGAGTTGCGGGCGTGGGCCAGGGCCTCTGTCGTGAGCTGGTGCAAGGCCGTTCCGGGGTCCACGTGGGGTTCCAGTTGGAGCCTCACCCGGGTTTCCGGGGCCGTGCGGCGGCCGGTCAGGTGGACGTGGGCGTGTGCCACGCCGTCCAACTCCGCTGCCTCCCTGGCCAGTACGGTCTGGAGGGCGCGGCCGCGCAGGAGGGCGCCCGCGCCGTCGCCCGTGTCGACGAGGACCTCGGCGAGCCGGCGTCGGCGCAGGACCGCGGTGAGCCACCACAGGACGAGGAGCAGGAGGACGGCCAGCACGGCGATGACGACCGGCCACCACCAGCCGGCGTCCCGCCAGCGGGTACGCTCGGCGTCGCTGAGCAGCACGTCGTGACGCCCGTCGTGGATCCACCAGGAGGGCGCCGGGGCGCCGAGACCGACGGCGAGCACGGAGCCGCCCAGCACGACGAGCACGAGGCCGACGACCCCGATCAGCACCCGGTTGACGGTCCTGAGCATCGTCCTCACCCCTTCCGGCCGGGCCGCCGTACGTGCACCGACAGCGCGGGCGGCCGGGTCAGGCCCAGTCCGCGGATCGCGTCGGCGAGCGTGGCGTCCAGGTCGGCGCGTACGTCGTCCAGTTCACGGAAGTGGGAGAGCGCGCGGACGTCGGCCTTCCGTCGGCCGACCCGCGCGCGTGCCGACTGCACGCCGGCGACCTCCATGGCCCGGTCGCGCAGCACCATCGCGGCGGCGCCCCGGTGCAGTCCGGGGCGTACGTCGGGGTGTGTGCGGCGCATCGGCAGGACGGCCCGCAGGCCGGGCGTGACCGCCAGCACGATCAGCCAGAGGCCGAGCGCGGCGGTGACACCGGCGCCGAGAAGCACCCAGATGTCGTCCAGGGGCCGCTCGGCGAGTTGCCGGGCCAGTTCCTTGCGCCAGGCGAGGGCGGTGTGGCCGGCGCGCACGGCGACGATGTCGTAGAGGAAGGCCCCCACGACGACCAGGAGCAGCAGCGCGACGATGCCCGCGGGGACGCGGCGCGCGGACCAGAAGCGGCGGTTGCCGCCGTCCTCGCCGTCCAGGAGGGGTGGCGGCGGTTCGTACTCCGCCGCGGACGCCGACTGGGCCGGCCGGCCCGTCCCGGTGTCGGTATCGGTGTCGTCGCCGATGTCCTTCTCGATGACCGGCAGTCGTTGTGTGGTGCCCTCGGAGCCCTGGGGCTCGCTCATCGCGTCCTCCCCTGTGCCAGGCCGTGCGCCGCCTCCGGATGCAGCCGTTCGACGTACACGGCGACCTCCGGCACCTGCATTCCCACCAACGCGTTTACCCGCTCGGTGACATGACGACGCACCTGACGGCTCCGGGCGCCGATGTCGCACGGGTACTCGAGTTCGAGATGGACGCTGACGTGGGCGGCCTCGGTCGAGGTCTGCCCCGTCGGCAGGGGCCCGGGGGCATGGGGACGCACCGCCACCGTGGCGTGCGGAGGCGCGGCGTCCGGGGGCAGGGGTCCGACCGCCTCGCGCGCCGCCTGTGAGGCGATCTTCGCGACGACGCGGTCGGCGATCCGGGTGGCGCCCCGTTCACCCGGCGGGACGACGGCCGGGCGGGTGCCGAGCGCGCCGGTCCCTTCACTCACCGGACGTCACCGCCGCCGCTCGTCGCGTGTGCGGAAGAAGTCGCCGAGTTCCCAGTCCCCCTCCAGGAACCGGCCGACGACAAAGCCGACGGCGCCCAGCGCCGCCACCAGCAGGAAGGCACCGAACCCGCCGAAGTACCCGGCGAAGCCCAGCGCCATGCCGGCGATCATGCCGACCACGGCCATGCTCATGGTGCGCTCCTCAGCTGTCCGCCTGTCCGCCAGCCGGTTCGGTTCCGGGACACGTCCCTGGGACGTGTCACTGCGACGTGTCACCAGGACGGTCACTGCAGCCGGGGCTCCGGCTCCTCTTCCTCTTCCTCGGGCAGCTTCACGTCGCTCACAGCGATGTTGACCTCGACCACCTCGAGTCCGGTCATCCGCTCGATGGCCGCGATGACGTTCTCGCGCACCGCCTGGGAGACCTCGGTGATCGACACGCCGTACTCGACGACGATCTCCAGGTCGAGCGCGGTCTGCACCTCACCGACCTCGACCTTGACACCGCGTGACACGGACTTCGTCCCGCCGGGCACCCGATCCCGCACGGCTCCGAAGGTGCGGGACAGTCCGCCGCCCATCGCGTAGACGCCCACGACGTCCCGTGCCGCCATTCCGGCGATCTTCTCCACCACACCGTCGGCGATCGTGGTCCGCCCCCGGGTTGCCGGATCCCCGCCGCCTCGCCTGGTGGTCTTGCGGGTCTGTACCGGCGTGTCCCTCTCGCCTTCGGAGGTCTGCGTCCGGTTCTGCTCCGTGATGTCGGTCATCGCCGCACGTCCCTTCCGATTTGTCTTCCTTCGACCACAGTAAGCGGCGTTGCGCCGTCGCGCGCCGGGGATGCGGCAGGCTGGAGCAATGACGGCGGACGGATGGACGCAGACGGTACGGCAGCAGTTGGGCCTCGGCAGGCTTCTGCCCCTGGGCGGCCTGCACGACGGCGCGTGGATCGCGGAGGGCGCGGCGGAGGCGGTGCTACGGCAGGGCGTGCGGGAGTTGCGCGGGGTGCGCCTCGGTCCCCTGCGGATCGCATCGGCGGACCCGGAGGGAACCTACGAGGCCGCCGTACCCCCACCGCCGAGCGCCCTGCCGCCCGGCCCCCTACGAGTGACGGCGGACTTCGCCGCGGCGGCGCCGTCCGAGCCGCTGCCGACGGTCGCCTCCCGCCTGCGCGCGGCCCTGGCGACGGCTGCGGCGCAGCGCCTCGGCCTGACGGTGACGGAGATCGACCTGCGGGTGACGGCCCTGCTGGATGCCTTGTCGGAACCCGAACCCGTACGCCCACCCGAGCCACCGGAGGCCAGACCGGGCACGGCCCCCGACGAGTCCCGCGCCGCCACGGTCGCCCTCGCAGTCCCCGGCGTGACCCGCTTGACGGGCACCCTGGGCGGCCTGGGCCGCGCGATCCACTTCGAGGAACACACCGACGACACGACCGCCCTGCCCCGCCGCCACGCACGCGTGGAGATCGCGGTACAGGCGGACCACCGCGCACTGGACGTGGCCCGGGCGGTACGCACGGCGGTCTGGGAGTCACTGCATGATCATCCGACCGTGGCGGTACTGGTCACGACGGTGGAGTGAACTAGGTTCACTCGCCCACGCCGGCCAGCTCCCGCAGTCGCCGAGCCTGAGCAGCCCGCTCCGCCGCACGCTGACCGTCGTAGTCCCGGCCCTGGGCACCGCGCAGCAATGCCTTGGTCTCGATCACCGCATCCCGGGGCGCGGCCAACACAGCTGCAGCGAGATCGGACACGGCCCCGTCCAGCTCCTGCGACGGCACCGCCAGGTTCGCGAGCCCCGAGCTCACCGCCTCCTCCGCGTGCACGAACCGCCCGGTCACACAGATCTCCACCGCACGGCCGTACCCGACGAGCGCGACCAGCGGATGCGTACCCGTCAGGTCCGGCACGAGTCCGAGGCTGGTCTCGCGCATGGCGAACTGCACGTCGTCGGCGACGACGCGCAGGTCGCAGGCGAGCGCGAGCTGGAAGCCCGCACCGATGGCATGCCCCTGTACGGCGGCGATGGACACGATGTCGTTCCGCCGCCACCAGGTGAATCCCTCCTGGAACTCGGCGATGGCCGCGTCCAGTTCGGCATCGGCGCTGTGTGCGAGTTCGATGAACGAGGGCTCGCCCTCGATCCCCTCGGGCGTGAACATCTGCCGGTCGAGCCCGGCGGAGAAGGACTTGCCCTCACCGCGCAGCACGACCACGCGGACGGAGCCCGGCAGCAACCGCCCGGCCTCGGCGAGCGCCCGCCACAGGGCGGGGCTCTGTGCGTTGCGCTTGGCCGGGTTGTTCAGCGTCACCGTGGCGAGCGCGTCGTCGACGGTGAGCCGTACGCCGTCCTTGTCGAGCAGGGGAACGAGTTCCTGGCCGGACGTGGCCATGGGGCGCCTCCGATGAGTGCGGTCAGCAGAGCGAAGCTAAGTGACTGCACAGTAACCACCCGGCCGATCGGACGACCGACCGGGTAGCCACCATCGAAGCCGATGGGCCGCCCGGAGTCAGGACGATGCGGCCTTCTTGCCCCGCGTTGCTCCGCCACGCCCACGAAGCGTGACGCCCGACTCGCTGAGCATCCGGTGTACGAAGCCATACGAGCGGCCGGTTTCCTCGGCCAGTGCCCGAATGCTCGCACCGGAGTCGTACTTCTTCTTCAGGTCTGCCGCGAGCTTGTCGCGCGCGGCGCCGGTTACCCGGCTGCCCTTCTTCAGAGTCTCGGCCACCCGTGCCTCCTCATGGGAAGTGCGCTCTGGTCCCCTCATGATCACCCCTCCGGGCCTTCATGGCCACCCATTCGGCAAGGTCCGTGCGACAGGGTTTTGACGACAGGAGCGCGTCCCCACAATCGGAATCCCTGATTCCACACGCTCGCGTCCGTACCGCCGAACGGGTTCTTTCGTGAAGTACCAGGTCAGAGACGCGCGACGGCCGATCCCTTGTCGACAAAGGGATCGGCCGCGAAATCGATGTAGGACACACCTCGATACGAGGAGATCTCACACAGATGATGGATCACGGATGGGCCGAATGATCCATAGGCGTTTGGATCATGCCAGGGCGACGAGATCCGCGTAGTCGGCGCCCCACAGGTCCTCGACGCCGTCCGGCAGCAGAATGATCCGCTCCGGCTGGAGCGCCTCGACCGCGCCCTCGTCGTGGGTGACGAGGACGACCGCGCCCTTGTAGGTGCGCAGCGCCCCGAGGATCTCCTCGCGGCTGGCGGGGTCGAGGTTGTTGGTGGGCTCGTCGAGGAGCAGCACGTTCGCCGAGGAGACCACCAGCGTGGCGAGCGCGAGGCGGGTCTTCTCGCCGCCGGAGAGGACCCCGGCCGGCTTGTCGACGTCGTCGCCGGAGAACAGGAACGAGCCCAGCACCTTGCGGACCTCGACCAGATCCATGTCGGGGGCGGACGAGCGCATGTTCTCCAGGACCGTGCGGTCCGGGTCGAGGGTCTCGTGCTCCTGGGCGTAGTAACCGATCTTGAGCCCGTGACCGGGGACGACGGCGCCGGTGTCCGGCTGCTCGACACCGCCGAGGAGCCGCAGCAGGGTCGTCTTGCCGGCACCGTTGAGGCCGAGGATGACGACCCGGGAGCCCTTGTCGATGGCCAGGTCGACGTCGGTGAAGATCTCCAGGGAGCCGTACGACTTCGACAGGCCCTCCGCCGTCAGCGGGGTCTTGCCGCAGGGCGCGGGCTCGGGGAAGCGCAGCTTGGCGACCTTGTCGGAGACCCGTACCGCCTCAAGGCCGGCGAGCAACCGGTCGGCCCGCTTGGCCATGTTCTGCGCGGCGACGGTCTTGGTGGCCTTCGCACGCATCTTGTCCGCCTGCGAGTGCAGCGCGGCGGCCTTCTTCTCGGCGTTCTGCCGCTCCCGCTTGCGGCGCTTCTCGTCGGCCTCGCGCTGCTGCTGGTAGAGCTTCCAGCCCATGTTGTAGACGTCGATCTGGGCGCGGTTGGCGTCCAGGTAGAACACCTTGTTGACGACCGTCTCGACCAGGTCGACGTCGTGGGAGATCACGATGAAGCCGCCGCGGTAGCTCTTGAGGTAGTCGCGCAGCCAGATGATCGAGTCGGCGTCGAGGTGGTTCGTCGGCTCGTCGAGGAGCAGGGTGTCCGCGTCGGAGAACAGGATCCGGGCCAGCTCGATACGGCGGCGCTGGCCACCGGAGAGCGTGTGCAGGGGCTGGCCGAGCACCCGGTCTGGCAGGTTGAGCGCGGCGGCGATGGTGGCGGCCTCGGCCTCGGCGGCGTACCCGCCCTTGGTGAGGAACTCCGTCTCCTGACGCTCGTACTGCTTGAGGGCCTTCTCGCGGGTGCTGCCCTGGCCGTTGGCGATGCGCTGTTCGTTGTCGCGCATCTTGCGGATCAGGGTGTCCAGGCCGCGCGCGGAGAGGATGCGGTCGCGGGCGAGGACGTCGAGGTCGCCGGTGCGGGGGTCCTGCGGGAGGTAGCCGACCTCGCCGGAGCGGGTGACCTGGCCCCCGGCGGGGACGCCCTCGCCGGCGAGGACCTTGGTGAGGGTGGTCTTGCCCGCGCCGTTGCGGCCGACCAGGCCGATGCGGTCGCCCTTGGCGACACGGAAGGTGGCGGACTCGATGAGGACGCGGGCACCGGCGCGCAGCTCGATGCCGGAGGCGGAGATCATGGACAGACTCCAGTGCGGGGTCGTTGGCGGGATGGGCGGCTGAGGACGTTCCCGCCGTCTAATGCGCGAGGAGAATGGCCATGGAGCCATTCTAACGGGGCCGTGCAACCACTTTTCCTGTGTCCAGGTGTCAGTGGCCGCTGCAACACTGGGCGACGAGGGGACTTTCCGGCAGGGATCACGAGGGAGTGATCGACATGACAGGCAGAAGCGGTGGACGCCCGAGCCTCTATCCGACGCTGGTGTACGCGGACGCCAAGGCGGCGATCACGCAGCTCACCGAGGCCTTCGGGTTCACGGAACTGTCCGTGTACGAGGGCGAGAACGGCCTGGTGCTGCACGCCGAACTGACGCAGGGCAACGGCGCGGTGATGCTCGGCTCGAAGGGCACCGGCGGTGTCTTCGACACGGCGATGAAAAGTGCGGGCCCGAGCGGGGTGTACGTCGTCGTGGACGATGTCGACGCACACCACCGGCGGGCCGTGGAGCACAGCGCGGAGATCCTGATGCCCCCGACGGACCAGGAGTACGGCTCGCGGGACTACATGGCCCGCGACCTCGAGGGCAACATCTGGAGCTTCGGGACCTACGCCCCGGAGATACCGGGCTGACACCCGGCCGTTCAGCTGCCCCCGGTGTGCACCTGGAAGGCCGCGCGGCGCACGGCCTTGGCCAGGGCGGGGTCGGGGTGGGCGGCGGCCAGCGCGACGAGGACCTGCACGGTGCGGGGGTGTCCGACGGCGCGGACCTCGTCGAGGAGCGCGGGCACGGTCGGCTGGAGCGCGGACTCCAGGTGCCGTACGAGCATCGGGGCCTCGCCGTGGTCGGCGACGGCGGCGGCGGTGTCGACCCACAGCCAGGTGGCCTCCTCGCGGGTGAGCACCTCGTGGGCGTCCTCGGGGTCGACGCCGTCGTGCTCGGCCAGCCAGAGCAGGGCGTACGGCCGCAGCGCCGAATCCTCGACCACCGCCCGTACGTCGGGCTCGGCGGGGGCGCCGACGACGCGCAGGGCCTCGAAGGCGAGGCCGCGCAGCAGGGCGTCCTCGCCGCGGGAGGCGGCCAGCAGCTCGGTGACGGCGTTGCCGACGGGGCGGGCGGCGAGCCAGGCGCGGTACTCGGCGCGGGCCGCGTTCGGGCGCAGTTGGGCGCAGCCGCGGAGCATGTCCTCGGCGGCCTGCTCGATGTTCCCGGCGGGGCTCTGCGCTGCGACGCAGATCTGCTCCAGTTTGACCCAGACGGCCCAGCTGCCGAGCGGGGTGAGCGTGGCCTGTCCGTCGCCGTAGGTGAGGGCGCCGACGGAGCCGAGAGCACGCAGGGCCCAGTCGAGGAGCGGGGCGAGCTCGGTCTCCTCGGCGGGCTGTGCCGGGGGGGCGTCGGCGATGGGCCCGACGGCCGGCCCGGCCGCTGACGCGGGCTCGGCTGCGGCGAGGGTCACCGGCTGGCGCTGCGGGCCGTAGGGGATCTCGCAGCGTTCTGTGCGCAGTTCGGTGACCCGCTGCTGGAGCAGGTCCAGGAGCTGCGGCACGGGGACGGGGCCTGCGGAGAGCTGGAGGAAGGAGAGCACCTGCGGCATCGCCGAGACGACCTCGGCGACGGCGGCGGGCTCCTCGTCCTCGGGCTCGGGGCAGGCGAGCGACCAGGCGTCGAAGAGGGCGACCCAGCCGCGCAGTACGGCGCTGTCGTCGCGGTGCCAGGCGCGCAGCCGCCAGCCGGGGCGGGCCCTGTCGCCGTGCACCTCGACGAGGCCGGCCAGGCGGGCGGTGTCCCAGTCGGCGCGGACCTGATCGGGGGTCAGGCGCAGTTCCCGGGCCGCGTGTTCGGCGGTCAGGTCGGCGAGGGTGGCCTTGCCGTCGGCGGTGAGGCCGTCGCGGCCGGGGCCGAGGGCGGCGTCGGCCCAGCGGGCGACGCGGGCCGCGGCGGCCAGTCCGGAGCGAGCCATTCTGGCCAGCTCCGCGGGGGCCGGTGTGCCCTCCGGAGGGCGGGGTGCGGGGCGGCGCGGGCGCCGCTGGTTCACGGCTCTGGGGGCGGCGGCCAGGGGTCGCGGGCGGACGAGTCGAAGCCTGGAGTCGCGCGGGATACGGGACGTCACGGGTGCAGTCTTCCGGTTGACGGTCCGAAAACCCAAACGGAATGTCACGGGGGGCGACGGGGATGGCCAACGCACGGGGTCCCGTGGGGGGCTCGGGGCCGAGATCAGGCCAGTGGTACGGCCTTAAACGGAATGAGGACGACCGGTGTGGAACGGGGGGTGGGGATTGCCGGGCCCGGATTACATCAGGGGGGTGAGGAAGCGGCGTAGGACCTCTTCGTAGCCCTTGGGGTCGGCGTTCCACATGGCGCCGTGGGGGGCCTGCGGGACCGTGTGGAGGGCCACCAGGCCGGGGCGGCGGGCGGCGAGGCGGCGGGAGGTGTTCCAGGGGGCGATCGTGTCGTCGGGGCCGTGGAGGATCAGCGTGGGGACCCGGAGCCGGTCGGGGTCGGCGGCCTCGGCGATGCGGCGGCCGTCCAGCCCGGTGCGGCCCTGCGCGGCCCGGACGGCCAGCGGGAGCAGCGCGCTCGGTGTCCGGCGTGCGGCGGCGAGCGCCCGTACCGTGGCCTCCCAGTCGAGGACCGGGGAGTCGAGGACCAGCCCCGACACGCGCTCGCTCAGCCCGGAGTGCGCGGCGGCGCGCAGCGCCATGGTGGCGCCGGTGGACCAGCCGTGCAGGACGACGCGCTGGGCGCCGTACCGCACCGCGTACCGGATCGCCGCGTCCACGTCGCGCCACTCGGTCTCGCCGAAGTGGTGGAGGCCGTCCGGGGAGCGGGGCGCGCCGAGGTCGCCGCGGTAGGCGAGGGCGAGCACCGGGAAGCGGTGGCGGTGCAGGAACTCCATGACGTTCATCGTGTGTTCGCGGGTGGCGCCCAGGCCGTGCACCGCGATCACCCAGGTGTCGCGGGCGCCGGGCACGAACCAGGCCGGCAGTGCGCCGAGCTCCCCGGGGACGTCGACGTCGGCGTGGTCCAGGCCGAGGGCGGCGCTCGGGTTGCCGATGTGCACGTTGGGGGTGAACCACACCGCGTCGCCCGGGTTCAGGGTGCCGTGGGTGACGCGTTCCAGGCGGCGTACGACGGTGTCGGCGGGGTGCGGGGTGGTGTCGAGGACGGCGCCGACGACCGCGTGGGAGCCGTCGCCGGCGAGGCCGTAGGTGCCGGGGCGCTGGGAGGCCAGGGCGCGGGTGAGGGTGATGCGGCCCGCCGCTGTGCCGTGCACGGTGAGCCGGGGTTCGGTGGGCAGCGGCCTGCCCGGTGTCGGCCGGAGCGCCGCGTCGCTCGCGAACCGGCCCGCGGCGACGCCGGCCGCGCCGACGGCGAGGACTGCGGTGACGGCGGCGGCCGTCGCTTTGACAGTGGGCACGGCTCCAGTGTCCCGGCGGGCCCCGCCCCCGGCCAGCGGTGCGGCGGCTCGGAGTGACGCGAGGGATGGTGCGGGGCGAGAGGCCGGGCGTGGTGCGGGGCGTGCTGCGGAGAGCGCTGCGGGGAGTACCCCGGAGAGGCGACGGCGCACGGCGACGAGAAGGCTCACCCCATTGCCGTACCCCGGTCGGCGCAGAGCAGGCTCATGCCGTCATCCCGGTGCCCGGCCTCGCCGCTCCCTCACCCTCTTTGCCCGTATCCCCGCAGCCGCTCCCCCGCCTCCGCCACCTGTTCCTCCGACAGCAGGCTCGGGGTCAGGCCGGGTACCGATGACGCGGTGAGCCACAGGCGGCACATCCACTCGAGTTGGGCCGTGCGGTCGTAGGCCTGATCCAGGGTGGTGCCGTAGGTGATCGTGCCGTGGTTCTGGAGGAGGCAGCCGGAACGGTCGGTGAGAGCGTCCCGAACGTTCTCGGCCAACTCGTCGGTGCCGTAGGTCGCGTATCGGGCGACGCGGACGGGGCCGCCGAGGGCGCCGGTCATGTAGTGGACGGAGGGGAGTTCGGTCACGAGCGTGGAGACGGCGGTGGCGTGCACGGCGTGGGTGTGGACGACGGCGCGGGCGTCGGTGGTGCGGTACACCGCGAGGTGCATGGGCAGTTCGCTGGTCGGCACCAGCGTGCCGTGGACCTGCCGCCCGTCGAGGTCGACGCCGGTCACGTCGTCCGGCGTCAGGCGGTCGTACGGCACGCCCGAGGGCGTCACGAGGACGGTGTCGCCGACGCGCACCGACACGTTGCCCGAGGTCCCGACGACCAGGCCGTCGGCGACGGTCCGCCGGGCGGTGGCGACGAGCGCCTGCCAGGCCGTCGCCTCCTCGTCGGTCACCCGCCTCCCTCGCGGCTCCCGCGCCTCCCGCTCGCGCCCCCGTGCATCCCGTTCACCCCGTCGGTCCCTCGGCTGCTCGGCCATGCGGCGATCTTGCCAGGGGGCGGCCCCAGTGCGCCCGGGATTGGCCGGAGATCGACGTGGTTTCGTGGATCTTCGCGTAGCCTTCGGGGGATTTGTCTGCACGTCGCCATTCCGGGGGGAAACATGGCCCGTGACCGCAAACCGTCCCGTCTCCGTGTCCGCGTGCTCGCGGCGCACGTGACGGCGCTCGCCATCGGGTGCACCGCGCTCATCGAGATACCGGCGTCGGCGGCGGCCCTGCCGCGGGGACACGACGTCTCGTCCCACCAGAGGAACGTGGACTGGCAGCGGGCGAAGGCCGAGGGCGCCCGGTTCGTCTACATCAAGGCGACCGAGTCCACGGACTACCGCAACCCGCACTTCGACCAGCAGTACAACGGCTCGCGCGACGCGGGCCTGATGCGCGGCGCGTACCACTTCGCGGTGCCGGACAAGTCGTCGGGCAGGGCACAGGCGGCGCATTTCGTGCGCAACGGCGGCGGCTGGACCGCGGACGGCTGGACGCTGCCGCCCGCGCTCGACATCGAATACAACCCGTACGACAAGAAGCACAAGTGCTACGGCCTGAGCGCGGCGAGGATGGTCGGCTGGATCGCGTCGTTCAGTGCCGAGATGAAGCGGCTCACCGGCCGCCGCCCGGTGATCTACACGACCACCCACTGGTGGAACACCTGCACCGGCGGCAGCCGCGCCTTCGCCTCCAACCACGCCCTGTGGATCGCCCGTCACGACTCCGCCGACGCCGGGGCGCTGCCCGCCGGCTGGTCGTTGTGGACCTTCTGGCAGTACGACAACGGCGGCACCCTGCCGGGTGACCAGAATCTCTTCAACGGCACCGGAAGCGGACTGAGGAAGCTCGCCCGCGGCTCCTAGTCGCACGGCGTGCGGGCCGCCGTTCCGGAGCGGAGCGGCGGCCCTCCTTTTGTGACACTTCAGCGCCCGTCCTAGTTCATCTTCCGTTCATCCAGGTTGCCTACGGTCGTCCAGCCAATGACTTCGAACGATTGCCTGGGTAAATGGAAAGCTTCTCGCTGATCCTCGCGATTGTGGTCGTAACCGCACTCGCGTTCGATTTCACGAACGGTTTCCACGACACCGCCAACGCGATGGCCACAACCATCTCGACCGGTGCACTCAAGCCCAAGGTCGCGGTGGCCATGTCCGCCGTGCTCAACCTTGTAGGCGCCTTTCTCTCGGTGGAGGTCGCCAACACGATCTCCAAGGGTCTCGTCGACGAGACCGGCATCCGTCCCGAGGTCATCTTCGCCGCGTTGGTCGGCGCGATCCTCTGGAACCTGCTGACCTGGCTGGTGGGCCTGCCCTCCAGTTCCTCGCACGCCCTCATGGGCGGTCTGATCGGCGCCACCATCGCCTCGGCGGGCGTCGGCGCGGTCCACAGCGACGTACTCGTCACCAAGGTCCTGATCCCGGCGATCGCGGCCCCGCTGGTCGCGGGCATCGCCGCGCTGCTCGCCACCCGCCTGTCCTACACCCTCGGCAAGAAGGCCGACGGCAAGGCCGCCGAGAAGGGCTACCGCGCGGGCCAGATCGCCTCCGCCGGCCTGGTCTCCCTCGCGCACGGCACGAACGACGCCCAGAAGACGATGGGCATCATCACCCTCGCCCTGGTCGCCGGCGGCGCCGTCGCCCCCGACTCCGACCCGCCCACCTGGGTCATCCTCTCCGCGGGCCTCGCCATCGCGCTCGGCACCTACCTCGGCGGCTGGCGCATCATCCGCACCATGGGCAAGGGCCTGACCGACCTCCAGCCGCAGCAGGGCTTCGCCGCCCAGACCAGCGCCGCGACGGTCATCCTGGCCTCCTCCCACCTCGGCTTCTCCCTCTCCACCACCCACTCGGTCTCCGGCTCGGTGATGGGCGCGGGCCTGGGCCGCAAGGGCGGCGTCGTCCGCTGGTCGACCGCCACCCGCATGTTCGTCGCCTGGGGCCTCACGCTCCCGGCCGCGGCCCTGGTCGGCGCGCTCGCCGAGTACGTGACCGGCTTCGGCACCTGGGGCACGGCCGTCGTCGCCGTCTTCCTCATCGCCTCCAGCGCCGCGATCTGGAAGATCTCGCGCCGCGAGGTCGTCGACCACAGCAACGTCAACGACGCCGAGGAGCCGCCCGGCGTGGTGACCACCGCGATCGCCGCGGTGACCCCGCCGCCCGCGGGCACGATGGCCGAGGACCTGTCGGCGACCATCCCGGCCCCCGCGGCCGAGTCCGCCCCGTCGGCCACCACCACCGTCTGAGCCGCAGCCGGCCAGGTACGAAGGAAGAGACAGCATGAAGATCGACTGGGCGGCTCTCGGCTCCGTCTTCGGGGTCAGCCTCGTGGTCACCGTGGCCCTCGTGGCCCTGTTCACCCTCGGCATCGTCGGCCTCTCCCGCCGCGAGCGGGCCGCGGCCCAGGGCGGCTCCGCCGCTCTCGCGGTCACCGGCGCGTACGCGTGCTTCGCGGCGTGCGCGGCGGCGGTGGCGTACGGGATCTCCCTGATCATCGTCTGATCGGCACCTGATCGGTCTGATCGGCGTCTGATCGGCGACACACGCGCACCACGTGGGGTGCGGGACGGAAGACCGTCCCGCACCCCACTTGTGTGTGGGGTTCTGCACACTCTCCCGTCGCAGGTCAACAGCAAGTTGACGGC
Organism: Streptomyces sp. NPDC002888; assembly: GCF_042888465.1. NCBI lineage: Bacteria > Bacillati > Actinomycetota > Actinomycetes > Kitasatosporales > Streptomycetaceae > Streptomyces > Streptomyces sp. NPDC002888. The sequence goes on along the minus strand of NZ_JBIAPU010000039.1, from coordinate 34,242 downwards.
TCTTCCGGGGCCGTGGTGGACTGCCGGAGCCATGTACGGCGGCAGAAGAGGAAGCCGGTGCGAATCCGGCGCGGTCCCGCCACTGTCACCGGGGTAGAAAGCCCCGGGAGCCAGGAACTCTCACCGCCGGTCTCGTCGAACCAGGGCGTGGACACCCTGAGTGAGGACATATCGCCATGCTCGGCTGCCGATTGAGGTCCAGCACCAGGTCGTTTCCCGACCCCACGGTCGGCTGAGCCGATGGGTGCCGATCGCGTCTTCGCGTACGGCGCCGCCGCCGGCCTCCTCGGTGACCTGCTCCTCGGCGATCCGCGCCGCGGACACCCGGTCGCCGCGTTCGGCCGGGCCGCGGGTGCCGTCGAGCGGGCGCTGTGGCGCGACCACCGGGGGTGGGGCGCGCTGCACACCGCCGTCTGCGCGGGCGGGGCCGTCGGCCTCGGCGCCGCCGCGGCGCGTTGCGTACGGTCCTCCCCCGCCGCCTCCTTCGCCCTGACCGCGGCCGCCACCTGGGCCGTCGTCGGCGGAACCTCCCTCGGCCGGGAGGCCCGGACCATCGGGCGCGCACTCGAAGCGGGGGACGTCGACGGGGCGCGGGAGCGGCTGCCGCATCTGTGCGGGCGGGACCCGCAGGCCCTCGACGCGGACGGGATCGCCCGGGCGGTGGTGGAGTCCGTCGCGGAGAACACGTCGGACGCGGTGGTGGGGGCGCTGGTGTGGGGCGGGATCGCGGGAGTGCCGGGGCTGCTCGGGTTTCGGGCCGTCAACACGCTTGACGCGATGGTCGGGCACAAGTCGGCTCGTCATCGGCGGTACGGGTGGGCGTCCGCGCGGCTCGACGATGTCGTGGGGTGGCCGGGGGCGCGGGTGACTGCGGTGCTCGCCACCGTGGCCGGAGGGGACGCCCGAGGGGCCGTACGGGCCTGGCGTACTGATGCGGCCAAGCATCCGAGTCCGAACGCCGGGCCTGTGGAGGCGTCGTTCGCGGGGGCGCTCGGGGTGCGGCTGGGGGGGACGTTGTCGTACGGGGGGCGTGTTGAGCATCGGCCTGTGCTGAACGGGGAGGGGCGTGCGGTGGAGGTTTCGGACATTGAGCGGGCTGTTCGGTTGTCTCGGCGGGTGAGTTGGCTGGCGCTGGGGGTGAGTGCGGCCGGTTCGCTACTGCGGGGGCGGGTGGCACGGCGCCCGGCGCTGTCGGCTGTGCCCACCCTCCCCCACTCTCGGCTTCGCTCGAGCGGGGGGACCCCCATCGCCCTGCGGAACGACTGCCCACAGCGGTTGGGAGGTCGCGCATGACCGGACGTGGGCTGTTGGTCGCCGGTACTACCTCCGATGCCGGGAAGAGTGTCGTCACCGCCGGGATCTGTCGGTGGCTGGTGCGGCAGGGGGTCAAGGTCGCGCCGTTCAAGGCGCAGAACATGTCGCTCAACTCGTTCGTGACGCGGGAGGGTGCCGAGATCGGGCGGGCGCAGGCCATGCAGGCGCAGGCCTGTCGGGTGGAGCCGACCGCGCTGATGAATCCGGTGCTGCTCAAGCCGGGCGGGGAGCAGAGCAGTCAGGTCGTGCTGCTCGGGAAGCCCGTGGGTGAGATGGGCGCGCGTGGCTATCACGGTGGGCGGCAGCAGAAGCTGCTCGGGACCGTGTTGGACTGTCTCGCCGAGTTGCGGGGCACGTATGACGCGGTGATCTGTGAGGGGGCCGGCAGTCCCGCCGAGATCAACTTGCGGCGGACCGACATCGTGAACATGGGGATCGCCCGCAACGCGCGGCTCCCCGTGCTCGTCGTCGGCGACATCGACCGCGGGGGTGTGTTCGCCTCCTTCTTCGGGACCGTCGCCCTGCTGTCGCCCGAGGACCAGGAGTGGGTCGCCGGGTTCCTCGTGAACAAGTTCCGGGGGGACGTCTCGCTGCTGGAGCCGGGCCTCGACATGCTGCACGGGCTCACCGGACGGCACACGTACGGCGTCCTGCCCTTCCGGCACGGCCTCGGCATCGACGAGGAGGACGGGCTGCGGGTCTCGCTGCGGGGCACGGTGCGGGAATCGAACGTCGCGCCGCCCGTCGGTGCGGACGTGCTGCGCGTCGCCGTCTGCGCGATCCCCCTCATGTCCAACTTCACCGACGTGGACGCGCTGGCCGCCGAGCCGGGTGTCGTCGTGCGGTTCGTGGACCGGCCGGAGGAGCTGGTCGACGCCGATCTGGTCGTGATCCCGGGGACCCGGGGGACCGTCAAGGCGCTGGAGTGGCTGCGGGAGAGGGGGCTCGCGCAGGCCATCGCCCGCAGGGCCGCCGAGCACAGGCCGGTCCTCGGTGTCTGCGGCGGCTTCCAGATCCTCGGTGAGCACATCGAGGACGAGGTCGAGAGCCGGCGCGGGCACGTCGAGGGTCTCGGGATCCTGCCCGTGCGGGTGCGGTTCGCCCGCGAGAAGACCCTCACCCGGCCGGTGGGGGAAGCCCTCGGCGAGCGGGTCGAGGGGTACGAGATCCATCACGGGGTCGCCGAGATCGCAGGCGGAGAGCCCTTCTTGGACGGCTGCCGGGTCGGCCAGACCTGGGGCACGCACTGGCACGGCTCGCTGGAGTCGGACGGTTTCCGGCGGGCCTTCCTGCGCGAGGTGGCGGCCGCCGCGGGCCGTCGCTTCGTGCCCGCCCCCGACACGTCGTTCGCCGCGCTGCGCGAGGAGCAGCTCGACCGGCTCGGCGACCTGATCGAACTGCACGCGGACACGGACGCGCTGTGGCGGCTCATCGAGTCCGGCGCGCCGCAAGGACTGCCCTTCATTCCACCGGGAGCGCCCGCATGAGCACTGTGTTGTTGTTGTCGACCGCCGACACCGATCTGTTGGCGGCTCGGGCCGCCTCCGGTGCCACCTACCGGATCGGCAACCCGACCCGGGTGGACGTGGCGCAGGAGTTGCCCGGCCTCGTCGCGGGCGCGGACATCGCCGTCGTACGCCTCCTCGGCGGCAAGCGTGCCTGGGAGGACGGGCTCGCCGCGCTGAAGGCGTCCGGCATCCCGACCGTGCTGCTGGGTGGCGAGGCCGTTCCGGACGCGGAGTTGATGGCCGAGTCGTCCGTCCCGGCCGGTGTCGTGGCGGAGGCGCTGCGCTACCTCGTCGAGGGCGGGCCCGCCAACCTCACGGAGCTGGCGCGGTTCCTGTCCGACACCGTGCTGCTGACCGGCGAGGGTTTCGTCGAACCGCAGAAGATGCCGGAGTACGGAGTTCACGGCGAGCGTGCCTTCGTGGACGGCCGTCCGACCGTCGGTGTGCTCTTCTACCGGGCTCATGAACTCAGCGGCAACACCGCCTTCGTGGACACCCTGTGCGACGCGATCGAGGCTCGGGGCGCCAACGCCCTCCCCGTGTTCTGCGGTTCGCTGCGGGGTGCCGACGCCGGTCTCTTCACGATCCTCGACACGGCCGACGCCCTCGTCGCCACCGTCCTCGCCGCCGGCGGCACGCACGCCTCGCAGGCCTCCGCGGGCGGCGACGAGGAGTCGTGGGACATCGGGGCGCTGGCCGACCTCGACATCCCCGTGCTTCAGGGCCTTTGCCTCACGTCGTCGAAGCAGGCCTGGGACGAGTCCGACGCCGCCCTCTCCCCCATGGACGCGGCGATGCAGGTCGCGATCCCCGAGTTCGACGGACGCCTCATCACCGTCCCGTTCTCGTTCAAGGAGCAGGGCCCCGACGACGTGCCCGTGTACGTCGCCGACCCCGAGCGGGCGGCGCGGGTCGCCGGGATCGCCGTACGGCACGCGCGGCTCAAGCACACGGCGAACGCGGAGAAGAAGATCGCGCTCGTCTTCACCGCCTACCCCACCAAGCACTCGCGGGTCGGCAACGCGGTCGGGCTCGACACGCCCGCTTCGGCGGTTCGGGTGCTGGACGCCCTCAGGGAAGCCGGCTACTCGCTCACCGAGTACCCCGACAACGGCGACGAGCTGATCCACCGGCTCATCGAGGCCGGCGGCCACGACGTGGAGTGGCTGACGGAGGAGCAGCTGGCCTCCGCGCCCGCGCGGGTGCCGCTCGCCGACTACCGGGCGTGGTTCGACAAGCTCGACCCCGAGCTGCGCAACGGGATGCTTCAGGCGTGGGGCGAGCCGCCGGGCGGTCTGTACGTGGACGGGGACGAGATCGTGCTGGCCTCCCTCCAGTTCGGGAACGTCGTCGTGATGATCCAGCCGCCGCGCGGCTTCGGGGAGAACCCGATCGCGATCTACCACGACCCCGACATGCCCCCGTCGCACCACTACATGGCCGCCTACCGCTGGCTGGAGAACAGTTTCGGCGCCGACGCGATCGTCCACATGGGCAAGCACGGCACGATGGAGTGGCTGCCGGGCAAGGGGCTGGGGCTGAGCGGGGGGTGCGCGCCGGACGCCGTCCTCGGCGACCTGCCGCTGATCTACCCGTTCATCGTCAACGACCCCGGTGAGGGCACACAGGCCAAGCGGCGCGGACACGCCACGGTCGTCGACCACCTGGTGCCGCCGATGGCGCGGGCCGACACCTACGGCGACCTGGCCAAGCTGGAGCAGCTCCTCGACGAGTACGCGCTCGTCTCCGACCTGGACCCGACGAAGGCCCCGGCCGTCCGCGCGCAGATCTGGACGCTGGTGAAGGCGGCCGAGCTCCACAACGACCTGCACGTGGACGAGCAGCCCGGCGACGACGACTTCGACGAGTTCGTCATGCACATCGACGGCTACCTGTGCGAGATCAAGGACGTGCAGATCCGGGACGGGCTGCACATCCTCGGCGGCGGTCCGGTCGGCGAACCGCGCGTCAACCTGGTGCTGGCCGTGCTGCGCGCCTCGCAGGTGTGGGGCGGCAAGGCGAACGCGCTGCCGGGTCTGCGGGCGTCGCTCGCCGCACACTTCGGGCTGGTGGAGAAGGAGCTGCTGGCCGAGCCGGGTGCGCCGGTGAAGCTGCCGGTGGAGCTGACGGACCTGGTCGAGGGCCCGTCCCGTACGGCGGCCGACGCGATCGACCTGCTGGAGCAGCTGTGCCGGCGGATGGCGGAGGGCATGGAGGCCCGGGCGTGGGACGTGACGGCGGTCCCCGCCCTCGTCCGTGAGGTGGCCGCCGCCGAACTCCCGGACGCCGTCGCGGTGTTGGAGTTCGCCTGCACCGAGGTCGTGCCCCGGCTGGAGAAGACCACCGACGAGATCGGGCACATCCTGCACGCCCTCGACGGCGGTTACGTCCCGGCGGGTCCGTCCGGTTCGCCGACGCGCGGTCTGGTCAACGTGCTCCCGACCGGGCGCAACTTCTACTCCGTCGACCCCAAGGCGATCCCCTCCCGGCTGAGCTGGGAGGTCGGGCAGTCCCTCGCGGACTCGCTGGTGCAGCGCTACCTCCAGGACACCGGCGAGTACCCGAAGTCCGTCGGCCTGACGGTCTGGGGTACGTCCGCCATGCGCACCCAGGGCGACGACATCGCCGAGATCCTGGCGTTGCTGGGCTGCCGTCCGGTGTGGGACGACGCGTCGAGGCGCGTGACCGGCTTCGAGGTGGTGGGCCTGGAGGAGCTGGGCCGGCCGCGCATCGACGTCACGGTGCGTATCTCCGGGTTCTTCCGGGACGCCTTCCCGCACGTCGTCGGGCTGATCGACGACGCGGTGCGGGCGGTGGCCGAGCTGGACGAGCCGGGCGAACGGAACTTCGTGCGGGCGCACGCCGACGCGGACACCGCCGAGCACGGCGACCGGCGCCGGGCCACGGCCCGCATCTTCGGCTCCAAGCCGGGCGCGTACGGCGCGGGTCTGCTGCCCCTGATCGACGCCCGCAACTGGCGCTCCGACGCCGACCTCGCCGAGGTGTACGCGGTGTGGGGCGGCTACGCCTACGGGCGCGGGCTCGACGGCAGGGCGGCGCGCGGGGACATGGAGACGGCGTTCAAGCGGATCGCGGTCGCCGCGAAGAACGTGGACACGCGTGAGCATGACCTCGTCGACGCCGACGACTACTTCCAGTACCACGGCGGCATGGTCGCCATGGTGCGCCATCTGACGGGGGCCTCCCCCGAGGCGTACGTCGGTGACTCCGCCGTCCCCGACCAGGTCAAGACCCGCACCCTCGGTGAGGAGACCCACCGCGTCTTCCGCGCCCGCGTGGTCAACCCGCGCTGGATGGCGGCGATGCGGCGCCACGGCTACAAGGGCGCCTTCGAGATGGCGGCGACCGTCGACTACCTCTTCGGCTACGACGCCACGGCCGGGGTCGTCGACGACTGGATGTACGAGAAGCTCAGCGCGGAGTACGTCTTCGACGCGGAGAACCGGGACTTCATGAAGAAGTCCAACCCCTGGGCGCTGCGCGGCATCACGGAGCGGCTGCTGGAGGCCGCCGACCGCGGTCTGTGGGCCGAGCCGGACGCGGACACGCTGGAGCGGCTGCGCGCCACCTACCTGGAGCTCGAAGGCGACTTGGAGGGCGACGAAAAGTGAGTACCCCCTTTCCGTTCACGGCTGTCGTCGGGCAGGACGATCTGCGGCTCGCGCTGCTGTTGAACGCGGTGTCGCCGGCGGTCGGTGGAGTGTTGGTGCGCGGGGAGAAGGGGACCGCGAAGAGCACCGCGGTGCGGGCGTTGTCCGCGCTGCTGCCGGAGGTCCCGGTCGTCCCCGGGTGCCGTTTCTCCTGCGACCCCGCCAAGCTCGACCCCGCGTGCCCGGACGGGCCGCACGAAGTCGGCGCCGGCATCGAGCGGCCGGCCCGGATGGTCGAGCTGCCCGTCGGCGCCTCCGAGGACCGGCTGGTCGGCGCGCTGGACATCGAGCGGGCGCTGGCGGAGGGCGTGAAGGCGTTCGAGCCGGGGCTCCTCGCGGACGCGCACCGCGGGATTCTGTACGTCGACGAGGTCAACCTGCTCCACGACCACCTCGTCGACCTGCTGCTGGACGCGGCCGCGATGGGCGCCTCGTACGTCGAGCGCGAGGGTGTCTCCGTACGGCACGCCGCCCGCTTCCTGCTCGTCGGCACCATGAACCCCGAAGAGGGCGAGCTGCGGCCGCAGTTGCTCGACCGGTTCGGTCTGACCGTCGAGGTCGCGGCCTCGCGGGAGCCGGAGCAGCGGGTGGAGGTCGTGCGCAGGCGGCTGGCGTACGACGACGATCCCGCAGGGTTCGCGGCGAGGTGGGCCGACGAGGAGACCGCCGTACGGGCGCGGATCGTGGCGGCGCGGAAGTTGTTGCCGTCGGTGCGGCTGGGCGACGGGGCGCTCAGGCAGATCGCGGCGACCTGCGCGGCCTTCGAGGTGGACGGCATGCGTGCCGACATCGTGATGGCGCGTACGGCGACGGCGCTGGCCGCGTGGGCCGGGCGGACCGATGTGCTGGCGGAGGACGTGCGGCAGGCGGCGCTGCTCGCGCTGCCGCACCGCAGGCGACGGAATCCCTTCGATGCGCCGGGGCTCGACGAGGACAAGCTGGACGAGACGCTGGAGGAGTTCGGGGACTCCCCCGACGACGACCCCGACCCAGATCCCGACCACGACCCAGATCCCGACCCCGATTCCGGGCCCGACGGGCCCGGTGGAGGTGGCGGGGAGCCGCCGTCGGAGGGGCCCGAAGGGGGCGACACCGGGGCGCGGCCCGAGGCCGGTGAGGACGGTCAGCCGCAGGCTTCGGGAGCTGCCGAGCAGTCCGCCGCACGGGCCTCCGAGCCGTTCCGCACCAAGGTGCTCAGCGTGCCCGGCATCGGTGAGGGTGCCGCCGGGCGGCGTTCACGGGCGCGGACCGAGCACGGACGGACGACCGGGGCCCGGCGGCCCCGGGGGACGCTCACCAAGCTGCATCTGGCGGCGACCGTGCAGGCGGCCGCGCCGCACCAGCGGGCGCGGGGCAGGTCGGGGCCGGGTCTGGTCGTGCGTCGGGACGATCTGCGGCAGGCGACCCGGGAGGGGCGCGAGGGCAACCTCGTGCTGTTCGTCGTGGACGCCTCCGGGTCGATGGCGGCGCGGCAGCGGATGAGTGCCGTGAAGGGTGCTGTGCTGTCGCTGCTCCTCGACGCCTACCAGCGGCGGGACAAGGTGGGGCTGGTGACCTTCCGGGGGTCTGCGGCCGATGTGGCGTTGCCTCCGACGTCATCCGTGGACGCGGCGGCGGCCCGGCTGGAGTCGCTGCCGACCGGCGGGCGGACGCCGCTCGCCGCCGGACTGCTCAAGGCGCACGACGTGCTGCGCGTGGAGCGGCTGCGGGATCCGGCGCGGCGGCCGCTGGTCGTCGTCGTGACGGACGGGCGGGCCACCGGAGGGCCGGAACCCGTTGCGCTCGCCGGGCGGGCGGCTCGGCTGTTCGCGGCCGAGGGCACCGCCTCCGTGGTCGTGGACTGCGAGTCGGGGCCCGTGCGGCTGGGGCTCGCGGGGCAGCTCGCCGGTGAGCTGGAGGGTACGGCCGTGACGCTGGACGAGTTGCGGGCGGACTCGATCGCCGGGCTGGTCAGGGACGTTCAGGGCTATTCGAGGAGGGCCGCGTAATGCCGCAGGGGCAGCCGAGTGTCGTGCCGGACGACGGACTGACGACTCGTCAGCGTCGTAATCGGCCGCTGGTCGTCGTGCACACGGGCGTCGGGAAGGGCAAGTCGACCGCTGCGTTCGGGCTCGCTCTGCGTGCCTGGAACCAGGGGTGGCCCATCGGGGTGTTCCAGTTCGTCAAGTCGGCGAAGTGGAAGGTCGGCGAGGAGCGGGCGCTGCGGGTGCTCGGGGACTCCGGTGAGGGCGGGTCCGTCGCCTGGCACAAGATGGGTGAGGGCTGGTCGTGGGTGCAGCGCGACCTGCAGGGGGACAACGTCAGCAACGAGGAGAAGGCCCGGGAGGGCTGGGAGCAGGTCAAGCGGGACCTCGCCGCCGAGACGTACCAGCTGTACGTGCTCGACGAGTTCGCGTACCCGATGCACTGGGGATGGGTCGACACCGATGAGGTCGTCGACGTCCTGCGCAACCGGCCCGGGACCCAGCATGTGGTGATCACGGGGCGCAACGCTCCGGAGAAGCTCGTGGACCTCGCCGACCTGGTGACCGACATGTCCAAGGTCAAACACCCCATGGACGTCGGGCAGAAGGGGCAGAGGGGCATCGAGTGGTGACTTCTTCCGTCCCACGACTGGTCATCGCCGCGCCCTCCTCGGGCAGCGGCAAGACCACCGTTGCCACGGGGCTGATGGCCGCGTTCGCCGCGCGGGGGCTCGCCGTGTCCCCGCACAAGGTCGGGCCGGACTACATCGACCCCGGGTATCACGCCCTCGCCACCGGGCGCGTGGGACGGAACCTCGACGCGTACCTGTGCGGGCCGGAGTTGGTCGGGCCGCTGTTCGCGCACGGTGCGGGCGGGTGTGACATCGCCGTCGTCGAGGGTGTGATGGGGATGTACGACGGGGCCGCGGGGGAAGGGGAGCTGGCGTCCACGGCTCATGTCGCGAAGCTGTTGCGGGCGCCGGTGGTGCTGGTCGTCGACGCGTCGTCGCAGTCTCGGTCCGTTGCGGCCCTGGTGCACGGGTTCGCGTCCTGGGATCCGGAGGTTCGGGTCGGGGGCGTGATTCTGAACAAGGTCGCGTCGGATCGGCATGAGGAGCTGTTGCGGGAGGCGCTGGACTCGGCGGGGGTGCCGGTGCTCGGGGTGCTGCGGCGGGTGGCTCAGGTGGATACGCCGTCGCGGCATCTGGGGTTGGTGCCGGTCGCCGAGCGGCGGGGGGAAGCGGTCGACGCCGTCGGGGCGATGGCCGCGCAGGTGTCCCGGGGCTGCGACTTGGACGCCCTGATGGCGCTCGCGCGGAGTGCGGGTGCGTTGTCGGGTGCGGCCTGGGACGCGGCTGAGGCAATGACCTCGCCCACCCACGGCCACCCGACTCGGCCGGCCGAGAAGCAGGAGCAGAAGCCGACGCCGCACGCAGAGGAGCCCGCGCCGCGCGTTGCCGTAGCCGGTGGGTCCGCGTTCACCTTCTCCTACGCCGAGCACACCGAGCTCCTCACCGCCGCCGGTGCCGAGGTCGTCCCCTTCGATCCTCTCCGGGACGAGCGACTGCCGGAAGGCACGGCTGGGTTGGTGATCGGTGGTGGATTCCCCGAGGTGTACGCCGCCGAGCTGTCCGCCAACGAGCCGCTGAGGAAGGCCGTTGCGGACCTCGCGGAGTCCGGGGCTCCCGTCGCCGCCGAGTGTGCCGGGCTGCTGTATCTGTGCCAGGAACTGGACAGGCTGCCGATGTGCGGGGTGCTCGATGCCACCGCCCGGATGTCGGAGCGGCTGACCCTCGGGTATCGGGACGCGGTGGCCGTGAGTGACAGCGCGCTCGCCGTGGCCGGGACGCGGATGCGGGGGCACGAGTTTCACCGGACCGTCGTCGAGCCGGGTTCGGGCGCTGCTCCCGCGTGGGGGGTGCGCGCTCCGCTGCGGCGGGTCGAAGGTTTCGTACAGCGTGGTGTGCACGCGAGTTATCTGCACACGCACTGGGCGTCCGAGCCCGGTGTGGCCCGTCGGTTCGTGGAGAGGTGCCGGACGTCATGAGCAGCAGGCTGATCGGAGTCGGGGTCGGGCCGGGCGATCCGGAGCTGGTGACCGTCAAGGGGGTCAACGCGCTGCGGGCCGCCGATGTGGTGGTCGTGCCCGTGATGGCTGCGCCGGACGGAAAGGACGGCGGGGAGCGCGGGCGGGCCGAGGCGACCGTGCTGCACTACGTGCCCGAGGAGAAGGTCGTGCGGGTGGTGTTCGCGCTGAACGAGCGCACCGACCGGGCGCGGCGGGAGGCCGCCTGGGACGCGGCGGGCGAGCGGGTGGCGGGGCTGTTGCGGGAGCACGGCTCGGTCGCCTTCGCGACGATCGGCGACCCGAACGTGTACTCCACGTTCACCTATCTCGCGCAGACCATCGCCGAGCTGGTGCCGGGTGTCGGCGTCGAGACCGTGCCCGGGATCACCGCCATGCAGGATCTGGCGGCCCGGTCGGGTGCCGTGCTCACCGAGGGGACCGAGCCGTTGACGCTGGTGCCGGTGACGGCGGGGTCGGCGGTGCTGAAGGACGCGCTGGCCGGGCCCGGGACGGTCGTCGCCTACAAGTTCGGGCGGCAGGCCGGCGAGGTCGCGGAGGCACTGCGGGAGACCGGGCGGATCGGCGACGCCGTGTGGGGGTCGGCCCTCGGGCTCGCCGACGAGTCGATCCAGTCGGCCGCCGGCCTCGACGGGGCTCCGCTGCCGTATCTGTCGACGCTGATCGCGCCCGCGCGACGCGACGGCGGGCGGGGCGGCAAGCTGTGACCGCCCCCCGAAGAAGCGGATCAGCCGGCGAGGCCCACCACCAGCCAGATGAAGCCGACGCCCGCGATCGTGCACAGCAGGGTCGAGCGGGCGGGGTGTTCGTGGTGGGCCTCGGGAAGGATCTCGGCGGCGGCGAGATAGAGGAGCGCGCCGCCGAAGAGGCCGAGGTAGCCGCCGAGCACGTGCTCCGGGATGGTGACGAACGACGTCGAGGCCGCGCCCACGACCGGGGCCACCGCGTCCGCGAACAGCATCGCGAGCGCCCTGCGGCGGGCGTTGCCGTACAGGCTGGTGAGTGTGTACGTGTTGAAGCCGTCCGCGAAGTCGTGCGCGATGACCGCGAGGGCCACCGCCACGCCCATGCCTCCGTCGACCTGGAAGGCCGCGCCGATCGCCACGCCGTCCATGGCGCTGTGACCCACCATCGCGGCCGCGGCCGTCAAACCCACTTCGGGTGTTCTGCCGTTGGTCTCCTCCGCGCCGTGCGCGGCCTGGCGGTGGGCCAGCAGGCGTTCCACCAGGTGGGCCAGGAGGAAGCCGGCCACGAACAGGAGCAGGGCCGCGGGGACACCGTGGATCTCCCTGCCGGCCGCCTTCAGGGCCTCCGGCAGCAGGTCCAGGCCGACCACGCCCAGCATCAGGCCGCCGGCCAGGCCCAGCACGAGGTGACGGCGGTCCGTCACGCGCTGTGCCGTCCAGCCGCCGGCCAGCGTCATCAGGAACGCGCCGAGCGCGACGAAGACCGCCATGTGCCCTTGCTATCCGATCGACCCCCGCTCACGCACCTCCGACCCCCGACTCTTTGACGTTGCGGACGACTTGTCCCTGTATGACCTGTACGTCCCGCCCCCCGAAGTTCCGTACGAGAGGACCCGATCCCATGGCCGATGCCCCCACCGGCAAGGTGACCTTCGTCGGTGCCGGCCCCGGCGCCGCCGACCTGCTGACGTTCCGCGCCGCGCGGGCCATCGCCGACGCCGACGTGGTGATCTGGGCGGCGAGCCTGGTCCAGGCGGAGGTCCTCGAGCACGCGCGCGAGGGCGCGGAGATCCTCGACTCGGCGACCATGTCCCTCGAGGACGTCGTCGCCGTGTACGAGCGGGCGTTCGCCGAGGGGCTCAGGGTCGCCCGGATCCACTCCGGCGACCCCGCGCTGTGGGGTGGCACGCAGGAGCAGGTCGACCGGTGTGCCGCGATCGGCATCGCGACGGAGATCGTCCCGGGTGTCTCGTCGTTCTCCGCGGTCGCCGCGCTCGCGCAGCGCGAGCTGACCATCCCGGAGGTCGCGCAGTCCGTGGTCCTCACCCGGCTCGGCGGCGGCAAGACGCCGATGCCGCCCGGCGAGGAGGTGCGGGAGTTCGCCAAGCACGGCACGACCATGGCGATCTTCCTGTCGGCGGCCCGCAGCGGGCAGCTGGTGCGGGAGCTGCTGGAGGGCGGCTATCCGACGTCCACGCCGGTCGTGGTCGCGTACCAGGCGACCTGGCCGGAGGAGCTGGTCGTGACGTGCACGATCGGCACGCTGGAGGAGACGGTCAAGGAGCACAAGCTCTGGAAGCACACCCTGTTCCTCGTCGGCCCGGCCCTGGACGCGCACGGCACCCGCTCGCACCTCTACCACCCCGGTCACTTCCACGGGTTCCGCAAGGCCGACCCTAAGGCCCGCAGGGCCCTGCGCACCAAGGGCGCCAGCACGTGATCACCGTCGTCGGCACGGGGACGGGCGCGCCGGTTCCCCTCGACGCGGTGGCCGGTGCCGAGCTCGTCGTGGGCGGGCGACGGCACCTGGACGCCGTACGGCTTCCCGAGGCCGCGGAGCGGGTGGTGCTGGGGCCGTTGGCGCCCGCGCTCGACACCGTCGCGGAGTACGTGGAGAAGGGGCGGCCCGTTGTCGTGCTGGCCTCCGGGGATCCCGGGTTCTTCGGGATCGTGCGGGCCTTGGCGGAACGGTTCGGTTCCGACGTGCTCGACGTCCGGCCCGGGGTGTCCTCCGTCGCCACCGCCTTCGCCCGCACCGGGCTGACCTGGGACGACGCGGTGGTGGTCAGCGCGCACGGGCGGGAGCTGCGGACAGCCGTGAACGTGTGCCGGGCGCATCCGAAGGTCGCGGTGCTGACCGGGCCCGGGGCGGGGCCCGCCGAGCTGGGGGCCGCGCTGGCCCGGACGGCCGGTGGGCGGGTGCTCGTCGTCGCGTCGGCGCTGGGCGACCCCGCGCAGGAGCGGGTGGAGCGCGTCTCCCCCGCCGAGGCCGCTTCCCGCGACTGGGGTACCGCGGTGAGCGTGGTGCTGTGCCTCGACGAGGCGCGGGCGCTGGGTCCCGTGCGGACGCTCGCGGGGGCGGCCGTGCCGGCCGCCGGGTGGGCCCTGGACGAAGGCGACTTCGCCCACCGCGACTCGATGATCACCAAGTTCGAGGTGCGGGCCCTCGCCCTGGCCCGGCTCGGGCCACGCCCGGGCGACCTGGTCTGGGACGTGGGCTCCGGGTCGGGATCCGTGGCCGTGGAGTGCGCGCGGCTGGGCGCCGCCGTGAGCGCGGTGGAGAAGGCCGCGGACGGTGTCGGGCGGATCCGTGCGAATGCCGGTGCGCACGGCGTCGACGTGCACGTGGTGCACGGGGTGGCGCCGGAGGCGCTGTCCGGCCTCGACGATCCCGACGCCGTTTTCGTCGGGGGCGGCGGGCGCGAGCTGACCGGGATCGTCGCGGAGTGTGCGCAGCGGGCCCGGCGGGCGGTGGTCGTCGCGCTCGCCGCGCTGGACCGGGTGCCGGAGGTGCGCTCCGCGCTCACGGGCGCCGGGTTCGACTGCGACGGGGTGCTGTTGCAGTCCTCGCGGCTGGCACCGTTGCCGGGGGATGTGACCCGGCTGGCGGCCACCAATCCGGTCTTTCTGTTGTGGGGCGTCAGAAGCCCCGTCCTGCGAGAAGGAGTTGCCCAGTGATCGGCCTCATTTCCGCCACCGCGGCGGGGGCGGCGGCGCGCGACCGGCTGGCCGCGGCCTGGCCGCAGCGGACGCGCGTGTACGACGGGCCTGTGGGGGACGCGGTACGGCGGGCGTTCTCGGAGTGCGAGCAGCTCGTGTGCTTCCTGGCCACGGGGGCCGTGGTGCGGTTGGTCGCGCCGCTGCTGGAGGACAAGTCGGCCGACCCCGGTGTGGTGTGTGTCGACGAGGGCGGGCGTTTCGCCGTCTCCCTCGTCGGTGGGCACGGAGGTGGGGCGAACGAACTCGCCGTCGAGGTCGGGGAGTTGCTGGGGGCCGATCCTGTGGTGACCACGGCGACGGACTCCGTGGGGATTCCCGGGCTGGACACGCTCGGTTTCCCGCTGGAAGGTGATGTCGCCGCGGTGACGAGGGCCGTGCTGGACGGGGAACCGGTCGCCCTCGACACCGAAGTGGCCTGGCCGCTTCCTCCGCTGCCGCTGGCGGCGCAGGGGGCGTACACCGTCCGGCTGACCGACCGAGCCGTCGAGCCCGGCGCGCAGGAGGTGCTCCTGCGCCCGCCCTCCCTCGTCGTCGGCGTCGGTGCCTCCAAGGGTGCCCCCGTCGAGGAGGTGCTGGAGCTGATCCACGGCGCGCTGCAGGACGCGGGCCTCTCTCCTCGTAGCCTCGCCGAGCTCGCCACCGTCGACGCCAAGGCCGGGGAACCGGGGATTCTGGACGCGGCCCGGCGCCTCGGTGTCCCCCTGGTGACCTACTCCGCCGACGAGTTGGCCGGGATCGACGTCCCCAATCCGTCCGACGCCCCGCTCGCCGCCGTCGGCACCCCCTCCGTCGCCGAGGCCGCAGCCCTCGTACGCGGTGGCGAACTCCTCGTCCCGAAGCGGAAGTCCGCCGGGCAGCCCGCCATGGCGACCTGTGCCGTCGTACGGCGGCCCGCGCGGGGGCGGCTCGCGGTGGTGGGCCTCGGGCCGGGTGCGCGGGACCTGCTGACGCCTCGGGCGAAGGCGGAGCTGCGGCGGGCCTCGGTGCTCGTCGGGCTCGATCAGTACGTCGACCAGATCCGTGATCTGCTGCGGCCCGGCACCCGGATCCTGGAGTCGGGGCTCGGGGCGGAGGAGGAGCGGGCGCGGACGGCCGTCGCCGAGGCCCGGAAGGGGCAGGCGGTCGCTCTGATCGGCAGCGGGGACGCGGGCGTGTACGCGATGGCCTCGCCGGCGCTGGCCGAGGCGTCCGACGACATCGACGTGGTCGGGGTGCCCGGTGTCACCGCCGCGCTCGCGGCGGCCGCGATCCTCGGTGCTCCGCTCGGGCACGACCACGTGTCGATCAGCCTCTCCGACCTGCACACGCCGTGGGAGGTCATCGAGCGGCGGGTGCGGGCGGCGGCCGAGGCGGACATCGTGGTCACCTTCTACAACCCCCGTTCCCGGGGGCGGGACTGGCAGCTGCCGAAGGCGCTCGCGATCCTCGCCGAGCACCGGGAGCCGACGACGCCGGTGGGTGTCGTCCGCAACGCCTCACGGCCGGACGGGACCGCCCGGGTGACGACTCTCACGGACCTGGACCCGGCGACGGTCGACATGATGACGGTTGTGACCGTGGGCAACACGGCGACCCGGGACATCGCGGGGCGCATGGTGACGCCGCGCGGCTACCGCTGGCAGGAGTCCGCGTCGAAGAGCGGCTCCGCCGCGGGGCAGGAGGAGCCCAAGTGAACCGTGTGGTCCACCCGATCGAGCAGGAGTCCTTCCGGCGGCTGCGTGCCCGCCTGGACACCTCGCACTTCCCGCCGCTGACCCGGGCGGTCGTGGAGCGGGTCATCCACTCCGCCGCCGACCTGGAGTACGCGAGCGATCTCGTCACGGACGAGGGTGACCTGGAGAAGGCGCACCTCGCGCTGCACGCCGGGGCGCCCGTCGTCGTGGACGTGGAGATGGTCGCGGCCGGGATCACCCGGCGGGACACCGTCTGCCGGCTCAAGGAGGCCACCGCCGGCCCCGGGCTGACCCGTTCCGCGCACGCGATCCGGCTCGCGTACGAGCAGGTCGGGCCCGGTGCGCTGTGGGTGATCGGCTGCGCGCCGACCGCTCTGGAGGAACTGCTGACGCTGGACGCCTCCCCCGCGCTCGTCATCGGTCTGCCCGTCGGCTTCGTCGGGGCGGCCGAGTCCAAGGCCGCGCTCCGCGAAAGCGGGCTGCCCGCCGTGAGCAACGTGTCCGAGAAGGGCGGTTCGGCCGTGGCCGCGGCCGCGCTCAACGCCCTGCTGTACCACCCCGTTTCCGCTGAGGAGAAATCGTGACCACCCCGCCGCCCGCCCTGCTCATCGCCGGCCATGGCACCCGGGACGATGCCGGAGCCGAGGCGTTCCGTGACTTCGTCCGGGAGCTGGGTCGCCGCCACCCCGAACTGCCCGTCGCGGGCGGCTTCATCGAGCTGTCCCCGCCGCCGCTGGGCGAGGCGGTGACCGAGCTGGTGGAGCGGGGAGTACGCCGTTTCGCCGCCGTTCCGCTGATGCTGGTGGCGGCCGGGCACGCCAAGGGGGACATCCCGGCGGCGCTGGCCCGCGAGAAGGAGCGGCACGCCGGGATCACGTACACGTACGGGCGTCCGCTGGGCCCGCATCCGGCGCTGCTGAGCGTCCTCGAGCGGCGTCTCGACGAGGCCCTGGGGGCCCGTGGGCGCACGCCCGAGGACCGCTCGGACGTGACCGTCCTGCTCGTCGGCCGCGGCTCCACCGATCCGGACGCGAACGCCGAGGTGTTCAAGGCGGCGCGGCTGCTGTGGGAGGGGCGCGGGTACGCGGGTGTGGAGACGGCGTTCGTGTCGCTGGCGGCGCCGGACGTGCCGAGCGGTCTGGACAGGTGTGTGCGGTTGGGTGCGAAGCGGATCGTCGTCCTGCCGTACTTCCTGTTCACGGGCATCCTGCCCGAGCGGGTGCGGCAGCAGACGGAGGGCTGGGCGGCCGCGCACCCGGAGGTCGAGGTGCGGTCGGCGGACGTCATCGGTCCCGAGCCGGAGCTGCTGGACCTGGTGATGGAGCGGTACGAGGAGGCCGTGCAGGGCGACCTGCGGATGAACTGCGACTCGTGCGTGTACCGCGTCGCGCTGCCGGGGTTCGAGGACAAGGTGGGGCTGCCGCAGCAGCCGCATTTCCACCCGGACGACGACGGGCACGACCACGGCCACGGGCATCACCACCATCACGGAGGGCACGCGCACTCACATGCACACTGACGGGCACGATCTGCGCCACCACGGGGACGTCGAGGTCCGTGACGACGGCTCGGCGCTGGTCGACCTCGCCGTGAACGTCCGCGCGGACACGCCACCTGAGTGGCTGCGCGCGCACATCGCCGGGTCGCTGACAGCTCTCGCGGCCTACCCGGACGGGCGGGCCGCGCGGGCGGCGGTGGCGGCGCGGCACGGGCTGCCGGTGCAGCGGGTGTTGTTGACGGCGGGCGCGGCGGAGGCGTTCGTGCTGCTGGCGCGGGCGTTGAAGGTGCGCAGGCCGGTCGTGGTGCACCCGCAGTTCACGGAGCCGGAGGCGGCGCTGTGGGACGCCGGCCATACGGTCGACCGGGTCCTGCTGCGCGAGGAGCACGGCTTCCGCCTGGACCCGGCGGCGGTGCCCGAGGACGCCGACCTGGTGGTGATCGGCAACCCGACGAACCCGACGTCGGTGCTGCACCCGGCCGCGTCCATCGCCGAACTCGCCCGTCCCGGGCGGACGTTGGTGGTCGACGAGGCGTTCATGGACGCCGTGCCGGGTGAGCGGGAGGCGCTCGCCGGGCGGACGGACGTGCCCGGGCTCGTCGTCCTGCGCAGCCTCACCAAGACATGGGGGCTGGCCGGGCTGCGCGTCGGCTACGTCCTGGCCGCCCCGGAGACGATCGCGGAGCTGGAGCGGGCCCAGCCGCTGTGGCCGGTGTCCACGCCGGCGCTGGCCGCGGCACAGGCGTGTGTGTCCCCGCGGGCTCTGGCGGAGGCGGCCCACGCGGCCCATCGCGTCGCCGCGGACCGGGCGCATCTGGTCGCCGGGCTCGCCGAGTTCGCGGTGGACGGCGTCCGGGTGGCCGAGCCCGCCGAGGGGCCCTTCGTCCTCGTACGGCTGCCCCGGGCCGCCGCCGTCCGCCGCCGCCTGCGCGACCTGGGCTTCGCGGTCCGGCGCGGGGACACCTTCCCGGGCCTGGGCGAGGAGTGGCTGCGGCTGGCGGTGCGGGACCGGGCGACGGTCAACTCCTTCCTCCAGGCTCTGGACCAGGCGATGACACTGACGAATCCCTGAGGCACGGCACCCGCTCCCGGGTACCGTCCGGGAAGCGGATCTCCACGGCTTCGTCGTCGGTGACGCGGGCGCTCACGCCGGTCGTCCGCAGGGCGTCCGGGTCGGCGCTGAGGAGCACGAGCGTCACCAACAGGCGTGCTCCGTCCGCGCGGTGCAGGACGGGCGTCGCCGAATGATGTCCGACCGCGTTGACGCCACAGGCCTGTACGACCGTGCCCTCGGTGTCGCCCCAGCCGTACAGGCCGACGAGCGCGCTGGTCAGACCGTCCGCGCGGCGGGCCACGGCCAGCGCGGGGCCGGTCTCCCCCACCGGCGGCGCGGTGTCGTCGGCGACGGCCCAGCCGCCCTCGCGCACCGGCGTTCCCGGGGGCGCGTCGAGGCGGTGCACGCGCACCTCCCACGGCCCGTGCACCACGCTCACGGTTTCGATCCCCCCGTCCTGCCGGGACCCGGCGCACCGGCCCCGGACGCCCAGGGAGTGGATACGCCCCCGCTGCGAGGGTGTGCTGTCGGGAGGGAGCAGGGCGATGTGGTTGTCGGGGCCGGGCGGGGTGTCGGGGGCGGTGGCGCTGGAGTAGGCGAGCTTGGCGTAGTGCGGGCTGTCGTCGGCGGCGGCGGGCGGGGGCGGCAGCCGGTCGCTGCCGTGGTTGACGAGCCGTACGATCCCGTCGGCGGCCGTGGAGTGCAGCAGCCAGCCCGGTGCGGGCAGCGCGAGGGTGGTGTCGGCAGTGTCGACGGGCCCGGGTTCCTCGGTCGCCGTCCACACGGGATGGTCGTCGGGCAGCAGCAGACCGAGGAAGGCCTTGCTGGCCCAATAGGGGGAGGCGGGGCCCGAGTAACGCTGGGTGACGGGCAGGAAGGGCCGGTACCAGCCGAGGCTGAGCAGTCCCTGCTCGTCGGGCACGCCCCGCTCGGCGAAGTGCTTCAGAGCACCCGAGGCGAGCCGGCGCGTGCGGCCGGGCGGCAGCGGCGTGGCGTCGGCGAGGGCGCCCGCCCACAGCGGAGCAGTCGTCGCGAACCGGTACGTGAGGGAGCGGCCCTGGTGGACCGGGGCGCCGTCGGAGCCGAAGAAGTACTGGTGGACGGCGAGGAACTCACGCAGGCGGCCCCGGTGCCGCAGGACCGTGCCCAGGTCGGCGCGCTCCCCCGCGATCCGCGCCCACAGCACCGGATACAGGTGCAGCGCCCAGGCGTTGTAGTAGTCGAACTTCCTGCCGTCGCCGTCGGTGTACCAGCCCCCGCCCCGGTACCAGTCGTCGATGCGGGCGAGCCCCGCGTCGATCTCGGCGCGGCGGTACGGGGCGCCGACGGAGGCGAGGAACTCCTCCGTGATGACCTGGAACAGCCGCCAGTTGGAGTCGTTGACGTCCGCACCGACGAACCCGCCCAGCCAGTCGCCGACCCGGCCCCGCACGCCGTCGTCGAGGTGGTCCCACAGCCAGCGCCGGGACTCGTGCAGGGCGATGGCGATGGAGGCCGCCTCGACCATGGGCTGGGCTCGGTCGGTGACGGGCGGCCAGTGCTCGGGGTGGTGCGGGTCGGTGCCGGCGGCGAGGCCGGCGGCGTACCGCTCGATGAGAGCGGGTCCGACGCGGCCGCCCGAACCCGCGATGCGGAAGGCGGCGAGCAGGAAGGACCGCGCGAAACCCTCCAGACCGTCGGACCAGGGCCCGGAGTGGCTGGGCGGTCCGGGCAGCCGGTACTGGGCGAAGTCCGGGGTCGCGTAGGGCAACAGCCCGTCGAGGAGCCGATCGGCGACGGCCTCCCAGTGGGCGCGGGTCCAGCCGGTGACGGGAGACGAGAGGTAGTCGGGGAGCGGGAGCAGGTGCGTCGGATCGTCGGGGGGCGACACATGCGGCGCGGTCATGCGGGGTGAGTCCTCCATGTTCGTCGGATGACAGGCGCCCCGAAGGGGCGCGGGGAACTGCGCGACCAGCCAGACATCACCCGCACTCGCCCGACGGCCCTCCCAGCGAAGCGACGCTACGGCGCACGACGATGTGGGTACCGAGCAGATGACGAGTGCCGGCAGCCTGCTCCGGGTCCCGCAGAGCGATCCGCACAGCCGCCCGCCCGAGCTCCTCCGCAGGCGTACGCACCGTGGTCAGCGGCGGGTTGAAGTCCTCGGCCAGCGGGATGTCGTTGTACCCGACGACCGACACGTCCTCGGGGACGCGCAGCCCCGCCTCGGCGAGCGCGCGGAGCGCTCCCGCGGCGACCATGTCGTCCCCGGCCACCACCGCCGTGAACTCCCGTGTCTCCTTGAGGAGTTCGGTCATCGCGCGCAGGCCCGCCGCGCGACCGAGGCCACAGTCCACGACACGGGCGGCGCCCGGCGGCAGCCCGTACTCGGCGAGCGCGGCCCGATACCCGGCGACACGGGCGTCCAGCGCGGTGTTCCCGGGCAGCCCCCCGAGGAAGACGATCCGCCGGTGCCCCGCCGACAGCAGATGCCCGGTGATGGCCCTGGCCCCCGCCTGGTTGTCGAACTCGACGACCAGCGCGGGGATGTCCGGGTCCGGGGCGGGCCTCCCGCACAGCACGAGCCGGGCGCCCGAGGAGTCGAGGGCCTGCGCGTAGTGCGCCACGCGCGAGCGGTACGCGTCGTCCTCGACGACCCCGCCGACCAGGATCACCAGCCGCGCCCCCTCCTCCCGCATGAGCTGCACGAACTCCATCTCGCGCTGCGGGTCCCCGCCCGTCGCGCCGACCACGCAGAGCCAGCCGCGGTCGGCGGCCTCCGCCTCGACGCCCTCGGCGACCTGGGCGTAGAAGGGGCTGGTGACCTGGCGGACGACGACGGCGGCCATCTTGCGGCCACCACCCACCAGCGCACGCGCATGCGCGTTGGCGACGTAGTCGAGGTCACGCGCGGCACGCAGCACACGGGCCCGGGTGGCGGCGGGCACGGGATGGTTGCCGCTGAGCGCCCGCGATGCCGTGGCCATGGACACGCCCGCCCGCTCGGCGACCTCGCGGATCGTGACCCGCCCCTTGCCTGTCATGCCGTTCCCCATCCCCGCGTCTCCTGTTCCGCCGGCGGAGCGTCACGTGTTGGCCGTGAAGTCCTTCGCGAACTCCTCGGCCATTCTGTCGCCGCCCCGGCCCCGCCACTTCTTCACCGTCGCGTCCCATTCGGACAGCGGAAGCCGCCCGGCGACGATCCCGGTGACGGTGTCCTCGAGGAGCGCCTTGAGGGTGGTGCCCTGGGAGTTCTTCGTGCGGGACTGCAGGCCGTAGGAGGCGTTGCGGATGGCGCGCGGGACCGTCTTCTGCTGCCAGGCGTGCAGGGCCCGTACGGCGTCGGGCATGCCGGGCACGAACAGCACCTGGGGGCCTTCGGCGAGGTACTTCAGCGGCAGGTTGGTGTTGTTCTCGACCTCGCCGAGCTTGGTGGGCTGCGGGGAGCCGTCCTTGCCGCGGGTGAAGTGGGTGCCCTCGACGCCGTAGTGGACGAGTTCCCACTCCTGGCTGCCGAAGGGGGCGGCGAGGTAGTCGAGGACGCGCAGCAGCAGCTGGACGCGTTCCTTCTTCGCCTTCTTCAGCACGGTGTAGCCGAAGGAGCGGCGGGCGGCGACGATGCCGCCGGGCTCGCCGTCGACGCTGTACGGCAGTGCCGCCGCCGGGGTCAGCTTGCCTCGGGACTCCCGGTACTTGGGGAGGTAGGCGCCGAAACCGTCCTGCATGGAGCCGACGGTGCCGTTGTAGTAGAGCGTGGTCAGGTCGATCTGGGAGATGGACGTGGCGTCGGGGTGGTAGCAGCCGTTCTTGCGCAGCTCGGCCTGGAAGGCGATCGACGCCTTGAAGCGGTCGTCGGCCCAGGCCGGTCTGAAGGTTCCGTTCTCGGTGACGGCCCACTCCTGGGGCGCGTTGTGGGCGGCGGAGTGCACGGCGTTGCCGAAGAGGGAGCCGGAGGCGGCGCCGAGCGCGTACGTGCGGCCGCTGGTCGCCTGTTTCGCGACGGCGGCGAAGTCGGTGGAGGTCCAGCCCTCCTTCATGCCCGCGCCGGTGAACATGCCCTGGTTGAGCCAGAGGGTGGAGCCGGGCAGCGGGCGTTCGAGGGGGATGCCGTAGACGCGGCCGCCGATGCGGCCCATGTCGCGCCAGGCGTGGGTGGGGATGTTCGCGAGGTTGGGGTAGTCGGCGACGGCCTCGCCGGAGAGGTGGGGGGTGAGGTCCTCGGCGCGCCGTTGGACGAACTCGGCCTCGCGGGGCAGCACGAAGCCGGAGAAGATGTTGATGACGTCCGGGAGGTCGTCGGGGTCGGCGGCCATGACGGTCGCCATCTTCTTCTGGTAGTCGGCCTGGGAGACGATCGTGTACTCGATCTTCACGCCGAGGGCCTTCTCGACGGCCGCCCAGAACCGGTTGGCGGAGGCGGGCTTGGGGGGCGTGCCGAAGGAGACCGACATGACCTTGATGGTGGAGCCGTCGCCCGGGGTGCGGGAGACGGACTTCACCAGGTCGGCGGGGTAGGCCGTGTAGCCGGCCTGGACGCCGGCGTCGCTGGGGGCGAGGTCCGGCTGGGGGCCCTTGGCGGGCTTGTGGGCGGGCCAGGGGGCGAGTTTCTTGCCGGCGTTGGAGACGTCGCTGTCGCCGGATTCGGTGGAGCAGGCGGTCAGCAGACCGGGGACACAGACGGCGGCGCCACCCGCGGCCATGGAGCGCAGGAGGGTGCGTCGGGACATGCGGGGCATGGGCGGATCACCTTTCTACACACGGCTGTTGATGAGATGTCAGCTCTTGATGGCGCCGGTGAGCACGCCCTTGGTGAAGTACCTCTGCAGGAACGGGTAGACGAGCAGGATCGGCACGGTGGCGATCACCAGCACCGCCATCTGCACGGTCTGCGGGGCGGTGATCGTGCCCTCGCCGGTGGTGGCGTCGGTGAGGCCGGAGCCGGCCACGACGTAGGTGCGCAGGACCTGCTGGAGGGGCCAGTGGTCGCTCTCCAGGTAGAGCGAGGCGTAGAACCAGGAGTTCCAGTACGCCACCGCGTAGAACAGGCCGACCACGGCGAGCGCGGCCTTGGACAGCGGCAGGACCACCGAGACCAGCACCCGCCAGTCCCCGGCTCCGTCGAGCCGCGCGGCCTCGTACAGCTCCTCGGGGATGCCCTGGAAGAAGCCGCGCAGAACGACGAGGTTGAAGACGTTCACGAGGACGGGCAGGACCAGTGAGGCGTAACTGTCCAGCAGGCCCAGCTCCTTGACCAGCAGGAAACTCGGGATCATGCCGGGCGGGAAGAGGAACGTGAACAGGACGAGCAGCAGGACGGGCCTGCCGCCGAGGACGCCGGGGCGGGAGAGGGCGTAGGCGAGGGTCACGGTGCAGGCGAGGCTGAGCAGGGTGCCGACGACGGTGACGCCCGCGCTGACACCGAGGGCGTGGGTGACGATGCCGCCGTCGAGGATGTCGCGGTACGCCTTCAGCGAGGGCTCGGTCGGCCACAGCACCCAGCCGCCGTTGTCCACGACCTCCTCGGTGGAGGCGAGCGAGGTCGAGACGATGACGAGGAACGGCACGCAGACCAGCAGGACGACGGCGGCGAGGGCGAGGACCTTGCCGACCTGCGTCACCGGCTTCGGCTTCTCCATCCACCCCGGACGGACCTGGGCACTCACTTGTAGACCCCCTGTTCGCCGAGGCGGTGGGCGACCTTGTTGGCGGCGTAGACGAGGAGGGCGCCGATGACGCCCTTGAAGAGGCCCGCGGCGGCCGCGAAGCCGTAGTCGCCGCCGACGATGCCCTGGTAGTAGACGAAGGTGTCGATGATCTCGGCCGTCTCGGGGCCGACCGCGTCGCGCTGGAGCAGCATCTGCTCGAAGCCGACGGAGAGGATGTCGCCGAGCCGCATGATCAGCAGCAGGATGACCACCGGGCGGATGGCGGGCAGGGTGACGTGCCAGAAGCGCCGCCAGGGGCCGGCTCCGTCGAGGGCGGCGGCCTCGTACTGCTGCTCGTCGACCTGGGAGAGCGCGGCGAGGAAGATGATCGTGCCCCAGCCGGCGTCCTTCCAGATGACCTGGGCGACGACGAGCGGCCGGAAGGCGTCGGGGTTGCCGATGAGGTCGACGGTGTGCAGTCCCATGCCGTCCAGCGAGGAGTTCAGCAGCCCGGTGTCGCCGAGGACCTGCTGGAAGAGGGCGACGACGATCACCCACGAGATGAAGTGCGGCAGGTACGCCACCGACTGCACGAAGCGGCGCACCGAACTCCAGGTGAGACTGTGCAGCAGCAGGGCGAGGCCGAGCGGCACGGGGAAGTAGAAGACGAGCTGGAGGACGGCGATCCAGAGGGTGTTGAGGACCGCGGCCCAGAACTCCCCGTCCTCGAACATGCGCTGGAAGTTGCCCAGGCCGACCCAGGGGCTGCCCCAGATGCCGTCGAAGGGCACGTACTCCTTGAACGCGATGACGTTGCCGACCAGTGCGCCGTAGTGGAACAGCAGGAAGTAGGCGAGACCGGGCAGCATGAGCAGCAGGAGAGCGGGGCTTTGAAAGCGCTTTCGCGACGGACGCGGGCCGCTCGTGCGACGACGAGCGCTGCCGACCTCCTTTTCACCTGCGTGTTCCCGTAGTGCAACGGCCACGGGTCCCCCTCATGTCTCGGAGTCGAGTGAGAGGAAGTTAAAACGCTTTCATTAGGCGGTCAACAGCCCTGACACAGAAGGGGCGTTGACCAATTCTCGAAAGTTTTCGGACGCCCTCAGTCGACGACCCGTCCGGCGAGGACCACCCGTCGCGGCGCCCCCAGCACCCGTACGTCCGCGCGCGGGTCGGTGTCGTAGACGACGAGGTCAGCCGCCGCGCCCTCCTCCAGCCCCGGTCGGCCGAGCCACCTGCGGGCCGCCCAGGTGGTCGCCGCGAGGGCCTCGACCGGTGGGATGCCGGCCGTGACCAGTTCCGCGACCTCGGCGGCGACCAGGCCGTGGGGCAGGGTGCCGCCCGCGTCCGTGCCGACGTACACCGGGATGCCGGCGTCGTGGGCGTTGCGGACGGTGTCGTAGCGGCGTTCGTGCAGGCGCCTCATGTGGGCCGACCAGCGGGGGTACCTCGACTCGCCGCCGTCGGCCAGCTCGGGGAAGGTGGCGATGTTGACCAGGGTCGGGACGATCGCCACACCGCGTTCGGCGAACAGCGGGACCAGGTCCTCCGTGAGGCCCGTCGCGTGTTCGATGCAGTCGATGCCGGACTCGACCAGGTCCCGCAAGGAGTCTTCGGAGAAACAGTGGGCCGTGACCCTCGCACCCAGGCGGTGGGCTTCTGTTATCGCCGCCTCGACCGCGGCCCGCGGCCAGCAGGGCGACAGGTCGCCCACCTCGCGGTCGATCCAGTCGCCGACCAGCTTGACCCAGCCGTCGCCCCGGCGGGCCTCCCGGGCGACGTACGCCACCAGGTCGTCCGGCTCGATCTCGTGGGCGTAGCCGCGGATGTAGCGGCGGGTGCGGGCGATGTGCCGGCCGGCGCGGATGACCTTCGGCAGGTCCTCGCGGTCGTCGATCCAGCGGGTGTCGGAGGGCGAGCCCGCGTCGCGGATCAGCAGGGTGCCGGCCTCGCGGTCGGTCAGTGCCTGCTTCTCCGCGACGTCCGTGTCGACCGGGCCGTGCGCGCCCAGGCCCACGTGGCAGTGGGCGTCGACCAGGCCGGGCAGCGCCCAGCCCTCCACCGTGCGGACGTCGCGGGCGCCCGCGGGCCGGTCGTAGGAGACCCGCCCGTCGACGACCCACAGCTCGTCGCGGACGTCGTCGGGCCCGACCAGGACCCGGCCCTTCACGTGCAGCACCGCGTGATCGCTCATGTACCGCACCTTAGCTACTCCGTCTTGCCCACCTGCTGAGACGTCTCCTCCTCCACGTCCGCCATCGCGGGGTCGAGGAGGCGGGAGAGGAAGTGGCGGGTGCGGGCGTGCCGGGGGTCGCCGATGACCTGGGCGGGGGTGCCGTCCTCGACGATCACGCCGTCGTCCATGAAGACGACCCGGTCGGCGACCTCGCGGGCGAAGGTCATCTCGTGGGTCACCACCATCATCGTCATGCCCTCGTTCGCCAGCATGCGCATGACCGCCAGTACGTCGCCCACCAGCTCCGGGTCGAGTGCCGACGTCGGCTCGTCGAAGAGCATCACCTCGGGGCCCATGGCCAGCGCGCGGGCGATGGCCACCCGCTGCTGCTGGCCGCCGGAGAGGGAGGACGGGTACGCGGTCGCCTTCTCGGACAGGCCCACCCGCTCCAGGTTCTCCGCGGCCACCTTCGCGGCCTGCGCCTTGTCGCGCCTGAGCACCCGGCGCTGGGGCAGGGTCAGGTTCTCGGTCACCGTGAGGTGCGGGAAGAGGTTGAACTGCTGGAAGACCATGCCGATACGGCGGCGGGCCGCGTCGATGTCGACGTCGGGGTCCGTCAGTTCGGTGCCGCCGACGAAGACCTGGCCCTTGGTCGGCTCCTCCAGGAGGTTCACGCAGCGCAGCAGCGTCGACTTGCCCGATCCCGACGGGCCGATGACACAGACGACCTCGCCCCGCCTGATCTCCAGGTCGAGGCCGCGCAGCACCTCGTTGTCGCCGAAGGACTTGTGCAGTCCGCGTACCTCGATCTCGGGTCGGCTCATTTCACGGCCTCCTGGGCCTTCGCCTCCATGCGGCGCACGACGAAGCCGAGCGGGATGGTCACCAGCAGGTAGCACAGGCCGGCGACGAGGATCGGCGTGGAGTTGGCGGTCTGGCTGGCCAGGTCGCGGCCGTACTTGGACAGTTCGCGCTCCTCCAGGGTGACGCCGAGGAACAGCACCAGGGAGGAGTCCTTGAACAGCAGCACCAGTTCGTTGGTGAGCGGCGGGAGGATGATCCTGAACGCCTGCGGGATGATGATCGAGATCATCGCGCGGGCCGGGGAGAAGCCCAGGGAGCGGGCTGCCTCCATCTGCCCCTTGGGCACCGCCTGGATGCCGGCGCGGATCGTCTCCGCCATGTACGCGGCCGCCACCAGGCCGAGCGCCAGGGCGACCTTGCCGTACGTGCCGCCGATGATCTCCGTGCCGGGGAAGGCGAGCGGCACGGCCACGCCGATGAAGATGAAGATCAGCAGGGCGGGCAGTCCGCGGAAGATCTCGATGTAGATGCCGGCGAGCCACCGGTAGGGGCCCACGGACGACAGTCGCATCAGCGCGACGACCATGCCGAGGGCGAGGCCCACGGCGAAGCCGGACACCGTGTACAGCACGGTGTTCTTCAGCGCCAGCGTGATGACGTCCGGGAACATCCGCTCGGCGATGTCGGCCTGCGCGAACTGGTTCTGCAGTCGTCCCCAGTCGGCCGAGACCGCGAAGGCGATCACGGCGGCGACGAACACGGCGTACTGCACGCCGCGCGAGACGCTCCGCTTCTGCCGGCGGGTCAGGCCCTTCTTCCGGGGCTGGAGTCGTACGTCTGTGTCGGTCATCGGGTCAGGAGGCGGACGGCGAGGCCGCGGACGCGTCGTAGGGGCCGATCCACTTCTCGTACAGCTCCTTGTAGGTGCCGTCGGCCTTGGCGTCGGCGATCGCCTTGTTGATGGCGGCGACGAGCTTGGCGTTGCCCTTCTTCACCGTGAAGCCGTACTGCTCACCGGTGTTGAGGTTGTCGACCACCTTGAAGGCGTCCGCGGTGGCCTTGTCCTTGAGCCAGCCCTGGACGACCGGGTAGTCGATGACGACCGCCTTGACCTGGCCGGTGCGCAGGCCGTTGAGGACGGCGTCGGAGGACTCGAAGGAGACCGGGTCGAAGCCCTGCTTCTGCACGTACTCCTCGCCGGTGGTCTGCGCCTGGGCGCCGAGCTTGACCTTCTTGGACTTGATGTCGGCGAGGGAGTTCACCCCGGCGTCCTTGTCGACCAGGACGGCCTGGGTGGCGTCGAAGTACGGGTCGGAGAAGTCGACGTTCTTCTTGCGCTCGTCGGTGATGGTCATGCCGGCCGCTGCGAGGTCGCACTCACCGGAGTTGAGGAAGGCGCCGGTCTTGAAGTTCTCGAAGGGGGTGTCGAGGACCGCCTGCTTCACGCCCAGGTCCTTGGCCACCAGGTCGACGAGGGCGACGTCGAAGCCCTGCACCTTGCCGTCGATCTCCGACTGGAACGGCGGGTACGGCAGGTGCGTGCAGGTGGTGAGCTTTCCGGCCTTGACCAGCTCGACCCCGCCGGCGGCGGTCTTCGAGCCGCTGCCACCGTCGTCGGTGGAGGTGCAGCCGGAGACGGCGGCAGCCACGAGCATGAGCCCTGCCGTAGCGGTGGTGACGGCCAGGACACGGGTCCGACGCCCGGGGAGCGTGTTCACGGCGGGCCTTCCTGTGGGGGAACTATAGGTTCCGATTATAAGGAGAAGTTTGAGTCTCTCAAACCAAACCAGTGGTCGTGAAGCCGTTTGACCTACGAAGTCGCCAGCCCGAGGGTCAGGTGCATGCCGGTTACTCTCGTCACCTCTACCCCGTGAGTGAAGAGAGCACCGCCGTGACGCACCCGTTCCTGGACCTGCCCCCGCTGAGCGCCGCCCGCTTCGCCTCGATCGAGGACCGGGTGGCGCGACTGCTCGACACCCGGCAGGACGTCGTGATCATGCAGGGCGAGGCGCTGCTGCCGCTGGAGGGCGCGATCCGGGGCACGGCCGGCCCCGGCACGACGGCCCTGAACGTCATCACGGGCCCCTACGGGCAGACCTTCGGCGACTGGCTGCGGGACTGCGGCGCGACGGTGATCGACCTGGCGGTGCCGTTCCACACGGCCGTCAGGGCCGAGCAGATCCGGGAGGCCTTCGCCGAGCACCCCGGCATCGACTTCGTGTCGCTGGTGCACGCGGAGGCCGCGACCGGCAACACCAACCCGGTCGCGGAGATAGGCGAGGTGGTGAGGGAGCACGGCGCGCTGTTCTACCTGGACGCGGTCGCCTCCGTCGGGGCCGAGCCGGTGCTGCCGGACGCGTGGGGCGTGGACCTGTGCGTGATCGGCGCGCAGAAGGCGATGGGCGGTCCGGCGGGCGTGTCGGCGGTGTCGGTGAGCGAGCGGGCGTGGGCGCGGATGGCGGCGAACCCGAAGGCTCCGCGCCGGTCGTACCTCTCCCTCCTCGACTGGAAGGAGCGCTGGATCGACGGCGGCCGGGCGGCCCTGCTGCACGCGCCCGCCCAGCTGGAGATGCTGGCGCTTCAGGCGTGCGTCGAGCGGATCGAGACGGCGGGACTGGACGCGGTGATGGCCCGGCACGCGCGCGCCGCGGCGGCCACGCGGGCGGGGGCGGTGGCGCTGGGCGGCCTCGAACCTTATGTGCACGAGGCGCAGGACGCGGCCCCGGTGGCCACGACGCTGCGGACACCGCCGGGGGTCGTGGCGGCGGATCTGGTGAGCAGGTCCCTGGAGGCCGACCCGGCGCTGCCGCTGGCCGCGGGTGGGGGTGCGCTGGCCCAGGAGATGATCCGGGTCAACCACTACGGCGCGGACGCGACACCGGGGGCGGTGCGCAGTTGCCTGGCGGCGCTGGGCGGGGCGCTCGCGGGGAAGGGTCTGGTGGTGGATCTGGGCGCGGCGCTCGGGGCGGTCGAGGACGCGTGGCGGTGAGGTCCGCCCCGAGCTGAGGGCGGCACCGCTGTCAGTGGGTCCTGCGATGCTCACGGCATGACCACCGAGACTCCCGGGACCCTCCCCGACGGCCGCCCCATCCCCCTCATGACCGGCGACGAGCGCCCCATGCTCGAGAGCTGGCTGGACTTCCACCGCGCCACGCTGGAGCTCAAGTGCCGTGGGCTGGACGACGCGCAGGTGCGGCTGGCGTCCGCCGAGCCGTCGGGACTGACGCTCCTCGGGCTGGTGCAGCACCTCGCCGAGGTCGAGCGGAACTGGTTGCAGCGGGCGTTCGCGGGGCTGGACGTACCGCCGGTGTTCGAGGAGGAGACCGGGTACACCCTCGATCCCGGGCGGGGGCTCGACGAGGCGCTGGCGGTCTGGCGGCGGGAGATCGCGCGGGGGCGGGGGCTGTGCGCCGGGCGGTCGCTGGAGGACTCCGGGCGGATCGCCGACGGTCCGATGGCCGGCCTCGAGGTCAGTCTGCGCTGGATTCTCATTCATCTCATCGAGGAGTACGCCCGGCACAACGGTCACGCGGACATCCTTCGAGAGCGCATCGACGGAGTTACCGGAGCCTGAATTCAAGGAAATTCTGGCTATTGCTTTCGAGATAGCTTTCCATATTCTTCTGCCCGCTTTCCCGGTACCTAAACGCAAAGATTCTGCGAACGTCGAGCGGGGTGATTCGGGCAGATTCCGTGAGGGTTACGCCCCTGTGACGCGTTCCACAGGTGAGGTGTTTTGCGTCTTTTGAGGCGAACAAACTCGGACATTCTCCACATTCCCGCGCGCCCGCTCCCGCACGCGCGATAACACATCGACCTCCCGCGCGTAACCCCGAGCGGCAATGCATTTTCGAATTTCCCTGGGTAAATTCAATTCGCATGACTGCCGCACCAGCAGACCTGCACATAGACCACCCGAAGGTGGCCGACGGGGCCGCGCTCTGGCGGATTGCCAAGGAGTCGGGAACGCTCGACCTGAACTCCTCCTACAGCTATCTGCTGTGGTGTCGCGACTTCGCCGGTACGTCGGCGGTGGCCCGTGGGGCCGACGGCGAGCCCGTCGGCTTCATCACCGGCTACCTGCGTCCGGAGCGCCCGGGGACCCTCCTCGTGTGGCAGGTCGCCGTCGACGCCGCGCAGCGGGGGCGGGGGCTCGCTGCCCGGCTGCTCGACGGTCTGACCGCGCGTGTCATGGCCGAGCACGGTGTGACGTCCGTCGAGACGACGATCACGCCGGGCAACACCGCCTCCGAGCGCCTGTTCACGTCGTTCGCCGCCCGACACGGCGCCGCCGTCGAGCAGAAGGTCCTGTTCGACCGGGACCAGTTCCCGGACGGTCCGCACGATCCCGAAGTTCTGTACCAGATCGGCCCGTTGAACCACCCGTCGCATTGAGGAGCGATTCGCCGTGACCATCACCCAGCCCGACCTCAGCGTCTTCGAAACCGTGGAGTCCGAGGTGCGCAGCTACTGCCGCGGCTGGCCCACCGTCTTCGACCGTGCCAGCGGCAGCCGCATGTACGACGAGGACGGCCACACCTACCTCGACTTCTTCGCGGGCGCCGGATCACTCAACTACGGCCACAACAACCCCGTGCTGAAACGGGCGTTGATCGACTATCTGCTGCGGGACGGTGTCACTCACGGCCTGGACATGTCGACCGTGGCCAAGCGGTCCTTCCTGCAGACCTTCCAGGACCTCGTGCTGCGGCCGCGTGACCTGCCGTACAAGGTCATGTTCCCGGGGCCGACCGGCACCAACGCCGTGGAGGCCGCGCTGAAGCTGGCGCGGAAGGTGAAGGGGCGCGAGTCCATCGTGTCGTTCACCAACGCCTTCCACGGCATGTCCCTGGGGTCGCTGGCCGTCACCGGCAACGCGTTCAAGCGCGCCGGCGCGGGCATCCCGCTCGTGCACGGCACCCCGATGCCGTTCGACAACTACTTCGACGGCACGGTGGAGGACTTCCTCTGGTTCGAGCGGCTCCTGGAGGACCAGGGCTCCGGCCTCAACAAGCCCGCCGCGGTGATCGTGGAGACCGTGCAGGGCGAGGGCGGCATCAACGTCGCGCGTCCCGAGTGGCTGCGCGCGCTCTCCGAGCTGTGCGAGCGCCAGGACATGCTGCTGATCGTCGACGACATCCAGATGGGCTGCGGTCGTACGGGCGCCTTCTTCTCCTTCGAGGAGGCGGGGATCGTGCCCGACATCGTCACCGTGTCCAAGTCCATCAGCGGCTACGGACTGCCCATGTCGCTGTGCCTGTTCAAGCCCGAGCTGGACGTCTGGGAGCCGGGCGAGCACAACGGCACCTTCCGCGGCAACAACCCGGCGTTCGTCACCGCCACCGCCACCCTGGAGACGTACTGGGCCGACGGCTCCGCCATGGAGAAGCAGACGAAGGCGCGCGGCGAGCAGGTCGAGCAGGCGTTCATCTCGATCACCGAGGAGAACCTGACCGACGTCAAGGAGTACCGCGGCCGCGGTCTGGTCTGGGGCATGGAGTTCCACGACAAGGAGCGCGCCGGGAAGGTCGCCAAGCGCGCCTTCGAGCTCGGGCTCCTGGTCGAGACCTCGGGTCCGGAGAGCGAGGTCCTCAAACTGCTCCCGGCCCTCACCATCACGCCCGAGGAGCTGGACGAGGGCCTGCGCGTCCTCGCCCGCGCCGTACGGGAAACCAACTAGCGAGGAGGCACGCACCCCGTGATCGTCCGTTCGTTCAAGGACATCGAAGGAACCGACCGGCATGTGAGGTCGGCGTCCGGCACCTGGGAGAGCAAGCGCATCGTGCTCGCCAAGGAGCGGGTCGGCTTCTCGCTGCACGAGACGGTTCTGTACGCCGGGACCGAGACGTCCATGTGGTACGCCAACCACATCGAGGCCGTCGTCTGCGTCGAGGGCGAGGCCGAACTGACCGACCACGAGACCGGGCAGGCGCACATCATCACGCCCGGCACCATGTACCTCCTCGACGGGCACGAGCGGCACACGCTGCGCATCAAGGAGGACTTCCGCTGCATCTGCGTCTTCAACCCGCCCGTGACCGGACGGGAGGACCACGACGAGAACGGCGTCTACCCGCTGCTCACCGAACCCGAGGAGGTGTGAGGGATCATGACCACGACCATCGCCACTGATCTGTACCCCAGCCGCGGAGCCACCGAGGTGTCCGTGCCCCGGCAGGACCCCGTCGTCTGGGGTTCGCCGGGCACGCCCGGCCCGATCGCCGCCGGTGAGCTGGAGGCGTTCGAGCGGGACGGCTTCATGGCCGTCGAGCAGCTCATCACGGACGACGAGGTCGCCGTCTACCGGGACGAGCTGAACCGGCTCGTCGCCGACCCGGGGATCCGCGCCGACGAGCGGTCGATCATCGAGCCGCAGTCCAAGGAGATCCGGTCGGTCTTCGAGGTACACAAGATCAGCCAGCTGTTCGCCGCGCTGGTGCGCGACGAGCGGGTCGTCGGGCGGGCCCGGCAGATCCTCGGCTCGGACGTGTACGTCCACCAGTCACGGATCAACGTCAAGCCGGGCTTCGGTGCCTCCGGCTTCTACTGGCACTCGGACTTCGAGACCTGGCACGCCGAGGACGGTCTGCCGAACATGCGCACCGTGTCCGTCTCGATCGCGCTGACCGAGAACTACGACACCAACGGCGGGCTGATGATCATGCCCGGCTCGCACCGCACCTTCCTCGGGTGTGCGGGGGCCACGCCGAAGGACAACTACAAGAAGTCGCTGCAGATGCAGGACGCGGGCACGCCGTCGGACGAGGCGCTGACGGCCATGGCCTCCCAGTACGGCATCAAGCTGTTCACCGGGCGGGCCGGTTCGGCGACCTGGTTCGACTGCAACTGCATGCACGGGTCGGGCGACAACATCACCCCGTTCCCGCGCAGCAACGTCTTCATCGTGTTCAACAGCGTGGAGAACGAGGCCGTGGCGCCGTTCTCGGCACCGGTGCCTCGGCCGGAGTTCATCGGAGCGCGGGATTTCACCCCAGTGCGGTGAGCTGCACTCGGCCGGGGGTCCGGGGGTCGGCCCCCGGAGAATGCAGCATCGGAGCGCGGGATTTCACTCCAGTGCGGTGAGCTGCGCTCGGCCGGGGGTCCGGGGGTCGGCCCCCGGAGAATCCAGCATCGGAGCGCGGGATTTCACTCCAGTGCGGTGAGCTGCACTCGGCCGGGGGTCC
>NZ_JBIAPU010000038.1:0-122687 GCF_042888465.1 Streptomyces sp. NPDC002888 | reverse complement strand
GGTTACATTTCGAACCCGGAAGCTAAGCCTCACAGCGCCGATGGTACTGCAGGGGGGACCCTGTGGGAGAGTAGGACGCCGCCGAACAATCTTTGGAGGACCCCTGGTCCCAGCGTTCAGCTGGGGCCAGGGGTCCTTTTCGTTTTTCCAGGGCGCATCGGGTACTCGATTGCGCGAGAATGACTTGCGGTACCGAAGACAGGAGTCACCATGTCCACCAACTCTCCCGACGATCGACCGGAGCGCGACCAGCGGCGACGGGACAGTGGGGACCGCGGCGATCGCGGCGGGTACCGCGGGGACCGTGGCGGCTTCCGGCGCGACAACGACCGCCGCGACAACGACCGTAACGACCGCGGTGGTTACGGCGCCCGTCGTGACGACCGACGCGACGGCGACCGTGGCGGTCACGGCCGTCGCGACGACCGTGGTGGTGACCGTCGCGACGACCGCCGTGGGGACGACCGTGGTGGTGACCGTGGCGGGTTCCGCCGCGACGACAACCGCGGTGGCGGCTACGGCGGCCGGCGTGACGACCGCCGAGGCGACGACCGCGGTGGGCCGCGCCCCTCGTTCCAGCGTGACGACCGTGACCGTGGGCCTCGCCGTGACGACCGCGACCGCGGCTTCCGCCGTGACGACCGGAGCGACCGGACCGACCGCGGTGACCGTCCCCCCTTCCGCCGTGACGACCGTGGCGGGCGCCCGGAGCGTCGGGATGACGACCGCGGCGGGTTCCGCCGCGACGACAACCGCGGTGGCGGCTACGGCGGCCGTCGCGACGACCGCCGAGGCGACGACCGCGGTGATCGCGGCGGGTTCCGCCGTGACGACCGTGGCGGCCGCCCGGAGCGTCGGGATGACGACCGCGGTGGCTTCCGTCGCGACGACGAGCGCACCGGTTTCCGGCGTGACGACCACCGGGGCGAACGCGGCGAGCGCGGTGGGTTCCGGGGTCGGGACGACCGTGGTGGACACGGGCCGCGTCGGGACGACCGGGGCGGTCGGCCGGGCGGCTTCCGGGGCCGGGACGACCGGCGTGGTGGCGGCGCCGGGCGGTTCCGCGAGGGTGGGGACCGGGACCGGGATCGTGACCGCGAGCCGATCAAGCGGCTGCCGATCCCCGAGGACGTCACGGGCGACGAGATCGACAAGGACGTACGACAGGAGCTCCAGAGCCTGCCGAAGACGCTGGCGGAGGACGTCGCCAAGAACCTGGTGATGGTCGCCCGGCTCATCGACGAGGACCCCGAGGGTGCTTACGGCTACTCCAAGGTCGCGTTGCGGCTGGCGTCGCGTGTCGCCGCGGTGCGGGAGGCGGCCGGGTTCGCCGCGTACGCGACCCAGAAGTACAGCGAGGCGCTCGGCGAGTTCCGGGCAGCGCGGCGGATGACCGGCAGCGTGGAGCTGTGGCCCGTCATGGCCGACTGCGAGCGTGGGCTCGGGCGGCCGGAGAAGGCTCTGGACATGGCCGGCGCACCCGAGGTGAACAAGCTCGACAAGGCTGGGCAGGTCGAGATGCGGCTCGTCGCGGCCGGCGCCCGGCGTGACATGGGCCAGCTGGACGCGGCCATCGTGACGCTGCAGAGCCCCGAGCTGGCTTCCGGCTCCGTCCAGCCGTGGACCGCGCGGCTGCGGTACGCGTACGCCGACGCGCTGCTCGCCGCCGGGCGGGAAGGCGAGGCGCGGGAGTGGTTCGCGAAGGCCGTGGAGGCCGACCGGGACGGCAGCACGGACGCCTCCGACCGGCTCGCCGAGATGGACGGGGTGGATTTCGTCGACGCCCTGGACGACGACGAGGACGACAACGAGGACGACAACGAGGGCGGTGAGTCCCCGGAGACCCAGGCGGACCGCGCCGACGGCCCTGAGGGTGACGACAAGGACTGACGTCCGTGTGAGTGAAGGGGCGGGATCCCGTATCAGGGATCCCGCCCCTTTCGTATGCCCCCGTGGGCGGGCCTCTCAGAGATCCAGCGCCCGCAGGACCAGGCCCGACGCCGGCTTCGGGCCGAAGGACGTGGACTTACGGGGCATGGTGACGCCCTGGCGGGCGAGGTCGCGGACGACTTCCTCGCGGACCGGGTGCAGGAGTACCGCAGTACCGCCGTCGCGTTCCGCCTTCGCGACGGTGGCCGCCGTGTCGTGGATGTAGGCGATGTGCGCGGGGGAGTCCTCGGGGATGCGCCAGACGTGGTCGAGGAGCGTGGCGTGCAGGACGGTCGCGTCCAGCGTGCGCCAGGCGGCGGGGTGTTCGGCGGGGACCGTGCGGGACAGGAGGGCCGGGTCCGGGCGGTCGACGAGGTGGAAGGCACCGTCGCCGGCCAGGAGGAAGGCGTTGCCTTCGCAGGTCGCGTCGGCCAGCGCGTCGAGGGCCTGCGCCAAGGGCACGTCGAGACGGCGTACGCGGAACAGACCGTCCAGGGCGGACAGGGCGTCGGCCACGGGCAGGCCGTGCAGGAGGCGGTGGATGGCGCGGACGCGCAGGGGGTAGCGGGCCGTGTCGACGAGGAGGACCAGGCCGTAGTCCCAGGGGCTGGGGGAGGGGTGCTCGGCGCGGAGCCGGAGGTAGGTCGCCCAGCGGTGGTGGCCGTCGGCGATCAGGGCCTGGTGGCGGGCGAGGTCCTTTTGGACGCAGGCCACTTCGGCGGGGTCGGTGACCGACCAGAGGCGGTGGCTGAAGCCGTCCTCGGTGGTCGTGTCGAGGAGCGGGGGCCGGTCGGAGGCGCGTTCCACCACCTCGGCCGCCGAGCCGTTGCCGCGGTACGTCAGGAGCAGGGGCTCCAGGTTCGCGGAGGTGGCCCGCATCAGGGCCGCCCGGTCGGCGACGACGTGCGGCATGACGTCCTCGTGGGGCAGGACCACGCCCTCGGACGGCTCGGAGACGCGCAGGGCGCCGATGAGGCCGCGCTGGACCATGCCGTCGCCGTCGCGCTGCTCGTAGACGTACAGGCCCGGTTCGGGGTCGGCGGTCAGGATGCCCTCGTCGAGCCAGTGGCGCAGGGTGTTGGCGGCCTGGTCGTTGCGGGCGGTGGGGGTGGTGGCCTGGGGGAGGATCAGCCGGACGATGTTGTAGGGGTCCGCGGACTGGAGATGGTGCAGGCCGTCGGGGCGGACGACGACGTCGTACGGAGGGGAGGTCACGGCGGCCAGGCTGCCGACCCGGTCGGGGTCGTAGCGCAGGCCTCGGAACGGGGTGAGTTCCAGGCCTCGGCGCGCCGTTGCTTCCGAGTGACCCGCTGTGTTCATCCCGGCATCGTACGTGTGTCAGTGGCATGCGGGATGATCGGGGGAAAGGCGAGCGAACGAGGAGCGATGTGCAATGAGCCGGAGCGTCAGGACGAAGCCCGAGGGCAGTGGGCAGGCCCTGAGCGAGGCGTACGACACGGCGCTGCTCGACCTGGACGGCGTGGTGTACGCGGGCGGGAACGCGATCGTGCACGCGGTCGAGTCGCTCGACACGGCTCGCGCGGGCGGGATGCGTCTCGCGTACGTCACCAACAACGCGCTGCGCACCCCGGACACGGTGGCCGAACATCTGACCGAGCTGGGGA
The DNA here is from genome assembly GCF_042888465.1 of Streptomyces sp. NPDC002888. Classification (NCBI taxonomy): domain Bacteria; kingdom Bacillati; phylum Actinomycetota; class Actinomycetes; order Kitasatosporales; family Streptomycetaceae; genus Streptomyces; species Streptomyces sp. NPDC002888. The sequence continues at coordinate 119,133 of NZ_JBIAPU010000038.1, read as the reverse complement.
TACCGACGGGGGCGGACGACGTCATCACGTCGGCGCAGGCGGTGGCCCGGCTGATCAGTGAGCAGATGCCCAGGCGCGCGCGGGTGTTGGTCATCGGCGGGGAGGGGCTGCGGGTGGCGCTGCGGGAGCGGGGGCTCGTGCCGGTGGAGTCCGCCGACGACGATCCCGCCGCCGTCGTGCAGGGATACGGCGGGCCCGACCTGCCCTGGGGGCGGTTCGCGGAGGCGTCGTACGCCGTCGCGCGGGGGGTGCCGTGGTTCGCGTCCAACACCGACCTGACGATTCCGAGCGGGCGGGGGATCGCGCCGGGTAACGGGGCTGCGGTCGAGGTCGTGCGGATCGCGACCGGAGCCGAGCCGCAGGTGGCGGGCAAGCCGTTGCCGCCGATGCACCGGGAGACGGTTCTGCGGACGGGTGCCGAGCGGCCGCTGGTGGTCGGGGACCGGCTGGACACGGACATCGAGGGCGCGTTCAACGGCGGGGTCGACTCGCTGCTGGTGCTGACCGGTGTCACCGACGGCGCGCAGTTGCTGGCCGCGCCGCCGCAGCATCGGCCGACCTACGTCGACGCGGATCTGCGCGGGCTGCTCACCGGGCAGCCGGAGGTCACGGAGTCCGACGGCGGGTTCCGGTGCGGTGGGTGGACGGCGACCCCCGGTGACGAGCGGTTGGAACTCGACGGTGAGGGCGAGGCGTTGGACGGCCTCCGGGCGCTGTGCGCGGCGGCCTGGACGGTGGCCGGGGAGGGCAGCTGCGCACTGGACGGGGGTAAGGCGCTGGCACGGCTCGGGTTGTGAGGCGGACCGGCGCCCGGCCGGTGAACGTGGGTGATGGGCCCGCGACCGGCCTGTGAACCCGAGGCCGGACGCCGACCAGGGATCCAAGGAAAATGGGAGGGTAGGCTAACCTAACTACGTGTTGGTCGACAGTCCCCCAGAACAGCGCGCGGAGACCGCTCCCGCGCCACCGAGCCGCCGGGCGATACGGACCCTTGGGCTCGTCCTCTCTGTCCTGATCCTGGCGCTCGTCGCTCTGGCGAGCATCGCGATCGGCGCGAAGGAGCTGTCCGTCGCACAGGTCTGGCACGGCCTGTTCGAGAACTCGGGGACATACGGCGACGTCGTGGTCGACGAGCGGCTGTCGCGGACCGTGCTCGGACTGCTCGCCGGCGCCGCGCTCGGCCTGTCCGGGGCCGTGCTCCAGGCGTTGACGCGCAATCCGCTGGCCGACCCGGGGCTGCTCGGTATCAACGCGGGCGCCTCGGCCGCGGTCGTCACGGCGGTGACCTATCTGGGTGTCACGAGCCTGACCGGCTATGTGTGGTTCGCGTTCTTCGGGGCGGCCGCCGTCGGTGCGCTGGTCTGGTTCCTGGGCGGCAGCCGGGGTGCCACTCCCGTACGGCTCGCGCTCGCCGGTACGGCGATCAGTGCCGCGCTCTACGGCTACCTCCAGGCCGTGATGATCATGGATGGCGCGGCGCTGGCCAAGATGCGCTTCTGGACGGTGGGTTCGCTGTCGTCCGCGACCGACGAGACCATCCGGCAGGTACTGCCGTTCCTCGCCGTCGGCACCGTCCTCGCGCTCGCGCTCGCCCGGCCGCTCAACGCGATGGCCATGGGCGACGACACCGCCAAGGCACTCGGCGCCAACCTGAACCGCACCCGGGCGCTGTCGATGCTCGCCGCGACCGTGCTGTGCGGGGCCGCGACCGCCGCCTGCGGGCCGATCGTGTTCGTCGGGCTGATGGTGCCGCACGTCGTGCGTTCCTTCACCGGGCCCGACCTGCGCTGGATCCTGCCGTACGCGACCGTCCTGTCGCCCGTGCTGCTGCTCGGCGCCGACGTGATCGGCCGGGTCGTCGCCCGGCCCTCGGAGCTCCAGGTCGGCATCGTCACCGCGATCATCGGCGGCCCGGTCTTCATCTATCTCGTACGACGGCGGAGGACGGCACAGCTGTGAAGACCGCAGACAAGAGCACCCGGGTCGCCCGCGGTACCCGGGCCCTGCGTACCCCGGGCGGGCTCTCTGTCCGGCTGGACGTCCGCGCGCTGACCGTCGTCGTCCTGCTGCTGCTCGCCGCGCTCGTCGCGAGCGTCGCGCTGATCGGCACCGGCGACTTTCCCATCCCGGCCTCCGACGTACTGAAGACGCTGTTCGGGGACGGCAACCGGGGGCAGGAGTTCATCGTCAACCAGCTGCGGCTGCCGCGGGTCCTCGTCGGGCTCCTGGTCGGCGCCTCGCTGGGACTGGGCGGCGCGCTGTTCCAGGCCATCTCCCGCAATCCGCTGGGCAGCCCGGACGTGCTCGGCCTCGGGCAGGGCGCGACGGCGGGCGCGCTCGTGATGATCGTGCTGTTCTCCGGGAGCGCGAGCGAGGTCACCCTCGGGGCGCTCGTGGGCGGGCTGGTCACCGGCGCCGCCATCTACCTGCTGTCCTGGAAGCGGGGCGTGCACGGCTACCGGCTGGTGCTGGTCGGCATCGGTGTCTCGGCGATCGTCACGGCGGTCAACGGCTATCTGCTCACCAAGGCGGACCTCGTCGACGCGGCCCGCGCGGTCGTGTGGATGACTGGGTCCCTCAACGGCCGTGACTGGGAGCAGGTCGGGCCGCTGTCCGCCCTGTGCGCGGTGCTCGTGCCGCTCGTCCTCGCCAACGCGCGCGGGCTGCGGATGATGGAGATGGGCGACGACGTCTCGGGCGCGCTCGGCGTGCGTGTGGAGCGCGTACGGCTGCTGCTGATGGTCGCCGCCGTGCTGCTCACCGCGTCCGCCACCGCCGCCGCGGGCCCCGTCAGCTTCGTTGCGCTCACCGCGCCGCAGCTCGCCCGGCGTCTGACCCGCTCGCCCGGACCGAACCTCCTGCCGTCCCTGTGCATGGGCGCCGCCTTGCTCGTCACCGCCGACTGGGCCTCGCAGCGGGCGTTCGGCGCCGACCAGTTGCCCGTGGGCGTGGTCACCGGCGTCCTCGGCGGCCTCTATCTGCTCTGGCTGCTGGTCACCGAGCGCAAGGCGGGCCGGATATGAGCGCCGGCACGAGTGTCAGCCCCGGCCAGAACACCCCAAGGAGTACCGTGAACCGCCTGTCCGCCGAGAACGTCACCCTCGCCTACGATCAGCGCGTCATCGCTGAACAGTTGTCGGTGGAGATCCCCGACAACTCCTTCACCGTGATCGTCGGTCCGAACGCGTGTGGCAAGTCGACGCTTCTGCGGGCCCTGTCGCGGATGCTGAAGCCGTCTCAGGGGCGGGTGCTGCTCGACGGGCAGGTCATCCAGTCGATGCCCGCGAAGAAGGTCGCGCGGACGCTGGGGCTGCTGCCGCAGTCCTCGATCGCGCCCGACGGGATCACGGTCGCCGACCTGGTGGGCCGCGGCCGCTACCCGCACCAGGGCATCCTGCGCCAGTGGTCGGCCGAGGACGAGCGGGTGGTCCAGGAGTCCATGGCGCAGACCGGGGTCGCCGAGCTGGCCGAACGGTACGTGGACGAGCTGTCGGGCGGTCAGCGTCAGCGCGTGTGGATCGCCATGGCGCTCGCGCAGCAGACGCCGCTGCTGCTGCTCGACGAGCCGACGACATTCCTGGACATCCAGCACCAGATCGACGTGCTCGACCTGTGCGCCGAGCTGCACGAGGAGCAGGGCCGCACGCTCGTCGCCGTCCTGCACGACCTCAACCACGCGGCCCGCTACGCCACCCACCTGATCGCGCTGAAGGGTGGCGAGGTCATCGCGCAGGGCGCGCCGAGCGACGTCGTCACGGCCGAGCTGGTCGAGGACGTCTTCGGGCTGCGCTGCCAGGTCATCGACGACCCGGAGACGGCGACCCCGCTGGTGGTGCCGGCGGCGCGCAAGGCACGCGTACGCGTGACGGCTACAGAAGCTTCCTGAGCCGGAACAGGTCGAGCAGGCTCGCCTCCAGTTTCACCCGGCCCGTGCCCCAGGCCTTCGCGAAGTTCAGCCCGCCGTCGACCAGCGCCACCAGGTCTTCGCCGGTCATGGTCAGCCTGATCTCGGCCTTCTCGCGCGGAGGGCCTTCCAGGGTGTCGGACACCTCGATGCGGCCGCCGGTGAGGCGGCCCACGAAGGTGACGTCCAAATCGGTGATCAGGCAGCTCACCGAGCGGTCCAGGGCCGCCGCCGCGCGGACGTCCCCCTCGGCGCCCTGCATGTTGTCCGAGAGCTTCTCGAGTGCCGTACGGCACTCCTCAATCGTGGCCATCGCGATCGACGGTACCCCAGGGGTTCGGGGTAGCGTCTGGGCATGAGCGAGTCTGAGCCCGAGGTCGAGGCCTCGGGGGAAGCGATGGTTCCGGAAGAGGCGGTTCCGGGACCGCAGTACGACCCCGCCGCCCCCGCTCCGCTGAACGTGCCCCGCACCCCTACGGGCAACGCCGAGGTCGACGCGCGGCTGGAGCGGCTCGGTGACGCGGACCACCTCGCCACGGACGGACACGTCGAGGTGTACGAGGATGTACACCGGGGGCTGCGCGACGCGCTCACCGCGCTCGACGCCCGCCCGGAACCTCCGGCGCCCCCCTCGGCATCTAGTGGTAGGAGCTGAACCGAACGTGGCAGGAGTCGCACGTCGCCGTCTGGACGCGGAGCTGGTCCGCCGGAAACTCGCGCGCTCGCGCGAGCACGCCGGTCAGCTGATCGAAGCCGGGCGGGTCACCGTCGGCAAGACCGTCGCGACCAAGTCCGCCACACAGGTGGAGACCGCGGCCGCGATCGTGGTCGCCGCCGACGGCAGCGACCCGGACTACGTGTCCCGGGGCGGCCACAAGCTCGCCGGCGCGCTGGAGGCCTTCGTGCCGCAGGGGCTCGTCGTCGGCGGGCGGCGGGCGCTGGACGCCGGCGCGTCCACCGGTGGCTTCACCGACGTACTGCTGCGCGCGGGTGCCGCGCACGTCGTCGCCGTGGACGTCGGATACGGACAACTCGCATGGTCTCTGCAGAGCGATGAACGCGTCACTGTCAAGGACCGTACGAACGTACGCGAGTTGACGCTTGAAGCGATCGATGGGGAGCCTGTGGATCTTGTCGTGGGGGATCTGTCCTTCATCCCGCTCGGGCTGGTGCTGCCGGCCCTGGCGCGGTGCGTGAAGGCGGACGCCGACCTGGTGATGATGGTGAAGCCGCAGTTCGAGGTGGGGAAGGAACGGCTGGGCAGCGGGGGAGTCGTACGCAGTACGCAGCTGCGGGCCGAGGCCGTGCGGGGGGTCGCCGGCAAAGCCTGGGAGCTGGGTCTCGGGGTGAAGGGTGTGACGGCCAGTCCGCTGCCCGGACCCTCGGGCAACGTGGAGTACTTTCTCTGGCTGCGGTCCGGGGCTCCGGCACTGGACCCGGCCGATGTTGACCGTGCAGTTGCGGAGGGGCCGCGTTGACACAGAACCGAGCTCGTACTGTTTTCCTGCTCGCCCACACGGGGCGGCCAGCCGCCATCCGCAGTGCGGAGCTGGTGGTGAAGGGGCTGCTGCGATCGGGCATCGGCGTGCGCGTGCTGGAGTACGAGGCGCGCGACCTGCCGCTCTCGGACGAGGTGGAGCTGGTCAAGGAGGCGACTCCGCAGTGCCTCGACGGGTGTGAGCTGCTCATCGTGCTGGGCGGCGACGGGACGCTGCTGCGGGGGGCCGAGTTCGCGCGGGCGTCCGGGGTGCCGATGCTCGGGGTCAACCTCGGGCGGGTCGGGTTCCTCGCGGAGGCCGAGCGGGACGATCTCGACAAGGTCGTGGACCGGGTGGTGACGAAGGCGTACGAAGTCGAGGAGCGGATGACGGTCGACGTCGTCGTTCACCGGAACGGGGACATCGTCCACACGGACTGGGCGCTGAACGAGGCGGCCGTGCAGAAGGTGTCCGCGGAGAAGCTGCTCGAGGTCGTCCTCGAGATCGATGGGCGGCCGGTCACGGGGTTCGGGTGTGACGGGATCGTCCTGTCCACGCCGACGGGGTCCACCGCGTACGCGTTCTCGGCGGGTGGGCCTGTGGTGTGGCCCGAGGTCGAGGCGTTGTTGATGGTGCCGATCAGTGCGCACGCGCTGTTCGCGAAGCCGTTGGTGACGTCGCCGGATTCCGTGCTGGCGGTGGAGGTTCTGCCTCATATTCCGCCAGGGGTCCTGTGGTGTGACGGGCGCAGGACGGTGGAGTTGCCACCCGGGGCGCGGGTCGAGGTGCGCAGGGGGGCTGTGCCGGTTCGGTTGGCTCGGCTGCATCATGCTTCGTTCACGGATCGGCTGGTGGCGAAGTTCGCGTTGCCGGTTTCCGGGTGGCGGGGGGCGCCTCACTAGCCAACCGTGGGGGTGCCTCGGGAGGGTCGGCGGGTGCGGGTCGTTCTGGGCTGGTCGCGCCCACGTGGCGGAGCCGCATGTCGATACAGCCCCGCCCCTTTCGGGGCACTTCCCTCCTCCGGGTGACAAGGGCACCTCGCACTCGCTGCCGCGGACCTCGTAAGGTCTTCCCCGTGCTGGAGGAGATGCGGATACGGTCGCTCGGGGTCATTGACGACGCTGTCGTCGAGTTGTCGCCGGGGTTCACCGCCGTCACGGGCGAGACGGGTGCGGGTAAGACCATGGTGGTCACCAGCCTCGGGTTGCTGCTGGGCGGGCGGGCGGATGCGGCGCTCGTGCGGATCGGGGCCGAGAAGGCGGTCGTGGAGGGGCGGATCGCCCTGCCCTCGGGCGCCTCGGTGGTGGTACGGGCCGAGGAGGCCGGGGCCGACCTCGACGACGGGGCGTTGCTGATCAGCCGAACGGTTTCGGCCGAGGGGCGCTCGCGGGCGCACCTGGGCGGACGCAGTGTGCCCGTGGGGATGCTGGCCGAGCTCGCCGACGAGCTGGTGGCCGTGCACGGGCAGACCGACCAGCAGGGGCTGCTGAAGCTGTCCCGGCAGCGGCAGGCGCTCGACCGGTACGCGGGCGACGCGGTCGCCGTCCCGCTGGCGAAGTACGGCGAGGCGTACCGGCGGCTGCGGGCGGTCTCCGTGGAGCTGGAGGAGATCACGACACGCGCGCGTGAGCGGGCCCAGGAAGCCGACATGCTGCGGTACGGGCTCGACGAGATCGCAGGTGTGGAGCCGCGTGCCGGAGAGGACGTGGAGCTGGCGGAGGAGGCGGAGCGCCTCGGGCACGCGGAGGCGCTGTCCTCGGCCGCCACGGCCGCTCACGCCGCTCTGGCGGGCAATCCGGAGGACCCCGAGGGGATTGACGCCACGACCCTCGTCGCGGGCGCTCAGCGGGCCCTGGAGGCCGTACGGGCACATGATCCGGCGCTGGCGGCGCTCGCCGACCGGATCGGGGAGATCGGGATCCTGCTGGGCGACGTGGCGGGGGAGCTGGCGGGGTACGCCGACGACCTGGACGCCGATCCGCTGCGGCTGGCGGCCGTCGAGGAGCGGCGGGCCGCGCTGACCGCGCTGACGCGCAAGTACGGCGAGGACGTCGGCACGGTGCTCGTGTGGGCCGAGCGGAGTGCGACCCGGCTCACCGAGCTGGACTCCGACGACGAGCGCATCGACGAGCTGACCGGCGAGCGGGACGCGCTGCGGATCGAACTGGGCGGTCTTGCGCAGGCGCTGACCGACGCCCGTGCGGAGGCCGCCGAGCGGTTCGCCGCCGCCGTGACCGCCGAGCTGGCCTCGCTGGCCATGCCGCACGCGCGCGTGTCGTTCGACCTCCGGCAGACGGAGGACCCGGAGGGCGTGGAGGTCGGCGGGCGTGCGGTCGCCTACGGGCCGTCCGGTGTCGACGAGGTCGAGCTGCTGCTCGCGCCGCATCCCGGGGCGCCGCCCCGGCCCATCGCCAAGGGCGCGTCCGGTGGTGAGCTCTCGCGCGTGATGCTGGCCGTCGAGGTCGTGTTCGCGGGGACGGATCCCGTGCCGACGTATCTCTTCGACGAGGTCGACGCGGGCGTCGGTGGCAAGGCGGCCGTGGAGATCGGGCGGCGGCTCGCGCGGCTCGCGAAGACCGCGCAGGTCGTCGTGGTGACCCATCTACCGCAGGTGGCCGCCTTCGCCGACCGGCAGTTGCTGGTGGAGAAGACGAACGACGGGTCGGTGACGCGCTCCGGTGTGAAGGTGCTCGAAGGGGAGGACCGGATCAGGGAGTTGTCCCGGATGCTGGCCGGGCAGGAGGACTCGGAGACGGCTCGGGCCCATGCGGAGGAGCTGCTGGCGACGGCGCGGGAAGGCGCGTAGGGCCCGACGGCACGGGAGGGCGCACAGGACGGCGTTCGCGCAGACGCGCACTGATTCACTCGTGTGGGTGACACGCATGGGCTCCGGCCCGGTCACCGGCTCCTCGGCGTTCCCGGAACACCCGTGCGTCCTGGCATCCTTGGCGTAGAAGGGGGAGGAATTGCGCGGAACGCCACCGCGCGCGGTCCCTCTCTGTACGTTTCTTCGTGACCGTCCGATGCCGAACCAGGAGCCCCGGCCGCGTGAGCCCCGTGAGCAGCCCCGCACCGCACGGTCAGTCGTCGCTGCGCACCGTGCAGGTGCTGGGCGGCGGCAACGCCGGCAGCAGCGCCCATGTGCGCTCCCTGACCGCGGGGCTCGTCGCGCGGGGCGTGCGGGTCACGGTGTGCGCCCCCTCCGAGGCGGATCGCGCCTACGACTTCACGGGTGCCGGCGCCGAGCACGTGCATGTGCCGCGCAGCAGCGACCCGGGTTCTGTGGCGGCCCTGCGGGCGGCCTGCACGGACGCCGACCTGGTGCACGCGCACGGGCTGCACGCCTCCTTCCGCGCGGTGCTCGCCCTCAGCGGCCGGCGCACCCCGCTCGTCGTCACGTGGCACAACCGCGCGCACGCCGAGGGGGCGCGCGCCCATCTGCTGCGCCTGCTGGAGCGGCGGGTCGTGAAGGCGGCCTCCGTGGTGCTCGGGACCTCCTCCGACCTCGTGGACCGGGCGCGCCGGACGGGCGCGCGGGACGCCCGGCTGGCCGCCGTGGCGCTGCCCGTGCCCCGCGGGGACGACGGGATTGAGGAACCCGAGAGGCTGCGGCCCAAGGCGCGGGCCGAACTCGGCGCCATCGGCCGCCCGCTGCTGATGGCGGTCGGCTCCCTCGACCGGCACCGGGGGTACGACGTCCTGCTGGACGCCTCGCGCGCGTGGCGTGAGCTCGATCCCCTGCCGCTGGTCGTGATCGCGGGCGAGGGGCCGCAGCGGGCGGTGCTCCAGCGCCGTATCGAGGACGAGGAGCTGCCGGTGCGGCTCATCGGGCGGCGGGACGACGTGGGCGAGCTGCTCGCCGCCGCGGATCTGGCGCTGCTGCCGAGCAGGTGGGAGTCGCGGTCCGTGCTGGCCCAGGAGGCTCTCCACGCGCGCGTGCCGCTCGTCGCCGCGGACGTCGGCGGCATCCCCGAACTCGTCGGCGACGCCGCCGAACTCGTCCCGTACGGTGACGCGGACGCCCTCGCGGACGCCGTCGTAGGGCTGCTCGGCGACCCCGAGCGGTGCGAGGCCCTCCGGGAGCGGGGCGTGCGGCAGGCGGCCACCTGGCCGACGGAGGACGAGACCGTCGCCCAGGTCCTCAGCGTCTACGACGAGTTGACCCTGCCGCGGCCCCTGGCCTGAGCCCGAGCCGACGTCAGCGCGTCGAGCAGGCCCGGGAACACCTCGTCCATCTCGGCGCGGCGCAGGGTGTTCATCCGTGAGGTGCCGACGTAGTACTGCCGGATCAGGCCCGCCTCGCGCAGCACCTTGAAGTGATGGGTCGCGGTGGACTTGCTGACCGCCATCTCGAAGCCACCGCAGGCGATGTCCTCCCCGGAGGCCTCGAGCTGCGTGACGATGCTGCGGCGCACCGGGTCGACCAGGGCCTCCAGCACCTTCTGGAGATCGAACTGCGGCACCTCGGGGTGCGGCGGCGTGCGTTCCATGGGCCCACAGTACGGGAGCCGGCGCATAAGTTCGACCGATATCAAAGTTTGACGCCTATCGTACTTGTGCGTCACAGTGGGGCCGACCGCGTCAGCGCGAGCGAAACGGGGAGGACGGCATGACCAGGTCGGTGCGGTTCCACGAGGTGGGCGGGCCCGAGGTGTTGCGACTGGAGGAGGTGACAGTCGGCGAGCCCGGGCCCGGTGAGGTGCGGATCCGAGTGGACGCCATCGGGATCAACCGGGCCGAGGCGCTGTTCCGCAGCGACCGGTACATCGAGCCCGTCAGACAACTGCCCGCCGGGCTCGGCTACGAGGCCGCCGGCGTGATCGAGGCGGCCGGCCCCGGGGTGGGCGGGTTCACGGTGGGACAGGCGGTGAGCGTGCTGCCGATCTTCTCGCAGAACGACCACACCGTGTACGCCGAGCGGGCGATCGTCCCGGCGGCCGCACTCCTGGCCCGCCCGGACGGGGTGGACGCCGTCTCCGGCGCCGCCGTGTGGATGCCCTACCTCACGGCGTACGGCGGCATGGTCGAGGTGGGCGGTCTGCGGGCGGGGGACGTGGCGGTGATCGACGCGGCCTCCAGCAGCGTCGGCCTGGCCGCGATCCACACCGCCCTGCGCGTCGGCGCCACACCGCTCGCCGTCACCCGGACGAAGGACAAGCGGCAGCGCCTGCTGGAAGAGGGCGCCGCCGAGGTGATCGTCTCCGACGAGGAGGACGTGGCGGCCCGGGTGCTGGAGCTGACCGGCGGCCGAGGCGCCGAGTACGTCTTCGACGCCGTCGCCGGGCCCGGGGTGGTGGAACTGGCGCGCGCCGTGGCGGCCGACGGGACCATGATCCTTTGGGGCGCGCAGAGCGGGCAGCCCACCCCGTATCCCGGCTTCGAGCTGGGCATGCCCGCGCTGACCATGCGGACGTACACGATGCCGGAGACCTCCCGGGACCCGGAGCGGCTGCGGCGCGCGGTGGCGTACGTGACGTCGGGACTGCGCACCGGGGCCTTCCGCCCGGTCGTGGACCGGACGTTCCCCCTGGAGGAGATCGTGCGGGCGCATCAGCACCTGGAGTCCAACACGCAGTTCGGCAAGATCGTGGTCACCGTGGACCACTAGTGCCCCGGACCTGTCAGGGCACGTGCCGCCGTGCCCGCAGGGCCAGGCTCAGGGCCAGGACCGTGTGTGGGTCGTCCAGGTCGGTGCCGAGCAACTCGCCGATGCGGGCGAGGCGGTTGTAGAGGGTCTGGCGGTTGAGGTGGAGTTCGCGGGCCGTCTCCGCCTTGCGGCCGGCGTGGGCCAGGTAGGTCTCCAGTGTGGGCAGCAGCGGCGGCTTGGAGCGGTGGTCGTGGTCCTGGACCGGGCCGATCGCGCGGTCCACGAAGGCCGCCAGGTCGGGATGGTCGCGCAGCCGCCACAGGAGGAGGTCGATGTCGAGGCGGCGGGCGTCGTACCAGGGGCGGTCCGACAGGCCCTGCGCCGCGGTCGCCGTCTCGGCCGCGTGCCGCAGGCCCGCCGACGCCGCCGCCCAGCCGCCGGCCACCCCGACGACCACGACCGGCGGCTGCGCCCCCGGCCGCTGCATCCCGGCCCGCTCCACCCCGGCCCGCAGCGCCGCCGCCACCCGGTCCGCGACGGCCGAGCGCTCCGATTCCGAGCGCAGGCCCAGGAGCAGAGGGACGCGGCCCTCGACCGGTCGTACGCCCAGCAGGACCGGGACGCCCACCGCCGCCAGCTCCTCCGCGACCGCCCGCGCCAGCACCGCCCAGCCCCCGCCGGGGGAGAGCGTGTCGCCCAGCCGCATCACCACCGGCAGCAGCGGGCTGGTGCCCGGCCTGAAGCCCAGCACGCGCGCCTGTGCCGGGGCGTCCTCCGCCGTGATGCGGCCCTCGGCGAGGTCGGTGAGGAAGTCGCCGCGCCCCCGCGCCGCCAGCTCCTCCTCCTGCCGGGCCTGCATCAGCACGACGGCCAGGATGCCGGCGGCCCGTTCCGCGGCGATCCGATGCACGGGAGCGAGCGGGGCGCGCACGGGCAGCAGCGCGAGCCGGGCGCGCACGGAACCCGCCCCCGGGCCGCCTCCGGGCACGTCCACCAGCACCGAACCCGCAGGCGGCGGCGCGTCCTTGTGCGGTCCCCGCAGCCCCTCCCACACCTGGAGCGGATCCGCGCCCTCGGGGCCGGACCCGGCGGCGTACAGGAGCCGGCCGTCCGTCGTCTCCAGGAAGACCGGGTTGTCGCTGAAGTCCGCCAGAATGCCCAGCACCTGCGGAACCCCGCCGCCGCCCAGCAGCGCCTGAGTGCAGCGGCGATGCACCTCCTCCGCCCGCTGGAGCAGCGCGTAGTGGCCGTTGACGATCTCGGTGTGGATCTCCTCCGTGACCGTCACGAAGGGCACCTCGCGGTGCAGTTGGACCAGGGGCAGCCCGGCCGAGCGCGCCGTCTCGACGAGGGCGGCGGGCAGGCGGCTGAAGCGCGGGCCGAGCTCGATCACCAGCGCGGCGATCCCGCGCTCGGCCAGGGTGCGCACGAACGCCCGCTGCTCGGCCGGGCGGGTGCCGAGGCCGTAGCCGGTGCTCAGCAGCAACTCGCCGCCCTTGAGCAGTGAGGCGATGTTGGGCACCTCGCCGGCGTGCACCCAGCGCACGGTGCGCTCCAGCCGGTCGGCGCCCGCCAGGACCTCGGGAAGCCCGCTGCGCAGGCCGGGCAGCTCCAGTGCCCGCCGAACGGTGACGCCGGCGCCGTGGCTGTCGAATCGGTGGTCCGTGCGGCTGTCCATGCAGCGGACGCTACCTGCGCGGATGCCCCGGCGACATCTCCGCGGGCATACGGCACCGACGGCCGGGTAGCGGCGCCCTTATGGATATCAGTGTGGTCGCTGCGGCACGTGAGGACGACAGCCCGGTCGAGGAGCCGTTGCGCGTGGCGCAACTCGCCGACCGGCTCGGATATCGCGAGATCTGGGCGGGAGAGGGGGCGACGTGGGACTCGTTCGTCCTGGCGACCGCCATCGGACTGGCCACCGAACAGGCCGTGTTGACGGCCGGGCCGGTACCGGTGAACGTGCGGGACCCGCTCACGATCGCGCGAGGCGCCGCGTCGAGCGCCGCTCTCATCCGACGGCCCGTCGGTGTCGCGCTCGGCACGTCCAGCAAGCGGGTCGTCGAGGGCGTGCACGGCAGGCCCCGCCTGCGGCCCGCGGCCGCCATGGAGGAGAGCGCCGCGGCCCTGCGCGGTCTGCTGCACGGAGAGCCGGGCGAGCCGATCGTGCCCGGCAGCGCCTTCCTGCGGCGTCTGCCGCCGCCCGGTGGGCAGCTCACCGTGGCCGCGTTCGGCGACCGCGCCATCGCCACGGCCGCCGCGCACGCCGACCGCATGCTGCTGGACATCGTCTCCCCGGAGCAGGTGCGCGTCCTGCGCGCCAAGCTGCTCGCCGCGGCCGAGCGGGCGGGCCGTACCCCGCCGACGTTGGCCTCCTGGCTGCCCGCGGCCGTCGACCCCGACCCGAAGTCGCTCCGCCAGATCCTGGGCAGCATCGCCGGATATCTGACAGTGCCGGGCTACAGCGACATGTTCGTCGAGGCAGGCTTCGCCCCCGCCGTCGAACTGGCCGCCAAGGGCGCCGACCGCGAGACCCTGGTACGGGCCCTCCCCGCGGAGGCCGCCACCGCGGTCGGTCTGGTCGGTGACCTCGACACCGTGCGCGCCCGCATCGACGCCTACGCCGAGGCCGGCCTCGACGAGATCGCCCTGGTCCCGGCGACGGCGGGCGACCCGGCGGGGCAGCGCACGCTCACGGCGCTCAGGCCGGCCTGATGTTGTGGTTGAAACGGAACACGTTGTCCGGGTCGTAGTGCCGCTTCAACTCGGCAAGACGCCGGGCGTTCTCCCAGCCCAGGCCGGCGATCACCCGCTCCGGGCCCTCGTCGCCGATGAAGTTGAGGTAGACGTCGCCGGTGCTCCACGGCCGGGCGTCCTCCCGGACGTCCCGCACCCACCGCACGCTCCGCTCGTCGTCCGCCGGGTCCTCCCAGATCCCGAAGGGGTGCACGGCCCACGGCGCGTCCCGGTACGGCACGGGGTACTCGTGCGGGCCGTCGGCGATCGCGCCGCCCTGCGGGAACAGCACGTGCTGGGTGCCGGTCGGCACGGGCATGGAGTCGGCGCGGGCGCAGTAGACGTCCACGAACTCGTCGGGCGCGCCCGTCAGGTACTCCGCCGACCAGTAGTTCCGCATCCCCGGCGGATCGTCGATCATGCACTGCACGTCGGCGTACGGCGTCACCCCGACGACCTCAGCCTCGTGCGGCAGCGCCAGCAGCGGCTCGGCCAGCTTGCGCAGGTCCTCCTCGCCGCCCGCGTACGTCACCAGTGCTGCGCACAGCAGCGTGCCGACCAGGTGCGGCGGTACGAACTCCTCGGGCGGGGCGGTGAGGTAGATGACGGCGCCGCCCGTCTCGACCGGAGCGGCCGTGATCAGGTCGCGGTAGGTGCGGACGGCCTCGCGGCCGTGCTCCGGCAGGAACAGCACGAGCGCGATGGAGAACTGCGGCAGCTCGTGCAGCTTCAGGGTGAGCGCGGTGGCCACGCCGAAGTTGCCGCCGCCGCCGTGCAGGGCCCAGAACAGGTCCGGGTTCTCGTCGGCGCTCGCGTGGGTCCGGGAGCCGTCGGCGGTGACCAGCTCCACGCCGAGCAGGTTGTCGACGGCGAGGCCGAAGCAGCGGTCCAGCCAGCCGGTGCCGCCCCCCAGCACGAAGCCGCCCACACCGGTCGTGGAGGCCCGGCCGCCGGTCGTGGCCAGACCGTACGGCTGGGTCGCCCGGTCCAGATGGCTCATCGTGGCCCCGCCGCCGACCCGTACCGCCTCCGCCGCGGGGTGGACGGTCACCTCGTGCATCCGGCGCAGGTCGATCACCAGACCGCCGTCGTTGAGCGCCATGCCCGACACGCTGTGCCCGCCGCCGCGCACCGCGATCTTCAGGTCCAGGTCCCGGGCGAAACGCACCGACCGGACGACATCGGTCTCGTCCGCGCACTGCGCGATCACCGCCGGGCGCCGGTCGATCATCGCGTTGAACACCGCCCGGGCGTCGTCGTACCCCGGGTCCCCCGGCGCGAACACGTCGCCGGTCAGATCCTCGCGCAGCGCGGCGAGAGCCGCGCCCGCCTTCGAGAGGGGAGCCATGGCCGCCCCCTTCCGACATCAGGGGCTGGGTCTGCTTCCAGGCTAGGCGGGTGCGGGTCGTGGGTCCTGTTCAGGTGCGTTGCGTACGTGTGGTCCTGCTTCAGCCGCCGTACGCGCCGGACGCCGTCAGCCGCAGCGCGGTGTCGATCAGCGGAACGTGACTGAAGGCCTGGGGGAAGTTGCCGACCTGGCGCTTGAGGCGCGGGTCCCACTCCTCGGCCAGCAGACCGAGGTCGTTGCGCAGCGACAGCAGCTTCTCGAAGAGCTTGCGGGCCTCGTCCACGCGGCCGATCATCGCGAGGTCGTCCGCCATCCAGAACGAGCAGGCGAGGAACGCGCCCTCGTCGCCGGGGAGGCCGTCGACGCCCTCGTCGCCACCCGAGGTCGGGTAGCGCAGGATGAAGCCGTCCGGCGTGGACAGCTCGCGCTGGATCGCCTCGATCGTGCCGATGACGCGCTTGTCGTCCGGCGGCAGGAAGCCCATCTGCGGGATGAGCAGCAAGGACGCGTCCAGCTCCTTCGAGCCGTAGGACTGCGTGAAGGTGTTGCGCTCCTTGTCGTAGCCCTTCTCGCAGACGTCCCGGTGGATGTCGTCGCGCAGCTCGCGCCACTTCTCCAGCGGGCCGTCCGCGTCACCGGACTCGATCAGCTTGATCGTGCGGTCCACCGCGACCCAGGCCATGACCTTGGAGTGCACGAAGTGGCGGCGCGGGCCGCGCACCTCCCAGATGCCCTCGTCCGGCTCGTCCCAGTGGTCCTCGAGGTAGCGGATCAGCTTCAGCTGGAGCAGGGACGCGTAGTCGTTGCGGGCCAGGCCCGTCATGTGGCCCAGGTGCAGGGCCTCGGTGACCTCGCCGTAGACGTCCAGCTGGAGCTGGTGGGCGGCGCCGTTGCCGACGCGGACCGGAGCGGAGTTCTCGTAGCCGGGCAGCCAGTCCAGCTCCGCCTCGCCGAGCTCGCGCTCGCCGGCGATGCCGTACATGATCTGCAGGTTCTCCGGGTCACCGGCGACCGCGCGCAGCAGCCACTCGCGCCAGGCGCGGGCCTCCTCGCGGTAGCCGGTGCGCAGCAGCGAGGACAGGGTGATCGCCGCGTCGCGCAGCCACGTGTAGCGGTAGTCCCAGTTGCGGACGCCGCCGATGTCCTCGGGGAGCGAGGTCGTGGGCGCGGCGACGATGCCGCCGGTCGGGGCGTAGGTCAGGGCCTTCAGCGTGATCAGGGAGCGGACCACGGCCTCACGGTAGGGCCCGTGGTACGTGCAGTGCTCGACCCACTCGCGCCAGAAGTCCTCCGTGGCCTGCAGCGACTGCTCGGGCTCCGGCAGCGCGGGCGGCTCCTTGTGCGAGGGCTCCCACGAGATCGTGAACGCGATCCGGTCACCGGGGGCGACCGTGAAGTCCGCGTACGTCGTCAGCGACTTGCCGTAGGTCTCGGCCGTGGTGTCGAACCACACCGAGTCCGGGCCGGCGACGGCGACCGTGCGCCCCTCGTGCTTGTGCACCCACGGCACGATACGGCCGTACGAGAAACGCATCCGCAGGGCGGAGCGCATGGGCACGCGGCCGGAGACGCCCTCGACGATCCGGATCAGCTGCGGGGCACCGTCACGCGGGGGCATGAAGTCCGTCACACGAACGGTGCCGCGGGGGGTGTCCCACTCGGATTCCAGGATCAGCGAGTCGCCGCGATAGCTGCGCCGGGCCGCGGTCGGCGGCTCGGCGTCGGCGCCGTGCGCCGGGCCCAGCCGCCAGAATCCGTGTTCCTCGGTGCCCAGCAGACCGGCGAAGATGGCATGCGAGTCGAAGCGCGGCAGGCAGAGCCAGTCCACCGTGCCGTCACGGCAGACCAGCGCCGCTGTCTGCATGTCTCCGATGAGTGCGTAGTCTTCGATGCGCCCGGCCACGTGCAACTCCAGTCGAACGGCCACGTCGCCCCCGGGAAATACGGGGGCATTCGCTAATGCGGTCAAGGGGTCTTGGGTATGCGTCGTTGAGCGGTGAAGCAAAGCAGTCGCCCATGCCGTGTGGCAAAACGACAATTATTGCTCAACGAACTGACGAGCTCTCGTTGTTCCGGTGGGTACGGGCGGGGGTGGTGCCGCGTTCCCCGGCCGGGCTCGGCAGCGAGTGTCCGAGCAGGATACGACGCACGTAGATGATCTGTGTGCCGCTCCGCGCAACGCGGGTGGGCCGATCGGGTGAGCGACAGGTGAGAAACCCGTGCTCGACGCGCGTCTGTGTCGGCCCGTGAGCGGAGCGTGGCCGGAAGCCATCTCCCGCCGTCGCTGATACCCTGGTAGCCCGTGGACCGGTGGGCTCGAAACCCCCGAACCGCAGCGACGGCGACTCCGGAAATCTCCGGCCTGCAGCCGCACCGCACCCCCAGACCGCGACCACGGGAGCCCCGTCTTGGCCATGCCGCCCAAATCTACGACGACCAAGCACATCTTCGTCACCGGGGGTGTCGCCTCCTCTCTCGGCAAGGGTCTCACCGCCTCCAGCCTCGGCATGCTGCTCAAGGCTCGTGGGCTGCGCGTCGTGATGCAGAAGCTCGACCCGTATCTGAACGTCGACCCGGGCACGATGAACCCCTTCCAGCACGGCGAGGTCTTCGTCACCAACGACGGTGCCGAGACCGACCTGGACATCGGACACTACGAGCGCTTCCTCGACCGCGACTTGGACGGCTCCGCCAATGTCACTACAGGCCAGGTCTACTCGACCGTCATCGCCAAGGAGCGGCGCGGCGAGTACCTGGGTGACACCGTGCAGGTCATCCCGCACATCACCAACGAGATCAAGCACCGCATCCGCCGTATGGCCACCGACGAGGTGGACGTGGTCATCACGGAGGTCGGCGGCACCGTCGGCGACATCGAGTCGCTGCCGTTCCTGGAGACGGTCCGCCAGGTGCGGCACGAGGTCGGCCGGGACAACGTCTTCGTGGTTCACATCTCTCTCCTGCCCTACATCGGCCCCTCGGGCGAGCTGAAGACCAAGCCCACCCAGCACTCGGTCGCGGCCCTGCGCAACATCGGTATCCAGCCGGACGCGATCGTCCTGCGCTGCGACCGCGAGGTCCCCACCGCGATCAAGCGCAAGATCTCCCTGATGTGCGACGTCGACGAGGCAGCGGTGGTGGCCTGCCCGGACGCGCGCTCGATCTACGACATCCCGAAGACCGTGCACGGCGAGGGCCTGGACGCCTACGTCGTGCGCAAGCTGGACCTGCCGTTCCGTGACGTGGACTGGACGACCTGGGACGACCTGCTCGACCGCGTCCACAAGCCCGACCACGAGATCACCCTCGCGCTGGTCGGCAAGTACATCGACCTGCCCGACGCCTACCTCTCGGTCACCGAGGCGCTGCGCGCCGGCGGCTTCGCCAACCGGGCCCGCGTCAAGATCAAGTGGGTCACCTCGGACGACTGCAAGACCCCGGCCGGCGCCGCGCAGCAGCTCGGTGACGTCGACGGCATCTGCATCCCGGGCGGCTTCGGCGACCGCGGTGTGCTCGGCAAGGTCGGCGCCATCCGCTACGCCCGCGAGAACAGGATCCCGCTGCTCGGCCTCTGCCTGGGCCTGCAGTGCATCGTGATCGAGGCCGCGCGCAACCTGGCCGACATCCCCGACGCCAACTCCACCGAGTTCGACGCGGCCACCGGCCACCCCGTCATCTCCACCATGGCCGAGCAGCTCGACATCGTCGCCGGTGAGGGTGACATGGGCGGAACGATGCGGCTGGGGATGTACCCGGCCAAGCTCGCCGAGGGCTCGATCGTGCGCGAGGTGTACGACGACAAGGAGTACGTCGAGGAGCGCCACCGGCACCGCTACGAGGTGAACAACGCCTACCGCGCCGAGCTGGAGAAGAAGGCGGGCATCCTCTTCTCGGGCACCTCGCCGGACGGCAAGCTCGTCGAGTACGTCGAGTACCCGCGCGAGACCCACCCCTACCTGGTCGCCACGCAGGCGCACCCGGAGCTGCGCTCGCGTCCCACGCGGCCGCACCCGCTGTTCGCCGGCCTCGTGAAGGCCTCGGTCGAGCGGCAGAATTCCAAGTAACACAACCGGTTGTACGGTGGCCGGGGTGCATACCTTCAAAGGTGGGCACCCCGGTTTTGTTTTGGCTTGTGGGAGGACACGGCATGACGATCAAGGACACCCCCGAGGAGTGGGAGATCCGGGCGACGGAGACTCCCTTCGTGGGCGGCAAGACCTCCGTCCGCACCGACGAGGTGGTCATGCCGAACGGTGAGCCGGCCCGCCGCGACTACCAGGTCCACCCGGGCTCCGTGGCCGTCCTCGCCCTCGACGACGAAGGCCGTGTCCTGCTCATCAAGCAGTACCGGCACCCCGTGCGCCACAAGCTGTGGGAGATCCCGGCCGGTCTGCTCGACGT
This sequence comes from Streptomyces sp. NPDC002888, assembly GCF_042888465.1. Lineage (NCBI taxonomy): Bacteria > Bacillati > Actinomycetota > Actinomycetes > Kitasatosporales > Streptomycetaceae > Streptomyces > Streptomyces sp. NPDC002888. Next base: position 99,679 of record NZ_JBIAPU010000038.1, on the reverse strand, counting down.
ACCGGGCGAGAACCCGCTGCACGCCGCCCAGCGCGAGCTGTACGAGGAGGCCCACGTCAAGGCCGAGGACTGGCGGGTCCTGACCGATGTGTACACGAGCCCCGGCGGCAGCGACGAGGCCGTGCGGGTCTTCCTCGCCCGTGGTCTGTCCGCGGCCGAGGGGCAGCGCTTCGAGGTCGAGGACGAGGAGGCCGACATGGAGCACGCGCGCGTGCCCGTCGAGGAACTCGTCCGGCACGTGCTCGCGGGCGAACTGCACAACACGTGCCTCGTCGTCGGCGTCCTCTCCCTGGTCGCCGCCCGCAACGGCGACGGCCTCGACGCACTGCGCCCCGCGGAGGCACCGTGGCCGGCGCGGCCCTTCGAGGCGTGAGACATCATCCTTTCGAGATGTCTGCGAGGTGTGGGGCAGCCCCCTCCGCTTCCGGTGTGACCATCGCCTGATCCGATCGGGGGATGTCTCCGCCGCGCTCCTCACGGAACGTCGCAGAGAGTGAACTAGGCTCTTTGAAACGCCCGAACCGGAGTCCCGGCGGGCTTGCGCGTGCGGTGGGACGGGAGTGTGGCCCGTGACGGATCAGGCGGTGGACACGGACGGAGTGCAGCTGTCGGGACACGCGGCCGCGCAGTCCCATTTCCTGGGCCGCACACGGGAGTTGAAGGAGCTGCGCGCCGACATCGAGCGCGCGGGACTGGACACCCTGGCCGGACGGAAGGCCCCACGCGCGCGCGTGCTCCTCATCGCGGGCCGCCCCGGCTCCGGCCGCACGGCCCTCGCCGAGGAGCTCGTACGACAGGTCGCCGACGGCTACCCGGACGGGGTGTTGCGCGCCCGTCTGAGCGAGAGCGACGGCACGCCCGTGCCCGTCGACCGGGCCGCCCGCCAGCTGCTGACCGCCCTGGAGCTGCCGACCCCCGCCGGGGCCGCTGAGGACGACCTCACGGCGGCCCTGCGCGACGCCCTCGCCGACCGGCGCATGCTGCTCCTGCTGGACGACGCGGCCGACGCCGAGCAGGTCGACGCGCTGCTGCCGGACACCCCGGAGTGCCTGGTCGTCGCCGTCTCCGGGGGCCCGCTGACCGGGATCTCCGACGTCCGTCCGTGCACCCTGGGCGGACTGGACACCAAGTCCGCCCTGGAGCTGCTGACCCGCTACACCGGCTCGGTCCGCATCACCGTCGACCCCCGGGCCGCCGAGGGGCTCGTCGAGGAGTGCCAGGGCCAGCCCGCCGCCCTCACACTGGCCGGCGGCTGGCTCGCCGCCCGCCCCAAGGCCGCCGTCTCCGACTTCGCCAAACAGCTGCGCGCCGACGGCAACGAGGGCACGCCCCTCAGCCGAGTCTTCCGGCTCACCCACGGGCTGCTGCCCACCCCGGCCGCCCGGATACTGCGCCTGCTCACCCTCGCCCCGGCCGGCCTCGTCGACCCGCACACCGCCTCCGCGCTGGCCGGCTGCTCGGTCGGCAGCGCCCGCACCACCCTCGACGACTTCGTCGCCCTGGGCCTGCTGCGGTCCGTCGCCTCGCCGCTGCCGCAGTACGAGGTACCCGGCTGCCTGTATCCCCAGCTCAAGGCCCTCGCCCACACCCAGGAGCGTCCGGCCGAGCTCCAGCTGGCCCGCGCCCGCATGCTGGAGCGGACGGTACGGCTGCTCCAGTCCTGCCGGGCGATCACCGAGACCGACGCCCCCGAGGCGCGCGAGAAGCTCCAGGACATGTCGCCCGACGTGCGCTTCCCCACCCCCCGGGCGGCGGCCGACTGGCTGCGCATCCGCAGGCCCGCCCTGCTCGCCTCGGCCCGCCTCGCGGTCGCCGACGGGGACGTGGACACGCTGGCCCGCCGCCTGATGTCCCAGCTGGTCAGGGCGATGGTCGCGCACGTCGGCACCCAGGCGGCCGCCCCCGACCTCTACGACATCCACGGGCTGGTGCTGGACGTGGCCGAGCGCCGCGGACTGCACCGCGAGCGGGCCGCGGCCCTGTTGAACCTCGCCGACCTCGACGCCCGCACCGGCCGCACGGCGGACGCGCTGGTCCGCTACCGGGCCGCGCTGGACGCCGGACGGGAGGCCAACGACCCATACGCGACCGGGCGGGCGATGGAATCCGTAGGGGGCGCGCACCTGGAGCTCGGCGACTACGACCGGGCCGCCGACTGGTTCGGCCGGGCCCTCGCCCAGCGGCTGGCCCGCGACGAGCCCGCGGAAGCAGCCCGGCTGTACGGCCGGATCGCCGCCGCCCACACCTACGCGGCCCGCTACGGCGAGGCGCAGCGGGCCTGGCGGGCCGCTCTCGCCGGGTACCGCCGGACCGGCGATGTGGCGGCCCACGCGCGGGCGTTGAGCGAGCTGGCGCGGGTCCAGGAGTACGCGGGCCGGCCCGAGGAGTCGCTGCGCACCTGCCAGGAGGCCGTGGAGTGGGCGCGGCGCGCGGAGGACGTACGGCTTCAGGCCGCGCTGCACCTGCGGATCGCCGACACCCTGGAGCATCTCGGCGATCCCACGGCGGCTCGGATGCACCGCGGCGCCGCCGAGCGGATGCTGGTGGAGGAGGCCCAGGACCATGATCCGGCCCCGGAACAGGACGCTAATGCCTGCGAAATCCGTAGTACATCCGCTGAAGATTGATGCAATGGAAGGCTAGACAGCGGGTACACCTTCATTAGACTGGCTCTACCGCACGTTCTCCTGCGGTTCTCCCGGCGTGCCCCTGCATGCCCGGGTATGTATCGCTATGCCCCCACACCCTCTGAGCCAAGGACCGTGATCGACGTGAAGGTCGGTATCCCCCGCGAGGTCAAGAACAACGAGTTCCGGGTGGCCATCACCCCCGCCGGTGTGCACGAGCTGGTGCGCCACGGCCACCAGGTCGTCGTCGAGCGGGGCGCCGGCGTCGGCTCCTCCATCCCCGACGCCGAGTACGTCGTCGCCGGTGCCGAGATCCTGGACACCGCCGACGAGGTGTGGGCCGCCGCCGACCTGCTGCTGAAGGTCAAGGAGCCCGTCGCCGAGGAGTACCACCGCCTGCGCAAGGACCAGACGCTCTTCACCTACCTGCACCTGGCCGCCTCCAAGGAGTGCACCGACGCGCTCGTCGAGTCCGGCACCACGGCGATCGCGTACGAGACCGTCGAGCTGCCCAGCCGCGCGCTTCCGCTGCTCGCCCCCATGTCCGAGGTCGCGGGCCGCCTCGCCCCGCAGGTCGGCGCCTACCACCTGATGCGTGCCAACGGAGGCCGCGGCGTGCTGCCCGGCGGTGTCCCCGGTGTGCTGGCCGGCCGGGCCGTCGTCATCGGCGGCGGCGTCTCCGGCTGGAACGCCGCGCAGATCGCCATCGGCATGGGCTTCCACGTGACGCTGCTCGACAAGGACATCAACAAGCTCAAGGAGGCCGACCGGATCTTCGGCACGAAGATCCAGACGGTCGTCTCCAACGCCTTCGAACTGGAGAAGGCGTGCCTGGAGGCCGACCTCGTCGTCGGCGCCGTGCTCATCCCGGGCGCCAAGGCCCCGAAGCTGGTCACCAACGAGCTCGTGTCGCGGATGAAGCCGGGAAGTGTCCTTGTCGACATCGCGATCGACCAGGGCGGCTGCTTCGAGGACTCCCGCCCGACCACCCACGCCGAGCCGACCTTCCGGGTCCACAACTCGGTCTTCTACTGCGTCGCCAACATGCCCGGCGCGGTCCCCAACACCTCCACCTACGCCCTCACCAACGCCACGCTGCCCTACATCGTCGAACTCGCCGACAAGGGCTGGGTCGAGGCGCTGCGCCGCGACCCCGCGCTGGCCAAGGGCCTCAACGCCCATGACGGCAAGGTCGTTTACAAGGAAGTTGCTCAGGCGCACGGTCTGGAGCACGTCGAGCTGGCCTCACTGCTCGGCTGAGTCGCCAAGTCACCAGTGAAAAAGGCGATACGTCAACAGAGGTCGTCAACGCCACGCACCAGGCCGGACCTTGCCCGACAAGGTCCGGCCGGATGTGTGTATGGTCACTTTGCGACTCTCGGTCAACTCGCCTCGAACGTAACCCTTCGACCGATTCGCACACCGGCGAAACCTACCGTGCGACGGCCGTACGCCCTTGACAGCGGGATGTTTCATTGCCGACACATCCTGCCGGGTCCGGCGGATTGTGTTGCTGCGGACCGCCGACACGCCATAGAGTCGCCAACCGTCGGCATGGTGCCACGCTGACCTGTCTAGAAGTTTCCTGGTCACCAAGGAGGTAAGACGACTTGTGAATGAGTCGACATTTTCTCCCGGGGGTGGTCAACCAGGAATGCCCGCACAGGCCGAGGGTCCCGCGGGGTTCGAGGTTGTCGGCTCCGTCGCGGTGCGCACCTTCGCAGCCCACCAGAGTCCGCAGGCGACTCGGACACACCACAGCATGGATGGCCATCACGTGAACGCCATGGCCGGCGACGGAAGTGGCGCGCCCCACAACCACTTCGCCGACTACGACGAACTGCCCGAAGGGCACTTCTACGACCCCGACGCCGAGTACGAGCCGGACCCGGAGTACGCGGCCACGCTCGCGCCCGACGCTGCCCGCCAGCGCCGCGAGCGCGTCGGCCCGACCGGCCGCCCGCTGCCGTACTTCCCGATCCCGGGCCCGCTGACCGACCACGGCCCCGCGAAGATCATCGCGATGTGCAACCAGAAGGGCGGCGTAGGCAAGACGACGTCGACCATCAATCTGGGTGCCGCGCTCGCGGAGTACGGCCGTCGCGTGCTGCTCGTGGACTTCGACCCGCAGGGCGCGCTGTCGGTCGGACTCGGCGTCAATCCGATGGAGCTCGACCTCACCGTCTACAACCTGCTCATGGAGCGGGGGATGGCGGCCGACGACGTGCTCCTGAAGACGGCGGTCCCGAACATGGACCTGCTGCCGAGCAACATCGACCTGTCCGCCGCCGAGGTCCAACTGGTGAGCGAGGTCGCGCGCGAGTCGACGCTGCAGCGGGCGCTGAAGCCGCTGCTGCCCGACTACGACTACATCGTGATCGACTGTCAGCCCTCGCTCGGCCTGCTCACGGTGAACGCCCTGACGGCCGCGCACAAGGTGATCGTGCCGCTCGAGTGCGAATTCTTCGCCCTGCGTGGTGTGGCGCTGCTGACGGAGACCATCGAGAAGGTCCAGGAGCGGCTCAACCCCGAGCTGGAGCTCGACGGGATCCTCGCCACGATGTACGACTCCCGGACCGTGCACAGCCGTGAGGTGCTCGCGCGGGTCGTCGAAGCGTTCGACGACCACGTCTACCACACCGTCATCGGGCGCACGGTGCGCTTCCCGGAGACCACGGTCGCCGGTGAGCCGATCACCACCTACGCGTCCAACTCCGTCGGTGCCGCCGCCTACCGCCAGCTCGCCAGGGAGGTGCTCGCCCGGTGTCACGCCGAGTGAGTCTGCCGGGGGCCGACGAACTGTTCCGTACGACAGGGGGAATGGCGCTCCAGCCGTCCACTCCCCGGCGGGGGGCCAACGGCGAGGCCCGGGTGCCGGCTCCCGCCGGGGAGAGCGACGGGGTGGCCGCCGCGTCGCCGCCGTCCGCGGACGCCCCGCAGGCCGTGCCCGCGCGGGGCGGGGACGGCGAGGGCGCGGAGCATGTGGCGGCGGAGGCGGAAGCGGGCGATGCGGGGGAGTCCCGCAGCCGTTCCGCTGCCGCGGAGCGTTCGCCGCGGCGGCAGGGAGCGGCGCAGGAAGGTTCTGCCGCGGCGCCGCGCAAGCGCGGGAGAGCGGCGGCTCGGCGGCCCAGTGGGCGGGAGCGGCACGACGAGAAGATCACGGTGTACGTGTCCGCCGAGGAGCTCATGGATCTGGAGCACGCGCGGCTGGTGCTCCGGGGTGAGCACGGGCTCGCTGTCGACCGGGGGCGCATCGTGCGGGAGGCTGTCGCCGTGGTGCTGGCGGATCTGGAGTCGCGCGGGGACGCGAGCATCCTCGTACGACGGCTGCGTGGGCGGTAGCGGTAGCCTGCGGAGGCTATGACCTCGAACGACGTTCCCCGGTCCGGTGTACCCGGCGGTCGTCGGCGTGCGCTGGGGCGGGGGCCCGGAGCGGCGCCTGTCTCGGCTGAGGTTGAGTCCGCGGCTCCGGCCGGTGAGCCGGAACGTGAGCCCGGAGCTGTCGAGCTCCAAGAACCCGCCGACTCGCGAGAGCCCACCGAGTCCCGAGAACCCGGTGACGGGGTCTTCAAGGTTCGCCTCTCCAACTTCGAGGGCCCCTTTGACCTGCTGCTGCAGCTCATCTCGAAGCACAAGCTCGACGTCACCGAAGTCGCGCTGTCGAAGGTCACCGATGAGTTCATGGCGCACATCCGGGCGATGGGGCCGGACTGGGACCTGGATCAGACGACCGAGTTCCTCGTCGTCGCCGCGACCCTGCTCGACCTGAAGGCCGCTCGGCTGCTGCCCGCCGCGGAAGTCGAGGACGAGGCCGACCTCGCGCTGCTCGAAGCGCGGGACCTGCTCTTCGCGCGGCTGTTGCAGTACCGCGCGTACAAGCAGATCGCGGACATCTTCAGCGGGCGGCTCGAGGAGGAGGCGCGGCGGTATCCGCGGACCGTGGGGCTGGAGCCGCACCACGCCGAGCTGCTGCCCGAGGTGGTCATCAGCATCGGGGCGGAAGGATTCGCCAGGCTGGCGGTCAAGGCGATGCAGCCCAGGCCGAAGCCGCAGGTGTACGTGGACCACATCCACGCGCCGCTGGTAAGCGTCCAGGAGCAGGCCGGGATCGTGGTCGCGCGGCTCAGGGAGCTCGGGGAGGCCAGCTTCCGGGTGCTCGTCGAGGACATCGATGACACGTTGACCGTGGTGGCACGCTTCCTCGCCCTGCTGGAGCTGTACCGGGAGAAGGCCGTCGCCCTCGATCAGGAGGACGCGCTCGGTGAGCTGACCGTGCGGTGGACCGGCGGGAACGGGGAAGCCGAACCCATGGTGACGGACGAGTTCGACCGGCCGCCGGAGCAGCCCAAGGAGGAGAAGAAGGCGTGAGTGAGGACACCATCGACGCCGCCATCGGCGCCACCGCCGACGCCCCGGCCGGGCTGCGTGCCGTCGCCGACCTCGACCTCAAGCCCGCCCTGGAGGCCGTGCTCATGGTCGTGGACGAGCCCGCCACCGAGGAACACCTGGCGAAGATACTGGAGCGGCCCCGCCGGCAGATCGCGGACGGGTTGCGCGAGCTGGCCGACGAGTACACCGTGCAGGGCCGCGGCTTCGAGCTGCGGTACGTGGCGGGCGGCTGGCGCTTCTACAGCCGGGCCGAGTACGCGCCCGCCGTCGAGGGCTTCGTCCTGGACGGCCAGCAGGCCCGCCTCACCCAGGCCGCGTTGGAGACCCTCGCGGTCGTCGCCTACCGTCAGCCGGTGAGCCGCAGCCGCGTCTCGGCCGTACGAGGAGTCAACTGCGACGGGGTCATGCGCACCCTCCTCCAACGCGGTCTGGTCGAGGAGGCGGGCACGGAACCCGAAACAGGTGCGATCCTGTACGTGACGACGAACTACTTCCTGGAACGGATGGGCCTGCGCGGTCTGGACGAGCTCCCGGAGCTCGCGCCCTTCCTCCCGGAGGCGGAGGCGATCGAGGCCGAGACCCAGGAAGCCGTACCGTCGTTCGATCCGGACGCCCCGGACCCGGACGACGGTCCCGGGATGAACATGCCCAATTCGACGACGACGGAAATTTGATGCGAAGCAGCGGCAGCGGTAGCGGCAAGAGCGGCGGGCGCGGTAACTACCGCGGGGCCGGCAACAACAAGGACCAGAAGCAGGGTCAGGGCCAGGGCCAGGGGCAGGGGCGTCCCCGCAAGCCCCGGCCCGAGGAGCGCCGCTACGACGTGGGTCCCGGCGCGTCCCCGGACGGGCCGAAGTCCGGACGCGGCGGTGCCGCGCGCGGCGGTGCCAAGGGCGGGCCCAAGAAGGCCCAGCCGCAGGGCGGGCGTACGGCTCCGGCGCGCTCGCGGGAGTACGAGGCGCGGGCCGAGGAACGCAACCGCGAGCGGTACGCGGGCAAGAAGGACGTCAAGCTCCCCAAGACCTTCCCCGGCGCCGAGCAGGAGGGCGAGCGGCTGCAGAAGGTCCTCGCGCGCGCGGGCTACGGCTCCCGGCGCGCCTGCGAGGAGCTGATCGAACAGGCGCGCGTCGAGATCAACGGCGAGATCGTCCTGGAGCAGGGCAAGCGCGTCGACCCGGAGAAGGACGAGGTCAAGGTCGACGGCCTGACGGTCGCCACGCAGTCGTACCAGTTCTTCTCGCTGAACAAGCCCGCCGGTGTCGTCTCCACGATGGAGGACAACGAGGGCCGTCAGTGCCTGGGCGACTACGTGACCAACCGCGAGACGCGGCTGTTCCACGTGGGCCGGCTCGACACCGAGACCGAGGGCGTCATCCTGCTCACCAACCACGGCGAGCTGGCGCACCGGCTGACCCACCCCAAGTACGGCGTGAAGAAGGTCTACCTCGCGCACATCGTGGGCCCGATCCCGCGCGACCTGGGCAAGCGTCTGAAGGACGGCATCCAGCTGGAGGACGGGTACGCCCGCGCGGACCACTTCCGCGTCGTCGAGCAGACCGGCAAGAACTACCTCGTCGAGGTCACGCTGCACGAGGGGCGCAAGCACATCGTCCGCCGCATGCTGGCCGAGGCCGGCTTCCCGGTCGACAAGCTGGTGCGGGTCGCCTTCGGGCCGATCACCCTCGGCGACCAGAAGTCGGGCTGGCTGCGCCGGCTGTCGAACACCGAGGTCGGGATGCTGATGCAGGAAGTCGACCTGTAGGGGTTTTTGAGGGCTCTTGAGCCGACCAGGGCTTGTGCGTGACCGCACCCCCTTTTTATAGTCGTGGTGACTATAAAAAGGGGGTGCGGTCATGCGGGGCTACGACAAGCACGCCCACGAGCCCTTCGCCGTCACCGTCGACCTCGCCGTCCTCACCCTCCGCGCGGGCGCGCTGCACGTGCTGCTCGTCGAGCGCGGCCAGGAGCCGTACGCCGGCAGCTGGGCGCTGCCCGGCGGCTTCGTGCGGCCGGACGAGTCCGCGGAGACGGCGGCCCGCCGCGAACTCGCCGAGGAGACCGGGCTGTCGGACGTCTCCGGGCTGCACCTGGAGCAGTTGCGCACCTACAGCGAGCCCGGCCGCGACCCGCGGATGCGCGTGGTGTCGGTCGCCTTCGCCGCGCTGCTGCCCCACGCGCCCGAACCGCACGGCGGCGGCGACGCGGCACAGGCGCGCTGGCTGCCGTACGACACCGCGCGGCCGCTCGCCTTCGACCACGAGCGGATCCTGGCCGACGCCCACGAACGCGTCGGCGCCAAGCTCGAGTACACCTGCCTCGCCACCGCCTTCTGCCCGCCCCAGTTCACCCTCGGAGAGCTGCAGGAGGTCTACGAGACCGTGTGGGGCACCGGTCTCGACCGGCCCAACTTCCGCCGCAAGGTGCTCTCCACGCCCGGCTTCGTCGAACCCGTCCCCGGCGCCGCCCGGCTGACCGGCGGCCGCGGCAAACCGGCCGCGCTGTACCGCGCGGGCACCGCCACCACCCTGCATCCGCCCCTGCTTCGACCGTCCCCGGAAGGACGTCCCGCATGACCGCCTCCACCACCGTCCGCAAGCGCGCCGCCACCGGGACACTGTTCGGGCTCGCCCTCGGGGACGCGCTCGGCTTCCCGACCGAGTTCAACGACGTGCCGTCGATCCTCGCCAAGTGCGGCCCCTGGCGGCGGATGGAGCTGATCACGCCCGCGATCGTCAGCGACGACACGCAGATGACGCTGGCGGTGGGGCAGGGGCTGCGGACGGCCATGGACCGGGGGGTGCTCGGACCGAAGCGGTTCGAGCGGCCCCTCCGGGAGGAGTTCGTGGACTGGTACCAGTCGCCGCAGAACAACAGGGCGCCGGGCCGAACCTGCATGGTCGCCTGCAATCTGCTCAAGGACGAGCAACGAGCCTGGCAGGACGCCAGCCAGATCCACTCCAAGGGCTGCGGCGCCAACATGCGCGTCGCGCCGGTCGGCCTCGCGCCCGGACTGAGCGACGAGCAGCGCGCGGGCGCCGCCCAGTTGCAGGCCGCGCTCACGCACGGGCACCCCACCGCGCTCGCCGCCTCCGACCTCACCGCGCACGCCGTACGGCTGCTCGCCCAGGGCGCCGATCCGGCCGCACTCGTCGGGCTGCTGCGGTCGTACGCCCTCGACAACCGCTCCCACTACCACCACGCCTGGCTCGGCGACCTGTGGACCCGCAGCCAGGACCCCACGCCCGAGCACTTCATGGCGCGCGGCTGGGACGAGTGCCTGGCGATCCTGGAGCGGCTCCAGGACGCCGTGCGCACCGTCTCGCCGGAGGACGACCCCTGCCTGGCCACCGGGGAGGGCTGGATCGCGGAGGAGGCCCTGGCCACCGGGCTGCTCTGCTTCCTGCTGTTCGTCGACGAACCGCTCACCGCCCTGCGCCGGGCCGCCTGCACCTCCGGGGACTCCGACTCGATCGCCTGCCTGACCGGCGCCTTCGCGGGCGCCTACCTGGGCGCCGACGCATGGCCGTCGGAGTGGGCCGACCGGATCGAGTACCACGGCGAACTGGTGACGCTCGGGGCGCTCTGGGACCAGTGAGGGTTGTAGGACCGCTTACGTCAGCTGGATCGACTCGCCGTCGACGGTGATCTGCTTCTCGGGCAGCGGCCTGGTCGCCGGGCCGTTGGCCACCGAGCCGTCCTGGATACGGAACCTGCTCCCGTGGCACGGGCAGTCGATGGTGCCGTCGGCCACGGTGCCCACCGTGCAGCCCTGATGGGTGCAGACCGCCGAGAAGGCCTTGAAGTCGCCCTTCGTCGGCTGGGTGACCACGACCTTCTCGTCCTTGAAGATCTTGCCCCCGCCGACCGGGATGTCGGCCGTCCTGGCCAGCTCCTGCCCGGAGGCTTCCGCGGAGGAGGAGCCGTCCCCGTTGTTGCCGCAGCCGATGCCGAGCGCCGCCGCGCCCGCCGCGCCCGTTGCGAGGAGAACCGTGCGTCGTGTCGCGGGATGGGTCATGTCGTCACTCCGAAGGTGCGGAAGAACCAGAGGGCGGAGGTCAGCCGGACGACCGTGAGCGCGACGAACACCAGCCCGCCGACGATCGGCAGCAACCATCCCGGGAGTCGCTCCGGGCGGAGCAGCAGCATCTTGGCGCCGAAGGCTCCGAAGAAGAAGCAACCCAGGAGAGAATGCCACAAAACGCGTGTTTCATACGTCTGATATCCCAACGCGCACAAACAGTGCACCGCGACCGGTACGGCCACGAGGAACGCCACCCGCCCCGACCAGCGGTGCGGTACCCGTCACCGCGCCGGTCGCCGGGGCGATGGCCGGCGCGGGCGAGGGCTCCCCGTCGCGGGTGAGGCTCGTGCCGCCGTCTCAACGGGCGGGCGATGCGCGCCGGTGGGGCCCGGCTGACTACGCTGGACGAGCGAAGAGCCGATACGTACGGGAGCAAGGAGCGGTGCCGTGGCGGTACGAGCGGTCCGGGGGGCCGTCCAGCTGGAGAGGGACGAGGCCGGACACATGGACGAGCAGGTCGGAGCCCTGCTCACCGCCATCCTGGAGCGGAACTCGCTCACAGCCGACGACCTGATCAGTATCTGGTTCACGGCCACGCCCGACCTGCACAGCGACTTCCCGGCGGCCGCCGCCCGCAAGCTCGGCATCGTCGACGTGCCGCTGATCTGCGCCCAGGAACTCGACATCGCGGGCGCCATGCCCCGTGTCGTCCGGATCCTCGCGCACATCGAGTCCGACCGGGCCCGCACCGACATCAGCCACGTCTACCTCGGCGCCGCGGCCGCCCTGCGCAAGGACATCGCCCAGTGAGAACCGCACTCGTCATCGGAACGGGGCTCATCGGTACGTCCGCCGCCCTCGCCCTCGCCCAGCGGGGCGTCGTCGTCCACCTCACCGACCACGACCCGGAACAGGCCCGCACGGCCGCCGCGCTCGGCGCCGGCACGGACGAGGCCCCCGAGGGTCCCGTCGACCTCGCGCTCGTCGCCGCGCCGCCCGCCCACGTGGCCCGGGTGCTCGCCGACGCCATGCGCCGGGGCGCGGCCCGTGGCTACCTCGACGTGGCCAGCGTCAAGGGCGGCCCGCGCCGCGAGCTGGAGGCGCTGGGGCTCGACCTGTCGGCGTACATCGGCTCGCACCCCATGTCGGGCCGCGAGAAGTCCGGCCCGCTGGCCGCGACCGGCGACCTCTTCGAGGGGCGGCCCTGGGTGCTCACGCCGACCCGGGACACCGACACCGAGGTGCTGAACCTCGCCCTGGAGCTGGTGTCGCACTGCCGGGCCGTTCCGGTGGTGATGGAAGCGGACGCCCACGACCGCGCGGTGGCGTTGGTCTCCCACATGCCCCACCTGGTCTCCAGCATGGTCGCGGCACGCCTGGAGAACGCCGAGGAGGCCGCCGTACGGCTGTGCGGGCAGGGCATCCGGGACGTGACGCGGGTCGCCGCCTCCGACCCCCGGATGTGGATCGACATCCTCTCCGCGAACCCGGGGCCGGTCGCCGACCTCCTCGCGGACGTCTCGGCCGACCTCGACGAGACCGTCCGGGCCCTGCGCTCGCTGCAGTCCTCCGACGAGGACAAGCGCCGCGAGGGCACCGTCGGCATCGAGGACGTCCTGCGCCGCGGCAACGCCGGCCAGGTCCGCGTCCCCGGCAAGCACGGGTCCGCTCCGCGGGCCTACGAGGTCGTGGCCGTGCTCATCGACGACCAGCCCGGGCAGCTGGCCCGCATCTTCGCCGACGCGGGGCGGGCCGGGGTCAACATCGAGGACGTACGCATCGAACACGCGACGGGGCAGCAGGCGGGTCTCGTCCAGCTGATGGTCGAGCCGAAGGCGGCGGCGGTACTGACCGCCGCGCTGCGCGAGCGCGGGTGGGCGATCCGGCAGTAGGGCGTGCGGCCGGACGAGTGATGTGCACCCAGTAACCTTGTGCGGGGCACGTCCGCGCCCCGCAACCCCACCGCACCGCACCAGGAAGGTGTCCCCTCGTGGAAAACGGCGCCGCCCAGCCCGTGATTGTCGCCATCGACGGCCCCGCCGGCACCGGCAAGTCGAGCACGTCGAAGGCCGTGGCGGCGCAGCTCGGCCTCAGCTACCTGGACACCGGTGCCCAGTACCGGGCGATCACGTGGTGGATGGTGAGCAACGGCATCGACCTCGACGACCCGTCCGCGATCGCCGCCGTGACCGGCAAGCCCGAGATCGTCTCCGGCACCGACCCGGCCGCCCCCACCATCGCGGTCGACGGCGTGGACGTCTCCGGACCGATCCGCACCCAGGAGGTCTCCTCCAAGGTCAGCGCGGTCAGCGCCGTACCGGAGGTGCGGGCGCGGATCACCGAGCTGCAACGCTCGCTGGCGACCTCCGCCGAGAAGGGGATCGTCGTCGAGGGCCGTGACATCGGCACGACCGTGCTGCCGGACGCCGACCTGAAGATCTTCCTCACCGCCTCCCCGGAGGCCCGTGCCGCCCGCCGCAGCGGCGAGCTGAAGGGTTCCGACGTCAACGCCACCCGCGAGGCCCTGATCAAGCGGGACGCGGCCGACTCCAGCCGCAAGGCCTCGCCGCTCGCCAAGGCGGACGACGCGGTCGAGGTGGACACCACCGAGCTGACGCTCACGCAGGTCATCGAGTGCGTCGTCACCCTCGTCGAGGAGAAGCGGGCCGCGAAGTGACCGAGCTGCCATCGGCCAGGGGCGCCGAGGTCGGACGGCGCATCGGCGTCGGCCTGATGTACGGCCTGTGGCGGCCGCGCGTCCTCGGCGCCTGGAAGGTGCCCGCCACCGGGCCGCTGATCTTCGCGGTCAACCACTCCCACAACATCGACGGCCCGATGGTCATGGGCGTGGCACCCCGGCCGACGCACTTCCTGATCAAGAAGGAGGCGTTCGTCGGCCCGCTCGACCCCTTCCTCACCGGCATCGGCCAGCTGAAGGTGGACCGCGACACCACCGACCGCACGGCGATCACCCGCGCGCTGGGCGTGCTGGAGAACGGGGGAGCGCTCGGCATCTTCCCCGAGGGCACCCGGGGCGAGGGCGACTTCGCCTCACTGCGGGCCGGACTCGCCTACTTCGCGGTGCGCGGCGGTGCCCCGGTCGTGCCGGTCGCGGTGCTGGGAAGTACCGACCGTCCCGGACGGTTGATAAAAGGGCTGCCTCCGCTGCGCAGCCGCGTCGACGTCGTCTTCGGCGATCCCTTCGAGGCGGGCGACGGCAGCGGACGGCGTACGCGCAAGGCGCTGGACGAGGCGACCGTGCGCATCCAGAAGCAGCTCACCGCGCACCTGGAAAACGCCAGGCGGCTCACCGGCCGCTAGGCGACACTGAGTAGTGGATCAACCCGGGGAATCCGGGCGTTCCACCGATCACCACGATGAACTACGAGGTACGGACTTCATGAACGACCACATCCAGCCCGAGGGCTCGGCCGAGCACGAGCACGACCACGGGGCGCTCGGCGACGCCGAGTACGCGGAGTTCATGGAGCTCGCCGCGGAAGAGGGCTTCGACCTCTCGGACGTCGAGGGCGCCATCGAGGAGGCCGGTCACGGACCGCTGCCCGTCCTCGCCGTCGTCGGCCGCCCCAACGTCGGCAAGTCGACCCTCGTGAACCGCATCATCGGCCGCCGCGAGGCGGTCGTCGAGGACAAGCCCGGCGTCACCCGCGACCGCGTCACCTACGAGGCCGAGTGGGCGGGCCGCCGCTTCAAGGTCGTCGACACCGGCGGCTGGGAGCAGGACGTCCTCGGTATCGACGCCTCCGTGGCCGCGCAGGCCGAGTACGCGATCGAGGCCGCCGACGCCGTCGTGTTCGTCGTCGACGCCAAGGTCGGCGCCACCGACACCGACGAGGCGGTCGTACGGCTGCTGCGCAAGGCCGGCAAGCCGGTGGTGCTGTGCGCCAACAAGGTCGACGGCCCGAGCGGCGAGGCCGACGCGTCGTACCTGTGGTCCCTGGGCCTCGGCGAGCCGCACCCGGTCTCCGCACTGCACGGCCGCGGCACCGGCGACATGCTGGACGCCGTCCTGGAGGCGCTGCCGGAGGCGCCCGAGCAGAGCTTCGGCGCCGCGATCGGCGGCCCGCGCCGCATCGCCCTCATCGGCCGCCCGAACGTCGGCAAGTCCTCACTGCTGAACAAGGTGGCGGGCGAGGAGCGCGTCGTCGTCAACGAAATCGCCGGCACCACCCGTGACCCGGTCGACGAGCTCATCGAACTCGGCGGCGTCACCTGGAAGTTCGTCGACACGGCCGGCATCCGCAAGCGCGTCCACCTCCAGCAGGGCGCCGACTACTACGCCTCGCTGCGCACCGCGGCCGCCGTCGAGAAGGCCGAGCTGGCGGTCATCCTGATCGACGCCTCCGAGTCCATCTCGGTCCAGGACCAGCGCATCGTCACCATGGCCGTCGAGGCGGGCCGCGCGGTCGTCCTGGCGTTCAACAAGTGGGACACCCTCGACGAGGAGCGCCGCTACTACCTGGAGCGGGAGATCGAGACCGAGCTGAACCAGGTGGCGTGGGCGCCCCGGGTGAACGTCTCGGCGCGCACCGGCCGGCACATGGAGAAGCTGGTCCCGGCGATCGAGACGGCCCTGGCGGGCTGGGAGACCCGGGTTCCGACGGGCCGTCTGAACGCCTTCCTCGGCGAGCTGGTCGCCGCCCACCCGCACCCGATCCGGGGCGGCAAGCAGCCGCGCATCCTCTTCGGCACCCAGGCCGGCACCAAGCCGCCGCGGTTCGTGCTCTTCGCCTCCGGCTTCATCGAGGCGGGCTACCGGCGCTTCATCGAGCGCCGCCTGCGCGAGGAGTTCAGCTTCGACGGGACGCCGATCCATATCTCGGTGCGGGTGCGCGAGAAGCGCGGAAAGAAGAAGTAACGGCAAAAGGGGCGGCCCTGTGGGGCCGCCCCTCTTCCATGTCGTCCTGCTTCAGAGGCCTCTGCGTGGGCCCGGCGGCAGCGCCGCCGGGATGTGGTGCATCGTGGCGTGCTGCTGCGCGGGCTGACCGAGCTGACCGACGCGCTGCCACTGGGACTGCTGTCCCGAGCCGCTTCCCTGCCGTGCGCTGTGCGCCCCCGCGCTGTAGGCGCTGTACGAGCTGCTGAACGTCCCCGAGCGGTGTTCCGAGTACGCGCTCATGCCGTGCGGGATGTTCCCGAAGGCGGTGAACCCCAGCTCCTCCTCGCCGCTGCGGTCACCGGGCAGCGAGCGGTACGACTTGACGTACTCCGCGTAGAGCGCGTCGTAGATCGGCGTGGCCGATGGGCCCCCCTGAGGATCCTGACCCGGTCGAGCGGAAGGGATCGACTGGAAGGACGGGCGGCGAGGAACGTCGTATGCGTGCACGTATGTCCAAACGACCCCGAACCAGAAGAGATGCGGCTGTGCAGCGCCCCGCTAGGGGCGCGGGGTGATCCCCACTCGAAAGGCGCTCACGTCCCCGCGAGAGGCAGCGCCGCCCCCACCAGCTGTCCGTTCGCCGCCGCCTTGTCCAACGCGTCCCGCAGCAGGTCCTCCCGCGGCTGACGCCCGATCGACCCCACCGGCGCGGCGAACATCAGCACCTGCTGGTGCTTGTTGGCGGCCGCGCGCCACCCCTCCGTCACCTGGAGCGGCTGGTGCGCCTGCCACCAGGCGACCGGCTGGCTGCCGTGCGCGCCCGGCTGCAGCACCGCGTGCAGCTGTCCCATCGCGAGCAGCACCGACCAGCCGTGCTGCACCGGCGGCACGGAGCTCAGCTGGGACAGCGGCATGAAGCCCTGCTCGATGAGAAGCGGCAGGAAGTCGTCGCCGGCGCCGGTGGTGCCGGGGCGCACGACCGGCGCGGTGGGCTCGACGACCAGGGCCGGGTGCAACTCGCCGGCGATCAGGACGAGTCCGCTGGTCACGCCGAGCACGGCCTGCTCGGGCACGATCTTGTCGGGCTCCAGGTCGACGGTGTCGCCGCTGATGGAGCGTACGGCGCCCTGCAGCTGCTCCTCGGTGACCTGGACGACCTGCGAGGGCAGGCAGCC
This sequence comes from Streptomyces sp. NPDC002888, assembly GCF_042888465.1. NCBI lineage: Bacteria > Bacillati > Actinomycetota > Actinomycetes > Kitasatosporales > Streptomycetaceae > Streptomyces > Streptomyces sp. NPDC002888. The sequence goes on along the minus strand of NZ_JBIAPU010000038.1, from coordinate 82,627 downwards.
GGCGTGGGCGAAGGCGAGGACGGCGGTCTCCTCGCCGATGAACAGGACGGTGCTGGTCCGCTCGTGCTGGGAGTCGCCCGGGGTGCGGCAGGACGTGCAGTCGTAACTGCCCGGGGCGTTCTCTCCGGCGAGCAGCCGGTCGGCTTCTTCGTGGCCGATCTCGGCGCGTACCTCGTCGCTGACGTCGAGCATGCGCGGCACGGGTGGCTCCCTCGGAAATGTGATGCGTTGGCGAAGCCGGGTGGGTCCCCGGCTCATGAAGAAGACAACGGGCGATCTGTGGTGGGAGTCACGCTGTACGGCGAACGGAATCGAACCATCAGGCGCGGACGGTTGCGGAGGGTGCGGAATTGCATACCCATTGTGAAGTAACAGGAAGGTCACGGAAGTTGGTGCTGTGAGCTGGCTCACTGCCCGTTCGAGTCGCTGCCCGGCAAATACATAAATAGACGCATGAAGTGGGTGTTTCAATTCCGCCGATACTCGCGGTAACACCCAACTGGCCTGCGACAACAGGGAATTGGTTGATAACGGCTCGTCAGGATCCCTAGATTGCTCCGCCGTGTGCAGCGAGCACCGCTCGGGAACGTCCGCCGGCCGCGCAGAGCCAGACACCGCGCAGCATGACCGTCGGCGGACGGGACGGAGCGCGACACCCGCGTCGACGCGTGGGAGAAGCGCCCCGCCTTGGGGGAGACCCGGGTTTGCAGAGAGGGATCTTCATGTCCGAATGTGCCGATAACAGCCGTACCAGCAAGGCTCGTACGACGGCGGTCCTCGCCGGGGCGGCCCTGCTGGCCCCGCTCGGACTGCTGGCCGCCACCGGCAACGCCGCGGCGGCGGACGGTGGGGTATGGGACCGCATCGCCCAGTGCGAGAGCGGCGGCAACTGGCACATCAACACCGGCAACGGCTACTACGGAGGACTCCAGTTCTCCGCGAGCACCTGGCGCGCGTACGGCGGCACCGCCTACGCGTCCACCGCCGACCGGGCGAGCAAGGCACAGCAGATCTCCGTCGCCACCAAGGTCCAGAGCGCCCAGGGGTGGGGTGCGTGGCCGACGTGTTCGGCGCGCGCGGGAGCGTCCGGCGGGGCACCAGCGGCGTCGTCGGGCTCGGGTTCGAGCTCCGGTTCGGGTTCGGCGCAGGGTTCGGGATCCGCGCAGGGTTCGGGCTCGGGGTCCACCAACGCGGCGCCCTCGACGTCGTCGAAGACGGCGGAGCGGTCGTCGGTGCACACCAACCGCGGTGCCTCCCGCGGCGACTACACCGTCCGCGAGGGCGACACCCTGGGCGAGATCGCCGCCCGGCAGGGGACCACCTGGCAGAAGATCTACGCCGCCAACAAGGGCGTCATCGGCGGTGACCCCAACCTGATCGTGCCCGGCCAGCGCCTGGCGCTCTGAGCAACTGTTCCTGCCGGCGGCCGGCAGGGATGAAGGGCCCCGCCCGGTCGACAGGGCGGGGCCCCTCGCGTGTACGGCGTGGGCCGAGGGACCCAGCGCCTCACCCCAGCCCTTCCCGCCGCCTCCACTCGGCCGCCTCCCCGGCGAACACGACGGTTCCTCGGCGCAGTTCGTACACCGACGCCGGCCGGCCACGCAGGGCGGGCGGGAGCCGTTGCTCGGCGACGACCACGCACACGTCGAGGGAGCCCAGTAGCTCGTACGTGCGGGCCGCGACGGCGGGCGACATGCCCTGGGCGGGCTCGTCGACGAGCACCACGCGCGCGGGGGCCAGCAGGGCGCGGGAGAGGGCGAGCATGCGCTGCTCTCCGCCGGAGAGGGTGCCGGCGCGGCGCGGGAGCAGCGGCTCCAACTGCGGGTAGGCGGCGAGGGCGGGCTCGTGGGCGGGGGCGGCCAGGTCGAGGTTCTCGCGGACGGTGAGGGAGCCGAACACGGCCCGCCGCTCGGGGACCAGGCACAGTCCGCGCCGCGCCCGCTCGAACGCGGGCATCCGGGTCACGTCCGCGCCGTCCCACACCACCGCCCCGCCGGACAGCGGGGCGGTCCCGGCCAGCGCGCGCAGCACGGTCGTACGGCCGGAGCCGTTGCGGCCCAGCAGCACGGTGAGGCCCCGGCCGGGTGCGGCGAGGGTGACGCCGTGCAGGGCCTCCAGGGGGCCGTAGCGCACGCGCGCGTGGCGCAGGGAGAGGGTCATGCCGTCTCCTGCGCGCGGACGGTGTCGAGGACGTGGGCGGGGGGCCCGGAGAGCACGATGCGGCCCGCTGTCATCACGTGGACGACGTCGGCGAGGTCGGTGACCAGGTCCAGGTCGTGCTCGACGACGAGCAGGGCGGTTCCCTCGGCGGCCAGGGCACGAAGCACGCGGGCCAGCGCGGTCACCTCGGCGGTGTCGAGGCCGGCGGCGGGCTCGTCGAGCAGCAGCACGGTCGGGTCGCCCGCGACGGCCCGGGCCAGCTCGACGCGGCGCAGGGTGCCGGTCGGCAGCCCGGCGGCGGGCAGGGCGCGGGCCGGTCCGTCGAGCCCGAACAGCCCCAGCGCCCGGTCCACGGCGTCCGGGTCCACGATCCGCCCCTGCTCGGCGCCGACGCGGACGTTCTCGGCCACGGTCAGCGACGGGAACACGGCCAGCTGCTGGAAGGTCCGCGCGATCCCGAGCCGGGTCCGCGCGTGTGCGGGCAGCCTGGTGATGTCCCGTCCGCCCAGGAGCACCTGCCCGCGCGCGGGGTGCAGTGTCCCGGCCAGGCAGTGGAACAGCGTGCTCTTCCCGGCCCCGTTCGGCCCGACCACCGCGGTGACCTGCCCCGGGCGCACGTCGAGATCCACCCCGTCGAGAGCGGTGAAGCCGCCGTACCGTGCGCGGAGGCGGCGGGCGACCAGGAGGGGGGACCCCGGGGGCCGGGGCCGGGGCCGGGGGCGGGGCCGGGGGCGGGGGTGCGGACGCGGGCCGGTGGGCGCGGCGGGGGCGGGCCAGGAGGAGGGGGCGGTGCCGCCGGAGGAAGGAGGCCGACGAGCACCTTCCCCGGCCCGGCCCGCCGCGCCTCGGCCCGTCCCGGGAGTCACCCGTGGGCCTTCCGGGGCGCCGATGCTCGGCGGCGGGCTCGGCGGCGGGCTCGGCGGCCGGCCTGCTGAGGGCCGTGCCCCCGTCGGGGCGCCCACCGGCGGTCGGCCCGTCGCAGGCCCCGCCCCTGCTGTCGCCTCCGTCGGGCCGGCGCCGTGCCCATGGTTTCGCTCCGGCGGGCGCAGCCTTCCACGGAGCCGGGCCCCCAGCGGGGTGAGTGCCGACGGCCGTCGCGCGCGCAGCCTTTGCGTTGTCGTGCGCAGAGCCTCGTACGGCCCCCCGGGGAAGCGGCCCACCAGCACGGCCAGGACGCCGATCAGCGCTGCCGCGACACCGCCGCGCGCGCCCGCGTCGAGGCCCACCAGCAGGGCGGCCGCGGCGAGGGCGCCCAGGGTGTTGTCGGCGCCCAGGACCACCACCGCGGCGAACCAGAGCAGGCCGCGGACGGGGTCGTACGCGGCGGGGTCGAAGGCGCGCAGGCCCATGCCGAGCATGCCGCCGCCGAGGGCGGCCAGGGCGGCGCCCGCGACGAAGGCGAGCAGCTTGAGGGAGGGGACGCGGACGCCCGCCGCCGACGCCCCCGACTCGTGGTCCCGCATGGCCGCCAGGGCCCGGCCGGTACGGCCCCGGCGCAGCGCGTGCGTCGCCAGCAGCGCGGCCACGAGGAAGCTGAGCTCCAGGACGTAGTAGGCGCGGTCCCCGTCGAAGCCGGCCGGGCGGCCCAGGGAGAGGCCGTGCGTGGCGTACGGCTGGGCGAAGACGAACCGGCTCACCGCGACGCCGACCGCGAAGGTCGCCAGCGCGAGCGCCAGGCCCCGGCGACCGATCGCGGGCCAGCCGGTCAACAGGCCCAGCGGAGCCACCAGGGCCACCGCCACCGCCAGCGCGGCCAGCTCCGGCAGGCGGGGCAGACCGGGGAAGCGGCCCGCCGCCAGCAGCGCCGTGAAAAGGGCGCCCAGGCCGGCGTACGCCGCCTGCCCCAGCGAGATCTGACCGCCGCGGCCGGTGACGACCACCAGGGACAGCAGGATCACGCCCAGCGCCGGCACCTGCACCGACGTGTGCAGGTCCGCGCCCGCGAAGCCCAGCGGGAGGAGGAAGAGCACGACGACCACGATCCAGGCGCCCGGCGGGGTCGGCACGCGCGCGGTGGCCGTGCTCGGCAGCGCGTCGCGCGTGCCGATGCCCGGCAGGACGAGGGCCGCGACCAGCAGGGCCACCACGAAGAGGTTCGCGCCGACCGCCTGGAGCAGCGGTTCGCCCCAGCCGGAGGGGTGCAGCCGCGTCAGCTGGCTCTGTGCCACCCCGATGCCCAGCGCCGCGACCACCGCGACCGGCAGGCTCCGCATCCGCGCGGCCACCGCGACCGCGACCACTTCCATGACGAGCAGCGGCAGCCCGTACGGGTCCAGGCGCACGTACGGAGCCAGCAGCACGCCCGTGAGCCCCGCCGTGAACGAGCCGAACGCCCAGCCCGCCGCGGCCACCCGGTCCGCGTCGATCCCGCCTAGCACGGCCAGCTCCCGGTCGTCGACGACGGCCCGCAGCTCCCGCCCGAACCGTGTCCACCGGATCACCGCCCCCACACCGGCCGCCAGCACGAACACCACCGCCAGCTGCCCCCACGGGTCCGCCGACATCAGCTCCGGCGCGTCGTTGCGGGCCCCCTGCCCCCACACCAGCGCCGCCCCGCCCACCAGCAGTACGAACACCCCGAGGGAGGCCACCAGCGTCTGCGCCGGATCACCGCCCATGACCGCCGTCGGACGGAAGACGAACCGTTCCAGCAGCACCCCGATGCCCGGCGCCAGGACCAGCAGCGTCACGGCCGCCCCGAGCCACAGCGGCCAGCCCCACTCGACCACGCAACTCCGCAGCACGTACGCGCACACCATCGCGATCGCCCCGTGCGCGAAGTTCAGCACACCGGTCGCGCGGTACGTCACGACCAGGCCGATCCCGGTGAGCGCGGCGGCGGCGCCCACCGAGAGGCCGGCGAGCGTGAGGTCGTACGTCAGCGAGGACATCAGTCGTCCGCGGAGTCCGGCTCGCAGATCGGGCACGGGTCGAGGTCACCGGTCGCCAGCAGCCTGCCGTCCACCGGCACCGCCTCAGGCTTCCCCGCCACCAGCGGGCAGTCCGCGCGGTGCCACAGCGTGCCGCCCGGCACCATCCGCAGCTCCCCGCTGACCGCGACGGGCGCGGCCGCCGCCTGCCCGGACCCGTCCGCGTCGGCGGGTTCGGCGGCCACCAGCAGGCCGTGCAGCTCCTCCACGCGGGCGGCGGCGAGAGCGCCCCTTCCCTGGGTGAGCAGGACGGCCCCGGCGATGATCAGCGCGGCGCCGGGGACCGTGCAGGAGGCGAGATAGGGCAGCTGCCGTGCGGCGTAGCGCTCGCCGGAGACGCCGTACCAGCCGATGACGCACAGCACCGCGCCGGCCGCGAGCGCGGCCCAGCCGGCCCAGAGGACGGGGTGCACGGTCCGCAGTCGGGCTGTCCGCATCGTTGGCATCGTTGGCTCCCACACGTCGTGTGCTGCGCATGTGCCTGTCCATGCCGGCCAATGGCTTGCACTATGCCTTCTGGAAGCTGACCCTGAAAGCACCGGGCGCTCATCGCCCGGACCGACACCCGGTGGTGAGCCAGATGGTTCTCGGGAGCGACCTCAGGCGGGGGAACGCGCGGCGGGGGAGCGGTCCGGCAGCGGGACGGGGCACGGCAGCGGGACGGGGCACGGCACTGGCGGCCGCCCTGGTTCTCGTCCTCGGCCCGGCCCTGGCGGCCTGCAGCGACGACAACGGCGGCGGCAGCGAAAGCACACCCACCAGGACGTCGAACGCGCCGACGGCCACCGCGCCGGCCGATCCGGCGGCGGCCGAGCAGGAGATCACGCAGAACTGGGAGAAGTTCTTCGACCCCAAGACTTCGCTGGAGGAGAAGCAGGCCCTCCTGGAACACGGCGACCGGATGGGGCCGGTCCTCCAGGCGTTCAGCGGCGACGAGCGTGGCGGGCAGGTCCGGGCGAACGTCGAGAACGTCGAGTTCACCAGGGCGACCGAGGCGAACGTGACGTACACGCTGCTGCTGAAGGGCGCCACCGCCCTGCCGAACGCCTCCGGGACGTCCGTCGAGGAGGACGGCACCTGGAAGGTGTCCGTCAGGGTGCTGTGCGCGCTGATCCAGATGAGCGGCGATGCCTCGCAGTCGCCGGTACCGGGCTGCTGAGACGGCGGTCGCGGCGCTGCTGCTCGTCCTGGGCACCGCCTGCGGCAGCCGCCTGCCGGAGAGCGACTTCGAGGCCCCCACGCGCGGGCCCGCACAGCACACGCCGACCGCGCAGGCCGTCCGGGTCGGCATCGTCACCAGCGCCACCAGCCCGGTCGGCGGCGCCGCCTTCACCGGACCCCGCGACGGCGCCGAGGCCTGGTTCGACCGTCTCAACGCGCGCGGGGGCATCGACGGCCACCGCGTCGAGGTGCGGCTGTGCGACGACGGCGGCAGCGGCGTCGGCAACAACACCTGTGTGCACCGGCTGATCGACGAGGACAAGGTCGTCGCCCTGGTCGCCACCACGGCCCTCGACTACGCGGGCGCCCGCCGCGTCTCCCACGCGCGCGTGCCCGACATCGGCGGCCAGCCCATCGGCGCCGCCTACGACACCTACCCGCACCTCTACGGCATCTACGGCAGCCTCGCGCCCCGCGACGGCACCCCCGGCTGGGGCGGCAAGCTGTACGGCGGCACCGAGGTCTACCGCTACTTCAAGCGCGAGCACGGGGCCCGCACGGCCGCCGTCGTCTCCTACAACCAGTCCGCCTCCGCCTCCTACGCCCGGCTCGTCGAGCGGGGCCTGAAAGCCGAGGGCTACGAGGTGGTCACCGAGCAGGTCGACTTCGCCCTGCCCAACTTCCGCGCGGTCGCCGCCGACCTGAAGGAGCGGGGCGCCGACCTCGTGCTCGACGCCCTCGACACGCACGGCAACGCGCGGTTGTGCGAGGCGATGGACGACGTCGGCGTCGACGTCATCGCCAAGGTGACGAACGTGCAGAACTGGACGTCCACCGTCCCCGAGGACTACAAGGACTCCCCGCGCTGCCGCAACGCCCTGTGGGCCACGGCAGCCAGCCGTGACTACGAGGACACGTCCCACCCCGCCGTACGGGAGTTCCGGGACGCCACCGAGGGCCTGAAGACGCACTCCCAGTGGCAGCTGGAGGGGTGGGCGGCGGCGAAGTGGTTCACCGACGCGGCGAAGTCCTGTGCGCACGCGGGCATCACCCGCGCGTGTGTCGACGCCTTCATGAACCGGAGCGAGGGTTTCACGGCCGACGGACTGCTGATCCCCGTGCGGTTCGAGCGGCTCGCCGAGCCGCCGGAGAGCCGTAGGACGTGTCTGTCGGTGGCGCGTTGGCGGGACGGCGAGGGATGGGTCTCGCAGGGGGACATGAACCGCACCTGTTTCGAGGTGCCGCAACTTCCGTACGAGCCGTGAGACAGACTTCGACCATGCTGGAGACCTCCGCCCGACTGCTGCGCCTGCTCTCCCTGCTCCAGGCCCACCGCGAGTGGTCCGGCGCGGAACTCGCCGACCGGCTCGGCGTCACCGCGCGCACGGTACGCCGGGACGTGGACCGGCTGCGCGAGCTGGGCTACCCCGTCAACGCCAGCCCCGGCACGGGCGGCGGCTACCAACTGGGCGCGGGGGCGGAGCTGCCGCCGCTGCTCCTCGACGACGACGAGGCGGTCGCGGTGGCCGTCGGGCTGCGCACGGCCGCCGGCCATGGCATCGACGGCATCGGCGAGACCTCCGTACGCGCGCTGGCCAAGCTGGAGCAGGTGCTGCCGAGCCGGCTGCGCCGTCGCGTGGGCGCCCTGAACGCCTTCACCGTGCCCATGCTGCGCGGCCCCCAGCCCTCCGCCGTCGACCCGGCCGTCCTGACCGAGCTCGCCAACCTCTGCCGGGACGCCGAGCGGCTGCGCTTCGAATACCGCGGACACGACGGTGCCCTCACCCGCCGCGCCGTCGAACCGCACCGCCTGGTGTGCACCGAGCGCCGCTGGTACCTGGTCGCCTGGGACCTCGACCGTGACGACTGGCGTACGTTCCGCGTCGACCGCATCAGGCCCAGGCCGCCGCACGGGCCGCGCTTCGTCCCGCGCGAGCCGCCCGCCGAGGACCTCGCCGCGTACGTCTCCCAGGGCGTCTCCACGCGCGCGTACGCCTCGCACGCGGTCATCCGGCTGCTGGTTCCCGTCGAGGAGGCCGCCGAGCGCGTCTCCCCGTCCGCCGGGACGCTGGAGGCGGACGGCGAGAACGCCTGCGTCCTGCGCACCGGGGCCGCGAGCCTCGAGGTGATGGTGATCCACGTGATGATGATGGGCTTCGAGTTCGAGGTGCTGGAGCCCGTCGAACTGGTCGAGGTGATCAGGACGGCTCGTGACCGGCTCGATGCCGCCTTGGCCCGGGCTGCGGAGCCTGACCCGCGCCCGTCGTGAACATGTGGTGTGCCCACACCAGGGGGTCGTCCGGCCGTCTGTACGGTCTCCGCGAGCTCCCGCCATGATGCGCGCGCGTCGCACGATCCGACACGGGACGTACGGAGATTCTGTGTCGGATGCGTGTATTTCCTATGCTGCGTCAGCTCTGACGATCAGGCGTGGAAAGGGAATGGAACGGGGTCCGGGGACGGTTCTCCGGGAACTCTCCGCCCGGTTATTCGGTGAGCCGTCACAACGCGCGGGAATTACGTTCGAAAGCGCGCGAAAGGCGTATGGAACCGCTCGTACGTGTGACGGAGTCGGGCCAAAACGCGCGTCGTGGTCCTGTGACAGAAGTGTGACCGGAGTGATCCAGAACGCATGCCCGACTTCCCCGGTCGGCGGCCACGGCCTAGCGTGGCCGCATGGCACCGATTCCCACTCCACCAGCTGAGCCCCAGGACAATCCGGACGGGTACGTCGGCCTCGAGGCCGCGCGGGCCGAGCAACTCGCGCGGGAGCGGGGGTGGTCGACGGTGCGTGCCCTGCCGCCGGGGGCGATCATCACCATGGAGTACCGCGTGGGACGGCTGAACTTCGAGGTGAAGGACGGCCGCGTGGCGCGGGCCTGGAAGGGCTGAGACATCTGACGCGAAGGCCCCGGCTGCTGTTTCCAGGAGCCGGGGCCTCGTGGTGCGGGGTGGGCTGTGCGTACCGGCCCCGCTGTCGTGGGGGCGGTCAGCCGCCCGTGAGGGGGCGGGCCGCCGAGGCGGCCGTACCGCGCGGGAGGCGGTCCGGGTGCGGTGGCCGCCGGCTGCCGACCGGGGTGACCGGCGCGCGCTCCGAACGCATGCCGTGCGGGCCCGGGGCGAGGTAGATCGGTGCCCGGGGCGAGCGGGCCGCGGTGGTCGTGTCGCGGGCCGCCGGAGCCTCCTGGTCGGCCGCGGCGCGCGGCTTGAGCAGTATCGGAGCGGTGACCGGAGTGGCGGGCACGGGCAGTGGCGCGGTACCGGCCCGGCGGGCACGCCGACGGTCGCGCAGGTCGAGGATCGCGATCTCGGCGCGGGCGATCAGCGGCTCGCACCACGGCAGTGCCAGCATGATCAGCAGCCCGGCGGTCCAGCCCAGCAGGACATCGCTGAGCCAGTGCGTACCGAGGTAGACGGTGGCCATCCCCACGCCGAGCGAGGTCACCGCGGACACTGCGGACAGCCAGCGGCGCGCTCTTGGGGTGGAGGCCAGATAGGCCAGAATGCCCCAGGTCACCACGGCGTTGGCGGTGTGGCCGCTGGGAAATATATCGCCGCCCAGGCCCATCTCGTTGGCACCGATGCTGGTCGCGTAGTGCGGGCCGAGACGGCCCATGCCGATCTTGGCGGCGCCGACCGTGATGTTGAGCAGCAGCAGCGACGCGGCCAGGGTCAGCAGCGGGCGCAGCGTGTGCTGCCGCCAGGAGCGCCAGCCCAGCCAGGCGGCGACCATCACGGCGGTCGGGCCGCGCTGGCCGAGCACCACGTAGTAGTCGACGAACCAGTGGATCCCGGACCACTGCTGGTACGGCCGGAAGAACATGACCTGCCAGTCGAGACGGACCAGCCACGAGGTGATGACCACGAGCCACACGATCGCCACGTAGAAGGACAGAGTCCCGGCGAACAGCGCGACCCGGTGCCGGCTCATCCTGGGCATGTCGATGTGGGCCGGTCGTTCCGGCTCACGGTCCAGTCTCGCGAACACCCGGTCCAGACGGGTGAGGATTCGTTCGGTACGCACCCAATCGACGTTACAGCGAGTGAGCTCAGTTCCCGGGCGAATCCGCGGGTTTGTGATGACGATGTGATGTGGGATTGCTCTCAGCGGGGGGTTCAATTCCGAGGAATCCGCAATGCCGAAACGCTGTTCCCTTCAATTCCTTTGATCATTCTGTGACAGTAGTTTTGGCTACCTTATAAATTCGTTCACCAAATCATGGGCCGGTATTCTCCGGGCGATCACGAACGATCACAAGTGATCATGGAGGACCGGAACCGTTCAGCCACAGCGCCCCGTACACCGCCGACGCCACCGCGACCGGACCCAGTACCAGTGCTGACCTGGGTGTACGCAGCCGGGACAGGGCGAGGGCGAGGGGCAGCAGCAGGGGGAAGGCGGGCAGCAGCAGGCGCGGTTTCGAGCCGAAGTAGCTCGACGCGCACAGGGCGAGCGCGGTGACGACACCCGCGTACACGAGCAGCGGGAGCGGCTGGCGCTGCCGGACACAGACGACGTACAGCCACACGACCAGAGCGACGCCGACGATCAGCCCCAGGCCGGCGAGGGCCCCCGGGAGCGACGTGAACTTGTCGGCGACGAAGCGGGCGAAGGCGTACCCCCCGTCGAAGCCGTTGCGCCAGCCCGCCTGGACGTCGATATAGCCGAGCGGGCCCCGGCCGGTGCGGTGGCCGACCCACAGGACGTATCCGGCGGTGCCGAGGGGGGCGAGGAGGAGGCCGAGGGCGATCCGCCGGAGGGCGGGGGAGTGTTCTTCTTCAGGCGCGCCGGACGTGGGCGCCGAGCTGCGATTCCGCACGAACGAGATGATCCCCGCCGCCCATGTCGCCGCGACCACGGCAAGCCCCACCGGCCGCGTCAGCCCGCACAGCGACGCCAGCAGGCCCGCGGTCACCCAGCGACCGGTGAGGACGGCGTACAGCGCCCAGGCCGCGAGGGCCGTGAACAACGACTCGCTGTACGCCATCGACTGCACGATCCCGACCGGCAGCACGGCCCACAGCAGCACCGCGCACACCCCGGCCCGGCGCCCGTACACGTGATCGGCGACCGCGAAGATCCCCCAGGCCGCGGCGAGCGAGGCGAGCAGGCTGACGACGAAGCCCCCGTCGGCGTACGACAGCGGGGTCACCGCGTGCACCAGCCGCTCCAGCCAGGGCAGCAGCGGGAAAAAAGCGAGGTTGGAGTGCACGTCGCCGTTGGCCAGGCGTACCTCGTAGCCGTACCCCAGCTCGGCGACCCGCGTGTACCAGAGGGCATCCCAGCGGGCCGTCAACAGCGTGTACGCGCTCTTGTCGCGCCCGGCGCTCCACAGGGCCAGCGCGAGCAGCCCCACGGCCCGCACGGCCGCGTACCCGAGGAGCGCCGGGGCCGCCCGGCGCAGGGCCCCGGCGGTCGGCGGCGCCACGCGCGTCACAAGATCGGTCACGGGCTCGATTATCGACCTGGCCGGAAACCGGACGGTACGCCGGGCCGCGACGGCCCCGGGAACAGTCGGTCGAGCAGGAGCGGATCAGCAGGTGGAGGAGGGATGGAGGGGCGACGGAGGAGCGGCGGAGGGGTGGCGAAGGAGTGGCGTACACCACACAGGATCCGCCAAAGTCTGAGAGGTCCGCCACGTGGCCCCGCGACGGACTCGCGTACGCTGACGTGTCACTCGCCGTTCGTTGCGCGGGCCGGAGACCACCGCTTCTCTCCGGCCGAGTCACGGGGAACCCCCCACCCCGTGAGCCCGCCGAACGCGAGAAACACCTGGGAGGTACGTACATGTCCGGGACGACCACGGCTGCCGCTGCGCTGCGCCGTCGGGCGGCCGGGGCCGGTGCCAACCGCTGGGTCGTACTCGTCGTCCTCTGCGTGAGCCTGCTCCTGGTCGCCGTCGACGCGACGGTGCTGCACGTGGCGGTGCCCGCCGTCACCGAGGACCTCAGGCCCGGCGCGATAGAGCTGCTCTGGATCGTCGACACCTACCCGCTCGTCTGCGCCTCGCTGCTGATCCTGTTCGGCACGCTCGGCGACAAGGTGGGCCGCAGAAGGATCCTGCTGCTCGGCTACGCCCTGTTCGGCGTCGCTTCCGCGCTGGCGGCCTTCGCGCCGGACGCCCAGACCCTGATCGCGGCCCGGGCGCTGCTCGGTGTGGGCGGCGCGATGATCATGCCCGCGACGCTGTCGATCCTGCGGCAGGTCTTTCCCGACCGGCGCGAGCGGGCGCTCGCGATCGGTATCTGGAGCGCGGTGGCCGCGGTCGGCGCGGCGGTCGGGCCGTTGCTGGGCGGCTTCCTGCTGGAGCACTTCTGGTGGGGGTCGGTCTTCCTCGTCAACATCCCGCTGATGCTGGTCAGCCTGCCGGTGGGTCGCCTGCTGCTGCCCGAGTCGACGGGTGACGGGCGGGGGCCCTGGGACGTCGTCGGCGCGCTGATGGCGGCGATCGGGCTCTTCGGCCTGGTGCTGGGTGTGAAGCGGCTCGGCGGCGGGGAGCCGGCGGGCAGCGTGTTCACCGTGCTGCCGCTTATGGTGGGCGCGACCCTGATCGTTCTCTTCGTACGGCGTCAGCGGCGCCGGAGGTATCCGCTGGTGGACCTGCGGATGTTCGCGCGGCCGGCGTTCAGTACGTCGGTGGGCTGCATCGTGCTGGCGATGCTGGCGCTGGTGGGCCTGGAGCTGATCGCGGCGCAGTACCTCCAGCTGGTGCTGGGGCTGTCGCCGCTGGAGACCGGGCTGCGGTTGCTGCCGCTGACCTTCGCTGCGATGGCGGCGGGGCTGGCCGGGGCGCGGATGCTGCGGCGCTTCGGGCCACGGCGGATGGTGTGCGCGGGGTTCTGTCTCACCGCGGTCGCGGTGCTGCTGCTGACCGCGATGGGCGGGTCGGACAACGCCGGGCTGCTGTTGGCCGGGTTCGTGCTGCTCGGGTTCGGGCTCGAGACGACGCTGTTCGGGGCGTACGAGTCGATGCTGAGTGAGTCGCCGCCGGAGCAGGCGGGTGGGGCCGCGGCGATCGGGGAGACGTCGTACCAGCTCGGGGCCGGGATCGGCATCGCGCTGCTCGGCACGGTGATGAACGCGGCGTACGCGCCCGGGCTGTCGTCCGTGCCGGGGGTTCCGGAGTCGGCGTCGCGGGCGGCCGGGCATTCGCTGGGCGAGGCGTATGAGGTGGCCGGGCAGTTGGGCGGCTCGGCCGGGGAGGCCCTGCGCCGGACGGCTCGGGAGTGCTTTGTGCACGGGCTGCATGTGACGTTGCTCGTGAGTGCGGGGTTGTTGCTGCTGGGCGCGGTGATGGCGTTGCGGTTGCCGCGGGCCATGCAGTGCGAGTCCTCTGCGGCTGTGGAGGTGCCTGCGCCGCGGGAGGTCGCGGAGTCCCGCGTCTCGGCGTGAGGCTCGGTTTCCCACCCATGCACCGCCCGTGACTCTCGGATGAGAGGCGGACGTCTCCCGTGGGCTTCTCGCCGTCGGCGGCTTACTCGGGCATCATGACTACTCCGACATTGTGACTAGCAGTGCTAGTTTTCTCGTCTCGGAGGGTTCCATGGCCGCGTCCTCAAAACTGCCCCCGTTCGATCCTGCCGACCCCCTCGGTGTCGACGACCTTCTGGAGCCCGAGGACCTGGCGATTCGGGAGACCGTGCGCGCTTGGGCGGCTGACAGAGTGCTGCCGTATGTCGCCGAGTGGTACGAGACGGGGGAATTGCCCGGCATCAGGGAGCTGGCGCGAGAGCTCGGGAGCATCGGGGCGCTCGGTATGTCGCTCGAGGGGTACGGGTGCGCCGGGGCCTCCGCCGTGCAGTACGGGCTCGCCTGTCTGGAGCTGGAGGCGGCCGACTCGGGGATCCGGTCGCTGGTCTCCGTGCAGGGGTCGCTCGCGATGTACGCGATTCACCGGTTCGGGAGCGAGGAGCAGAAGCAGGCCTGGCTGCCGGGGATGGCCGCAGGTGAGGTCATCGGGTGCTTCGGGCTGACCGAGCCCGACCACGGGTCCGACCCGGCGTCGATGCGGACGTACGCCAAGCGGGACGGGTCCGACTGGGTCCTGGGCGGGCGCAAGATGTGGATCACCAACGGCTCCGTCGCCGGGGTGGCCGTCGTGTGGGCGCAGACCGAGGAGGGGATCCGCGGGTTCGTCGTGCCGACCGACACTGCCGGCTTCTCCGCGCCGCTGATCAAGCACAAGTGGTCGCTGCGCGCCTCCGTCACCAGTGAGCTCGTCCTCGACGAGGTGCGGCTGCCCGCGGACGCGGTCCTCCCGGACGTCGTCGGTCTGCGCGGCCCGCTCAGCTGTCTCTCGCACGCCCGCTACGGCATCGTCTGGGGCGCCATGGGCGCGGCCCGGGCCTGTTTCGAGACCGCCGTGGAGTACGCGACGTCACGGGAGCAGTTCGGGCGGCCCATCGGTGGCTTCCAGCTCACCCAGGCCAAACTCGCCGACATGGCGGTCGAACTGCACAAGGGGATTCTGCTCGCCCATCACCTGGGGCGGCGCATGGACGCCGGCCGCCTGCGTCCCGAGCAGGTCAGCTTCGGCAAGCTCAACAACGTGCGCGAGGCCATCGAGATCTGCCGTACGGCACGGACGATCCTCGGTGCCAACGGGATCTCCCTCGAATACCCCGTCATGCGGCACGCGACCAACCTCGAGTCGGTCCTCACCTATGAGGGCACCGTCGAGATGCACCAGCTCGTGCTGGGCAAGGCGCTCACCGGGCTCGACGCCTTCCGCTGACCCCGGGACACGACCCCGGAGGTGGCAGGGCCGGTGAGCGGCCCTGCCTCAGCTCTGGTTGAAGAAACCGTCGGCCCGGTGCGGGGCCGCCTCTCCGTTGACGATCTCCGTGTCGGCGGGGGTCAGGAGGAACACCCGGGTGGACACGCGCTCGATCGAGCCGCGCAGTCCGAAGATCAGCCCGGCCGCGAAGTCGACGACGCGCTTCGCGTCGCCCGCGTCCATGGCCGTGAGGTTCATGATGACGGGAACGCCCTCGCGGAACATCTCGCCAATCGCACGAGCGTCCCGGAAGCTGTCCGGGGTGACCGTGCCGATCCGACGGCCCTTTTCCTCGGCCGTGTCCGTGGCGACCTTCACCCGGGGGTCGGTGACCCAGGCGGCGTCGCCGGAGTCGGTCCCCTCGGAGTAGTCGTCGTCGTAGTAACGCTCGTCATCGTTGTCGTCGACGAGGCCAAGCCAGGCACTCGCCTTGCGCACCGATCCCATGGACGCCTCCTCTCACAGCGGTCTTTCTTGCTTTCCGCATCCCTATGGTCATCCATGATGCGGACGGCGCGCCAAGTGGATAGACGCCGCGCGGGGGGTTTGTGACGGTACTGGTGCACAGGCGATCCGTCGAGAGTCCGTATGCCCCAAGGCTCCCGTCGTACGCGGCTGCTGACTGTGAGTGAAATATGATTTCTCATGGCGTACGAGTGACGGGCGGTGCGTACGGGTGAACGGGGCGACCCGTCCGGCACGACAAGTGGTCGATACGATGCCGGTCCAACGTCGTACGAACCACGGGGGATCGTCGTGTTCGGAATGGTCAGGCCCTGCAGCCACCGCCTGGGAGAAGGGCTCAAGGCCCAGTGGATGGCGCATTTGTGCGGCCTGTGTCTCGCCCTCCGCTCCGACCACGGGCAGCTCGCCCGGGTCGTGACCAACTACGACGGGTTGCTGATATCCGTTTTGACGGAGGCTCAGGCCGACCGCACCGACGGTGACGGTGGGTGGCGGCGTACGGCCGGACCGTGTGCGTTGCGCGGGATGCGTACCGCGTCCGTCGCACACGGGGAGGGGGCGCGGCTCGCGGCGGCCGTCTCCCTGGTGCTCGCCTCCGCCAAGGTGCGTGACCATGTCGCCGACGGCGACGGGCTGCTGGCGCGCCGGCCGGTCGCGGTCGCCGCCCGACGGGTCGCCACGAGCTGGGGGCGCGCGGGCGCCCGCAGCGGGTCCGCCGTCGGGTTCGACACCGCGCTGCTCGTCGACGCCGTCGACCGGCAGATCGGCCTCGAGGCGCTCGCCGGTCCCGGGACGCCGATCCTGACCGTCACCGAACCGACCGAGACCGCGACCGCCGCGGCCTTCGCGCACACCGCCGTCCTCGCCGGACGCCCGCGCAACACCGAGCCGCTCGCCGAGGCCGGACGCCTCTTCGGACGGCTCGCACACCTCCTGGACGCCGTGGAGGACCAGGCGGCCGACGCCGCGTCGGGCGCGTGGAACCCGCTCACCGCGACCGGTACGTCGCTCGCCGAGGGCAGGCGGCTCGCCGACGACGCCCTGCACGGGATACGGCTCGCGCTGCGGGAGGTCGAATTCACTGACGCGAAGCTCGCGCACCTGCTGCTCGTGCACGAGCTGCGCCGCTCGGTGGACAGGGCCTTCGGCACGATCCCGGTGTGCGCCTCGCACGAGCCCGGCCCCTACGGACAGCCGCCGCAGCAGGGTCCCCACGGCTCGCCGCAGCAGGGCTCCTTCGGGCCGCCG
This sequence comes from Streptomyces sp. NPDC002888, assembly GCF_042888465.1. Taxonomy (NCBI): domain Bacteria; kingdom Bacillati; phylum Actinomycetota; class Actinomycetes; order Kitasatosporales; family Streptomycetaceae; genus Streptomyces; species Streptomyces sp. NPDC002888. The sequence goes on along the minus strand of NZ_JBIAPU010000038.1, from coordinate 65,886 downwards.
CAGCAGCCGTACGCCGGCGGGGCCCCGTACGCGGGTGGCAACCCGTATGCGGGCGGCGGCCCCTATGGGGGCGGGGGCGGCTCCCACGACGGCGGCGGTGGGTCCGGCGGCTTCGGCGGCGGTCCGGCGCCGCAGCCGCCGAAGGGCCGGCGGGGCTTCTGGGCGGGCTGCGGGATGTTCTGGCTGCTGTGCTGCACCTGCAAACTGTGCTGCGCCGAGGAGTACGAGGGACCGTGGTCGCGGAAGAAGCGCGAGGGCTGCTGCCGCGACTGTGACTGCGACGGTTGCGACTGCTGCTGCCCCTGCGACGGCTGCTGACCGGACGTCAGGGAAGCCCCGGGGCCTTAGTTCTTCAGCTCGGGCGGCGAGATCTGCGACTTGTCGATCGCAGAGCCCGTCGTGCCCCACTTCTTCAGGATCTTCTGGTACGTCCCGTCCGCGATCAGCTTGTTCACCGCCGCCTGGAAGGCCGGTGCCAGCTTCGTGCCCTTCTTGAAGGCGAAGCCGACGTCCAGGCGGTGGTACTCGTTGAGGAACTTCAGGCCGGGCTGCTGGGCGACGGCGTAGCGCAGGCCGTTGATGGTGGACATGACGACGTCGCTGCGGCCCTGCTGGATCGAGGACCAGATGGCCCCCTGCTCGTTGTACGTCTGCACCTTGTACGCCTTCTTGCCGGCGTCCGTGCAGACGTGTTTGTTCTCCTCGAGCGTGGCCTCGAAGGTGGTGCCCGCGCCGGTCGCGACGTTCAGACCGCACAACTGCGTCAGGTCGGTGACCTTGGACAGCTTGCTGTCCTTGCGGGCGGCGAAGCCCTGGCCGTCGTTGATGTAGGTGACGAAGTCGATGGTCCTGCGGCGCTCGTCGGTGACGCCGAAGTTGCTGGCACCGAAGTCGTACTTGCCGCTGTCCAGGGCCGGCAGGATCGCCTCGAAACTGGCCTGCTCCGTCTTGAGCTTGACGCCGAGAACCTTGCCGACAGCCTTGGTGAAGTCGACGTCCTGGCCGGTGAGGGTCTTGCCGTCGTCGAGGTAGCTGGTGCCGGGCGGGGTGCCGCCGACGCTGACCGCGACCGTGAGCTCGGTGGTGCCGGCGGGCAGCAGCTTGGCGGCCGCCTCGTCCTTCTTGACGTCGGAGACGACGTCAGTGGTGGGAATCCCACCCGATGTGGCCGCGGCCTGTGCGGTGCCGCCGCCGGCCGCGTCGTCCGAGCCGGATCCGCAGGCGGTGAGGAGCAGGGTGGCCGAAGTAATCAGGGCAAAAGGCGCAAAAAGGGTACGCGAGGACGCACGAGGCATGATGTGCCGTCTCCTGGAGAGCGGAAGGCGAGAAGAGCGCTGAGTGAGGGGAGGGGTGCGCGTGTGAAGGCGAAGGGAAGAGCAGCAGGCGCCCGTGAAGAGGAACAGGGGCGTGCAGGGGGGTCAGCTCAGGCGGCTCAACAGGAAGAGGACCACACGCGACCGAAGTCGATGTGGGAGCGCGTGACCAGCCACTGCTGTGGATGCATGGGCCAAGTGGAACAGGTCCCCGGTTGTGCGTCAACCGACTTGAGACGTAACGCTCACAGTGTGGACACTCTTGACAGCGAGGGGAAATGCCGCCGTAGAGTCAATGAGCGGCCCTGCTGAGGGGCTCGGCCGCACCGCGCCCCGGCGCGACCGTGTGAAGGCACCACCGAGTTCAACCGACTCGACGTCACGGAGCCTTCACATGTCCTCCGACACCCTCGCCAAGGCCGCCGCCCCGGACATACCGGAACACGCGGACACCCTGCGTATCGTCCCCCAGCGCCGCTACGGCCAGTGGACGGCCGCCGTCGCCGTCCTCGTCCTGCTCGGGCTCGCCGTCAACTCCGTCCTGCGCAACGAGGCGTTCCAGTGGGATGTGGTCGCCGACTACTTCACCACCGACTCGGTGCTGCGAGGGCTGTGGCTCACCCTCTGGCTGACCGCCGTCGTCATGGCGCTCGGCTTCACCCTCGGCGCGCTGCTCGCGGCGGCCCGACTGTCCGCCAACCCCGTGCTGCGCGCGGTGAGTTGGGGATACGTGTGGCTGTTCCGCTCGATCCCGATCCTGGTGCAGCTGCTGCTGTGGTTCAACATCGGGGCGCTGTACCCGCAGATCCTGGGCGTGAAGACGGTCAACCTGCTCGGACCGGTGACCGTCGCGATCATCGGTCTGACGCTGCACGAGGCCGCGTACGCCGCCGAGGTCGTACGCGGCGGCATCCTCTCCGTCGACCGCGGCCAGGTCGAGGCCGCGCAGGCGCTCGGTCTGAGCCGGTGGCGCCGCTGGTGGCGGATCGTCCTGCCGCAGGCCATGCGCTCCATCGTGCCGCCCGCCGGGAACATGCTGATCGGCACCCTCAAGGGCACCTCCATCGTCAGCGTCATCGCCGTGAGCGACCTGCTCTTCTCCGTGCAGCTGATCTACCACCGCACCTACCAGGTCATCCCGCTGCTGATGGTCGCCACGATCTGGTACACCGTCGTCACCTCGGTGCTCGGCGTCGGCCAGTACTACGTGGAGCGGCACTACGCGCGCGGTTCGGAGCGCACCCGATGAGGCGCACGCTCGTCATCGTCGGGGCCGGGCCGCGGGGGACCGGCCTCATCGAACGGATCGCCGCCAACGCGCCCGACCTGTACGCCGGTTCGGGCCTCGACATCCATCTCGTCGACCCCTATCCACCGGGCGCCGGACGGATCTGGCGCGCGGCGCAGTCGCCGCTGCTGTGGATGAACTCGCACGCCGAGGACATCACCATGTTCACCGACGAGACGGTGGACATGGCCGGACCCGTGCGCGAGGGACCCTCGCTGCACGAGTGGGCCGGCCTCGACGGACGTGTCTTCGCCGACCGGCAGACGCAGGGGGCGTATCTGCGCTGGGTCCACGAGCAGGCCGTCGCGGCGCTGCCCGAGGGCGTGGCCGTCCACCACCATCCCCGGCGCGCCCTGCGCGTCGGCGGCCCCCGCGAGGGCCGGCAGCAGGTGTGGCTGGAGGGGCGTCCGCGTCCGCTCCTCGCCGACCTCGTCGTCCTCGCGATCGGCCACCTCGACTCCGAACTCGACGACGAGCAGCGCGCGTTGGCGTCGTACGCCCGCACCCACGACCTGGTCCACCTCCCACCGGACTTCACCGCCGACAGCGACCTGTCCGCCATCGAGGCCGACGAACCCGTGCTGGTCCGCGGCTTCGGGCTCGCCTTCGTCGACCTGATGGTGCTGCTCTTCGAGGGGCGGGGCGGACGGTACGACGGCGACACCTACGTTCCCTCGGGGCGCGAGCCGGTCCTCTACGTCGGCTCGCGGCGCGGTGTGCCGTACCGCTCGAAGATCGGCTACGACGTCGGTGGCGAACGGCCGCCGCTGCCCCGGTTCTTCGGACCCGCCGAGGTCGACGGCCTGCTCGCCCGGCCGGAGGGCTTCGAATTCCGGCGGGACGTGTGGCCGCTGATCGAGAAGGAACTGGGGTTCGCGCACTACCACCGGCTGTTCACGGCGCACCCCGAGCGGACCTCGATGGACTGGGTCGACTTCGAGGAGAAGTACGCGGCGGCCGCCCCTGTCGAACGCCAGGTACTCGTGGCTGCCGCCGTGCCCGACGCCGCCGACCAGCTGGACCTCGCCGCGCTCGACCATCCGCTGGACGGGGTGCGGTACGCGACGCACGAGGAGTTCCAGGCCGGGCTGCGCGGTTACATCGAGGACGACCTGAGCCGCCGGCACGACCCCGCGCACAGCGCCGACCAGTCGGTGTTCTTCGGGCTGCTGTCCGTCTACGGGCAGTTGATCCGGCTCGGTGACATGGGCCCCTGGTGGCACGGCTTCTTCAGCTACCTCGCCTCCGGGCCGCCCGGGCCCCGGCTGCGGCAGATGCTCGCGCTGTCCCGGGCGGGCCTGCTGAAGTTCGTCGGCGCCGACATGACCGTCACCGCGCGGGACGGGGTCTTCCGCGCCTCGAGCGCCACCGTGCCCGGCTTCTCGGTGGCGGCCCGGGCCCTGGTCGAGGCACGGCTGCCCGAGCCCACGGTCCGACTCGCCCGCGGCCCGCTGCTGCGCTCACTGCACGCCGACGGAGCCGCCGAGACCCCGGAGGGGCTGCTCCGCGTGGACCCCGCGGACGGGCGGATCCTGGACAAGGCCGGGCGGCCCCACCCCCGGCGCTTCGCGCTCGGCCCCTACACCGACGGCCGTACCCCCGGCGCCTTCACCCGGCCGCGCACCGGCGGCCCCGCGTTCCGGCAGAACGACGCCACCGCGCGCGCCGCGCTGGCGTTCCTGCGGGACCTGGCCTGTCGCGCCGCCGCGTAAGCCACCCCACTCCACTCCCGCCTTCACCTTCACCTTCACCAAGGGATTCCCGCGATGAGCGTCATGGTCGACATCAGGTCCGTGCACAAGAGCTTCGGGCCGCTGGAGGTCCTGAAGGGCATCGACCTCGAGGTGCGCGTCGGCGAGGTCACCGTGATCCTCGGGCCCTCCGGCTCCGGCAAGTCCACGCTGCTGCGCACCATCAACCACCTGGAGAAGGTGGACCGGGGCGCGATCAGTGTGGACGGTGCCCTGGTCGGCTACCGGCGCTCCGGGGACAAGCTGCACGAGCTGCGCGAGCGCGAGGTGCTGAAGCAGCGCACGCACATCGGTTTCGTCTTCCAGAACTTCAACCTGTTCCCGCACCTGACCGTCCTCGACAACATCGTCGAGGCGCCGGTGTCCGCGCTGAAGCGACCCCGCAAGGAGGCCGTCGAGGCGGCGCGGCTGCTGCTGGACCGGGTGGGTCTCGCCGACAAGGCCGAGGTGTACCCGAGGCAGCTCTCCGGCGGGCAGCAGCAGCGGGTCGCGATCGCGCGGGCGCTCGCGCTGGAGCCGAAGCTGCTGCTGTTCGACGAGCCGACCTCGGCGCTCGACCCCGAGCTGGTCGGCGAGGTCCTCGACGTCATCAAGGACCTGGCCCGGCAGGGCACCACGATGATCGTCGTCACCCATGAGATCGGGTTCGCGCGCGAGGTCGCCGACACGGTCGTGTTCATGGACGACGGGCGGATCGTCGAGCGGGGCGCCCCGGGCGACGTACTGGACCGGCCGCGGGAGGAGCGGACGCGGGCGTTCCTCTCCAAGGTGCTGTGACCCACCCACCCAACCTCCTTACAGAAAAGGGGTCCCCTCCCATGACCGCATCGCACGGCCGGGGCCTGTTGCACCTGGCCGCCGCCGTCGATCAGCCGGCGGCGCACGACGCCGCCTCCCATGTCGAGGCGGCGCGGCTCGCCGAGCGCGGCGGCCTCGACTTCGTGACGCTGGACGACACCTTCGCCCGCCCCGGGCCCGACGCGCTCGCCGTGCTGTCCCGGGTGGCGCCCGCCACGAACCGCGTCGGCCTCGTCCCCACCGTCACCACCACGCACACCGAGCCCTTCCACGTCCAGGCGGCCGTCGCCACCCTCGACTGGGTCAGCCGTGGCCGGGCCGGCTGGTGGATCGACGTGTCGTCCACCGAGGGCGAGGCCCGCCTCTTCGGACGCCGCCACGCCGCACCCGCCGACGAGCTGTGGCGGGAGGCCGGTGAAGTCGCCGACGTGGCCGCGAAGCTGTGGGACAGCTGGGAGGACGACGCCGAGATACGGGACGTGGCGACCGGCCGTTTCGTCGACCGGGACAAGCTGCACCACGTCGACTTCACCGCCTCGGCCTTCTCGGTCAAGGGCCCTTCGATCGTGCCCCGCCCCCCGCAGGGGCACCCCGTGCGAGTCGTCGACGCCACCGAGGGACACGCCCGGCCGACCGCCGCCCGGTACGCCGACGTCGCGCTCGTCAGCGCCGCGAGCTCCGCGCAGGCCCGCGCCGTACGGGACCACCTGCGCGGCCTCGCCGCCGAGTTCGGCAGGGACCCGGACACCCTGCGGGTCCTGGTGAGCCTCCTCGTCGACCTCGGCGACGGCGAGCACGCGGCCGAGGCCGGTCACGGCGGGGGCGGCCCCCGGCAGACCGCGCAGGGCCCGCTGTACCGGGGCGGGCCCGTCGACCTCGCCGAACTGATCGCCACCTGGCACACGCAGGGCACCGCCGACGGCTTCCACCTCAGGCCCGTCGAACCCCGCCGCGATCTGGAGCGGCTCATCAACGGCACGGTGGCGCTGCTCCAGCACCGCGGCCTGTTCCGCACCTTCTACCCGGGCAGCACGCTCCGGGAGCATCTGGGCCTGGCCAAGCCCGTCAACCAGTACGCCGTGACAGGGGGAACGTCATGACCGTACGACGTCGTAAGGAGATCCATCTCGCCGCGCACTTCCCGGGCGTCAACAACACCACCGTCTGGGCCGACCCCGGCTCGAAGTCGCAGATCGAGTTCTCCTCCTTCGAGCACCTCGCGCGGACCGCCGAGCGCGGCCTGTTCGACTTCTTCTTTCTCGCCGAGGGGCTGCGGCTGCGCGAGCACAAGGGCCGCATCCACGACCTGGACGTGGTCGGGCGGCCCGAGTCGATCACCATGCTGAACGCGCTCGCCGCCGTCACCGAGCGGCTCGGCCTCGCCGCCACGGTCAACGCCACCTTCAACGAGCCGTACGAGATCGCCCGCAGGTTCGCCACGCTGGACCACCTCAGCGGCGGCCGGGCGGCCTGGAACGTGGTGACCTCCTCCGACGCCTTCACCGGGGAGAACTTCCGGCGCGGCGGCTTCCTCGACCGCGCCGAGAGGTACACGCGGGCGGCCGAGTTCATCGGCACCGCGCGGGAGTTGTGGGACTCCTGGACACCCGAGGGGGTGCCTCGGCCGTTCGCGCACCGGGGAGCGCACTTCGACATCGCCGGCGAGTTCACCCTGCCGCGCTCCCCACAGGGGTATCCGGTCGTGATCCAGGCCGGGGACTCCGACGAGGGGCGGGAGTTCGCCGCCTCCACGGCGGACGTGATCTTCACGCGGCAGAGCTCGCTGGAGGCGGGCCGTGCCTTCTACGCCGACGTCAAGAGGCGCCTGGAGAAGTACGGCCGCACGTCCGACGACCTGAAGATCATGCCCGGCGTCTCGGTCGTCCTCGGCGACACAGCCGCCGAGGCGCAGGAGAAGGCGGCCGAGATCCGCAGGCAACAGGTCTCGCCACAGAACGCGATCCTCGCGCTGGAACAGATCTGGGGCGTCGACCTGTCCTCGTACGACCCCGACGGGCCGCTGCCCGAGACCGACCCGGTGACCGACTCGTCGATCACCCAGGGGCGCACCCGGCGCGGCGACACCGTCGCGATCGCCGAGAAGTGGCGGGCGCTGTCGAAGGAGAAGGGGCTCTCCATCCGGGAGACCGTGATCGAGGCGGGCGCCCGGCAGTCCTTCATCGGCACCCCGGAGTCGGTCGCCGCCGAACTCCACTCGTTCGTACGGCAGGACGCCGCCGACGGCTTCATCCTCGTACCGCACCTCACCCCCGGCGGGCTCGACGAGTTCGTGGACCGGGTCGTGCCGCTGCTCCAGGAGCGCGGCGCGTTCCGCACGGAGTACGAGGGCACCACCCTGCGTTCACACCTCGGGCTCTCCGACCCCGTATGGAAAGGCTGACCAGATGACCACGGACGCGTTCGACGAGTGGAAGCGGTGGCACGAGCACCGCGTCGAGTCGGTGGCGGGGCCCTACGGGCCGCTCGCACTCACCGGCACCCACTGGATCGAGGATCATCCGGAGGGGCGACTTCCGGACATCCCCGGGACATGGGTGGCGGACGGGGACGCCGTGGCGCTCACGGCCACCGAGGCGGACGGTCTGACGGTGGACGGCCGGCCCTTCGCCGGCAGGGTCCGTATCGGCCCCGACCAGGGCTCCGTCGAGTCGGCCCGGGTCGCGTTCGGCGAGCGACGCCTGGTCGTCCTGGTCCGCGAGGGGAGTTGGGGCGTTCGCGACTACGACCCCGCCTCCGCGGCGCGCCGGGCGTTCCGCGGCATCGACGCCACGCCCTACGATCCGCGCTGGTCGGTGCCGGGGCGCTTCACCCCGTACGACGAACACCGCACCGTGCGGGTCGCGAACGCGGACGGGCGCGAGCGTGGGCTCGCTCTCGGCGGGGAGCTGGCGTTCAGCCTCGACGGGCTGGAGCGGACGCTTCAGGTCACGGTCCAGGGCGACGGCTCGCTGTGGGCGGTCCTCGCCGACGCCACCAGCGGGAACGGCAGTTACCGGTTCCGGTTCCTCTATGCGGTGGCGCCCGACGCCGAGGGCCGTACGACGGTCGACCTCAACCGGGTCGTGCTGCCGCCGTGTGCCTTCGCCGACCACTTCCTCTGCCCCTTCCCGCCGCCCGGGAACCGGCTCGACCTCGCGATCGAGGCGGGGAGCGGAATCTGGTCTGAGGCCGCGCGAAGTGGCCAAATCGCACACTTCGTTCAAGGGGTGACGGCCGAAAGGCGCCCTTGTGCCTACCGTCCGTTCGGCCGAATACTCCCCACAGCGCTTGTCAGGGGCACGGCGTGTTCGGAATCCGGGCAACCGTGCCGCTCGACTGCGCCTCACGGGCCCCACCCCACGCGGGCCCCCGACTTCCCCTGGGAGGGAACGAAACGTGAGGATCAAGCGCACCACCCCCACCAGCGGCATCACGAGACGGACCCGGCTGATCGCCGTCTCCACCGGACTCGTGGCCGCCGCCGCGATCGCGATCCCCCACGCGAGCGCGAACGAAGCAGCCACCTTCAGCACCACCCAGCTCAAGAGCGCCAGCGCCTCGGTGCTCAAGGCCGACATCCCGGGTACCGCCTGGGCCGTCGACTCCAAGACCAACCGCGTCGTCGTCACCGTCGACAGCACGGTCTCCAAGGCCGAGATCTCCAAGATCAAGGAGCAGGCCGGCACCAACGCCGACGCGCTCACCATCAAGCACGCCCCGGGCAAGTTCCAGAAGTACATCGCGGGCGGCGACGCCATCTATGCGAGTAGCTGGCGCTGCTCACTCGGCTTCAACGTGCGGGACAGCTCCGGGAACTACTACTTCCTGACCGCCGGTCACTGCACCGACGGCGCGGGCACCTGGTGGTCCAACTCGGGTCACTCCACCACGCTCGGCACCACGGCGGGATCCAGCTTCCCGACGAACGACTACGGTCTCGTCAAGTACACCAACTCGTCGGTCACGAAGTCGGGCACCGCGGGCAACACCGACATCACCAGCGCGGGCACGCCCAGCGTGGGCACCACGGTCACCCGTGACGGCTCGACCACCGGCATCCACAGCGGCCGCGTCACCGCCCTCAACGCGACCGTCAACTACGGTTCCGGCGACGTCGTCTACGGCATGATCCAGACCACGGTCTGCGCCGAGCCCGGCGACTCCGGCGGTTCCCTGTACGGCACCAACGGTGTCGCCTACGGCCTGACCTCGGGCGGCAGCGGCAACTGCACCTCCGGTGGCACGACCTTCTTCCAGCCCGTCGTGGAGGCCCTGAGCGCCTACGGTGTCAGCGTCTTCTAGACCGGCCCGCACCGCACCGGTCACGACCGGCCTCCGCACGGCCCACGCAGCAGCCGACAGCGGAAGGGAGCCCCCGCACGACAACCGTCGTGCGGGGGCTCCCCCTTGTCCGTGGCCGGGGCTACCGTCGACGTACAGGCAGTACTCCCTTGTGAGACGCCCACGACGGACCCTGGGGGCCGCGATGGTCGAGGAGCTGGTGGCGGCGGGAGTGACGCTCGCGTCCGCCGGTGCGGTGTACGTGATGGCGGCGGCGCGGGTCGTCAAACAGTACGAACGGGGCGTGGTCTTCCGCCTCGGCAGACTCCGCCCCGAGGTGCGCGGTCCGGGGTTCACCATGATCGTTCCGGGGGTCGACAAGCTCCGGAAGGTCAACATGCAGATCGTGACGATGCCGGTGCCCGGGCAGGAGGGCATCACCCGGGACAACGTCACGGTGCGGGTCGACGCCGTGGTCTATTTCAAGGTGACCGCGCCGGCCGAGGCGATCGTGCGGGTGGAGGACTACCGGTTCGCGGTCTCGCAGATGGCGCAGACCTCGCTGCGCTCCATCATCGGCAAGAGCGAGCTGGACGATCTGCTCGCCAACCGCGAAAAGCTCAACCAGGGCCTGGAGCTGATGATCGACAGTCCGGCCGTGGAGTGGGGCGTCACCATCGACCGCGTCGAGATCAAGGACGTCTCCCTGCCCGAGACCATGAAGCGGTCCATGGCCCGGCAGGCCGAGGCCGACCGGGAGCGGCGGGCCCGGGTCATCAACGCGGACGCCGAACTCCAGGCGTCGAAGAAGCTGGCCGAGGCGGCGCAGGCGATGTCGGACCAGCCCGCCGCGCTGCAACTGCGGCTGTTGCAGACGGTGGTGGCGGTGGCCGCAGAGAAGAACTCGACGCTGGTGCTGCCGTTCCCGGTGGAGTTGCTGCGGTTCCTGGAGAAGGCGCAGCAGGTGCAGACGTCGCCCGTGGTGCAGCAACCGGTGCAGCAGCAACTCCCGTCGGTCGAGCCTCACGCAAACACCGGTGCGCAAGGGGCGATTTCAAGACAGGACTAGTCCTCGCGGATCCTCGGCGACCGGTGAAGAGTTACCCACACGTAGTGTTTGCGATGTGAAGGCCCCTGGTGTGACCGTGGACAGTCAAGGTGAAGGGGGCGCGCAACTCCCGTTCTACGCGCGTCCGGAAGTCACCCTTGTGTGCTCCCTGTGGGGTTCGGAAGAGTAGGCGCTCGTCAACCAGCCTTCCGGTCCCCGAGATCCCCACAATCTCCCGGGCCGACCCCCCACAGGAGGACGAGAGTTGAAGCACCGACGCATATCCAGGCGCCGTGCAGCCATGGCAGGTGCGGGCATCGCCGCACTGGTCGCCGCGGGTGTCACCTTCCAGACTGCGAACGCCAGTGAGCCCGTGAAGGCCGCCACGCCCGAGACCCTGTCGATCACGGCGGCCGGAAAGCTCGCCTCCACGCTCGGCAAGGACCTCGGCACCGAAGCGGCGGGAACGTACTACGACGCAAAGGCCAAGGCCCTCGTCGTGAACGTGCTCGACGAGAGGGCCGCCAGGACCGTCGAGGCGGCCGGCGCCAAGGCCAGAATCGTCGAACACTCCCTCGCCCAGTTGAAGAGCGCCCGCACGACGCTCAAGGACGACGCGACCATCCCCGGCACCTCCTGGGTGACGGACCCGACGACCAACAAGGTCGTCGTCACCGCCGACCGCACCGTCTCCAAGGCCGAGTGGGCCAAGCTCACCAAGGTCGTCGAAGGTCTCGGCCCCGTCGCCGAGGTCCAGCGGACGAAGGGGGAGTTCAGGCCCTTCGTCGCCGGCGGCGACGCCATCAACGGCTCGGGCGGGCGCTGCTCGCTCGGCTTCAACGTGGTCAAGGGCGGTCAGCCCTTCTTCCTGACCGCCGGTCACTGCACGGACGCCATCTCCACCTGGACGGACTCCTCCGGCAAGGAGATCGGCACGAACGAGACGTCCAGCTTCCCGGACAACGACTTCGGCCTCGTCAAGTACACCGCCGACGTCGACCACCCGAGCGAGGTCAACCTCTACAACGGCTCCTCGCAGAAGATCACGGGCGCGGCCGCGGCCACCGTCGGCCAGGCGGTCACCCGCAGCGGCTCCACGACCCAGGTGCACTCCGGCAAGGTCACCGGTCTGGACGCCACCGTGAACTATGGCAACGGCGACATCGTCAACGGCCTCATCCAGACCGACGTCTGCGCCGAGCCCGGTGACAGCGGCGGCTCCCTCTTCTCGGGCAGCAGCGCCGTCGGCCTCACCTCCGGCGGCAGCGGCGACTGCACCTCCGGCGGGGAGACCTTCTTCCAGCCGGTGACGGAGGCGCTGTCGGCGACGGGCACGCAGATCGGCTGATCCTTCCCCCCACGGTTTGTGTGAAGTCCCGCCCCGCGCGCGAGGGGCGGGACTTCAGGCTGTGTGCCGTCCTGCCCGCCGTCGGCCGCGCAGTACCGCCGCCAGCAGCGTGACCACCACCCCGCCCACCGCCCACGCCGACAGCACCAGCAGCGAGGCGGTCATGTCGTTGCCCTCGAAGTAGGCGATCGAGCGTGCCGACCACGTTCCCGCGCCCGGCGGCAGTGCGGGGCCGATGTCCCTCCAGAACGGCGGGAGCAGGGGAGGCGGCAGCGCGCCACCCGCGCTGGGATTGCCCAGGATCACCACGAGCAGGATGACCAGCCCGATGCCGGCGAGCCCGAAGACGCCCTGGAACGCGAGCGTGGCCGCGCCGACCGCGAAGACGATCAGCGCGCCGAGTCCCCAGAAGGCCGCGAAGGAGCCGGGCAGGGCGCCCAGGATCGGCCCGACGATCAGGGCGCCGCCGAGTCCGCCGACGATTCCGACGAGGACCAGGGCGAGCAGCCGGATCACCGCCCGCTTCGGGTTCGAGCGGCCGGCGCCCGAGCTGATCGTCATGATCGACGCGCACAGATAGCCGCCCACGCACCAGCCGACGGTCACGTAGAAGGACGAAAGACCGTTGGCGTCCTGTTTGTCGGCCGGGGCCACGTCGACGGTCCGCACCGTGCGCCCCTGCGCCTTCTCCAGGCCGGCGGTGAGCGCCTCCACGGTCGTGGCCAGGACCCGCCCGCCGCCGGTGGCGACCAGGAGGGTGTCGGTGGTGCCGGCCGGGTCGATGATCAGGGCGCCGTCGATCTCCCGGTCCCGGATCTGCTGCCGGGCCGTCGCCGCGTCGGCCACCGCGCGAGGGTCCAGCGGCTCGCCGGGCAGCTTCTCCAGCCGGGCCACCGCCTGCTGGGCGGCGGCCCCGGGCGCCACCACCCCGAAGGGCACGTCCTTGGGCTTCGGGTCGTGCAGCGCCCCCACATAGGAGGCGATGAACAGCAGGCTGAGCGCGACCACGCCGAGGACCAGCAACGTGGCCCGCGGGGTGACGGCGTCCTTCACCTCGTCGAGAAATGACGTGCGGGGCGTACTGGCGCCGGCGGTCTGCGTCATGCCCCCACGGTCCGGGGCACCGGGCGTTTGTGCAGGTGGGAAGCGCCCGAATGGTTGTCGTACAGATGTTCGGGAATTGGTCTATGGTGGGGGTGAGAGGGTAGGGAACTGATGTTCGAGAGTCCGGCGGGGCTCATGGGTACGGGAGGTGCGTGTGCCGGGATTCACGCATCTGCACACCGTCTCCGGGTTCTCCCTGCGATACGGCGCCTCGCACCCGGAGCGCCTCGCCGAGCGCGCCTCCGAGCGCGGCATGGACGCCCTCGCCCTCACCGACCGCGACACCCTCGCCGGCTCGGTCCGCTTCGCCAAGGCCTGCGCCAAGGCCGGCGTCCGCCCGCTGTTCGGCGTGGAGCTGGCGGTGGAGGAACCCCGGCGGGGCGAGTCCGTACGAGGGGACGCCCGAGGGGACATACGGGGAGAAAGGCGCCGAAGGACTCCCGTGCGCGGCGGTGCCTTCATCGACGAGTCGACACCCCGCGTCACCTTCCTCGCCCGGGACGGCGCCCGGGGCTGGGCCGACCTGTGCCGGATCGTCACGGCGGCGCACGCGGGTGAGGGCACGCCTTTGCTGCCCTGGACGGCCAACAGAGGGGACGGCCTGACCGTCCTGCTCGGTCCCGACTCCGACGTGGGCCGGGCCCTGGCCGCAGGGCGTCCGGACCGCGCGGCCAGGCTCCTCGCCCCCTGGCGCGAGGTCTACGGTGACGCCCTGCGCCTGGAGGCCGTCTGGCACGGCCGGGAGGGAACGGGCCCCGGCTCCCTGCGCCTGGCCGCCCGCACCGTCGGCTTCGCGGCCGAGCAGCGGGTCCGGCCGGTGCTCAGCAACGCCGTCCGGTACGCCGACCCCGGCCTCGGACCGGTCGCCGACGTGCTGGACTCCGCCCGCCGACTGGTCCCCGTCGACCCCACCAAGGAGCTGGACTCCGGTGAGGCCTGGCTGAAGGACGCGGGCGCCATGCTGCACGTGGCCGAGCGGGTCGTCGAGGCGGCAGGCTACCGGCGCGACACCGCCCACCGCCTGCTGGAGCAGACCCGGGCGACGGCCGCCGCGTGCCTGGTCGACCCCGATGACGACCTCGGCATCGGCACCGTCCACTTCCCCGAGCCGCACCTCGTCGGCGCCGGCCGCCGCACCGCCCAGCGGGCGCTGGCCTCACGGGTCGCGGCGGGGATGGTGCTGCTCGGCTACGGAGGGCGGCGCGCGTACTGGGAGCGGATGCACCACGAGCTGGACATCATCGCCCACCACGGCTTCGCCTCCTACTTCCTGACGGTCGCTCATGTCGTGGACGACGTCAGGGGGATGGGCATCCGGGTCGCCGCGCGCGGCTCCGGCGCGGGCTCCCTCGTCAACCACGTGCTCGGTATCGCGCACGCCGACCCGATCGAACACGGGCTGCTGATGGAGCGGTTCCTGTCCAAGGAACGGGTCGTGCTCCCCGACATCGACATCGATGTGGAGTCCGCGCGTCGCCTGGAGGTCTACCGCGCGATCATCGACCGGTTCGGCACCGAGCGGGTCGCGACGGTCGCGATGCCGGAGACGTACCGGGTGCGCCACGCGATCCGCGACGTCGGCGCGGCCCTGTCCCTGGACCCGGCCGACATCGACCGCATCGCCAAGTCCTTCCCGCACATCCGCGCCCGCGATGCCCGCGCGGCGCTGGAGGAGCTGCCGGAACTCAGGGAACTGGCGGGGGAGAAGGAGAGGTACGGCCGGTTGTGGGAGCTGGTCGAGGCCCTGGACGCGCTCCCGCGCGGGGTCGCTATGCACCCCTGCGGAGTCCTGCTCTCCGACGCCTCGCTCCTGGCCCGTACGCCGGTCGTGCCGACCAGCGGCGAAGGGCTGCCCATGTCGCAGTTCGACAAGGACGACGTGGAGGACCTCGGGCTGCTCAAGCTGGACGTGCTCGGGGTGCGGATGCAGTCGGCGATGGCGCACGCGGTCGCGGAGATGGAGCGGGCGACGGGCGAGCGGATCGACCTGGACTCGGTCGCGGAGGGCGACCCGGCGACGTACCGGCTCATCCGTTCCACCGAGACGCTGGGCTGCTTCCAGATCGAGTCGCCGGGCCAGCGCGACCTGGTCGGGCGGCTCCAGCCGGCCACCTTCCACGACCTGGTCGTCGACATCTCCCTCTTCCGGCCGGGTCCGGTCGCCGCCGACATGGTGCGGCCGTTCATCGAGGCACGGCACGGGCGGGCGCCCGTCAGGTACCCGCACCCCGATCTGAAGGAGCCGCTGAAGGGGACGTACGGGGTCGTCGTCTTCCACGAGCAGATCATCGACATCGTCGCCATCATGACCGGCTGCGGACGCGGCGAGGCGGACCGGGTGCGGCGCGGACTGGCCGACCCGGAGTCGCAGGGGCGGATCAAGGTCTGGTTCGCGCAGCGCGCGGCGGCGAACGGATACGACGCAGAAACGATTCATCGGACCTGGGGGATCGTCGAGGCCTTCGGTAGCTACGGCTTCTGCAAGGCGCACGCGGTCGCCTTCGCCGTACCGACGTACCAGTCGGCGTGGCTGAAGGCGCATCACCCGGCCGCCTTCTACGCGGGCCTGCTCACGCATGACCCCGGGATGTACCCGAAGCGGCTGCTGCTGGCGGACGCGCGGCGGCGCGGGGTGCCGATCCTGCCGTTGGACGTGAACGAGTCGGGCGTCGCCCACCGTATCGAACTGGTGTCTGAATCAAGGGTGTGGGGGCTCCGGTTGGCCCTCTCCGACGTGCACGGCATCAGCGAGGCCGAGGCCGCGCGGATCGCCGACGGACAGCCGTACGCCTCGCTGCTCGACTTCTGGGAGCGGGCGCGGCCCAGTCGTCCGCTCGCTCAAAGGCTGGCCCAGGTCGGCGCGCTGGACGCCTTCGGCGCCAACCGGCGTGATCTGCAACTGCACCTGACCGAATTGCACCGGGGCGCCCGGGCCGTGGGCAGCGGCGGGGGGCAACTGCCACTGGCGGGCGGGCGGAAGACGGCTCCCGCCGGGCTGCCGGACCTGTCCTGCGCCGAGCGGCTCAGCGCCGAACTGGGCGTGCTGTCCATGGACGCCTCCCGCAACCTGATGGACGACCACCGCGGCTTCCTCGACGAGCTGGGCGTGGTCTCGGCGCGGCGGCTGCGCGAGGCCAGGCACGGGGAGACAGTGCTGGTCGCGGGCGCCAAGGCGGCCACCCAGACCCCGCCGATCCGCTCCGGCAAGCGGGTCATCTTCACCACCCTGGACGACGGCACCGGCCTGGTCGACCTCGCCTTCTTCGACGACTCCCACGACACCTGCGCCCACACCGTCTTCCACTCCTGGCTGCTCCTGGTGCGCGGGGTCGTGCAGCGCCGGGGCCCGCGCAGCCTCAGCGTGGTCGGGTCCGCGGCCTGGAACCTCGCCGAACTGGTCGAACTGCGCGTCGAGGGCGGGCTCGACGAGGTGGCGGCGCGGCTCGCGGAGCCCGTCCCGGAGAGTTCCGGGGACGGCGCTTTGGAGGCCGCTCGAACGATTCGCATGCCCACGGGGTACGAGATGCACCCCTGGGCCGATCTGCGTCCGGCGGGCGAAGAGCCCGCCAAGGTACGGAAGTTGTGGCACCAGAGTCCGGGGAGTGCGGGATGACCATCCTCTGCGTACGTTTCCAGCTGCCTCCGCTGTACGAGGCCGCCCTGCCCAGACTGCTCGGGCTCCTGGAGGACTTCACGCCCGTCGTCGAGGCGCTGCCGCCGGACGGGGCGCTGGCCGATCTGCGCGGCGCCGAGCGGTACTTCGGACGCGACGCCGTCGAGCTGGCGTCCGTGATCCGGGTGCGGTCGCTCGCGCTGTACGGCGTCGACTGCCTGATCGGCGCCGGTCCCGGACCGTTGCTGGCCCGCGTGGCGCTGCGCGACGCCCGGCCCGGCGTGACGTGCGCGGTCCCCGAGGACGCCGTCGCGGAGTTCCTCGCCGACAAGTCCGTCGCCGCGCTGCCCGGAGTCGGCACCGCGACCGCCCGCACGCTGGGCGAGTACGGCCTCGACACCCTCGGCCGGGTCGCCGCCGCACCCCTGTCCACGCTCCAGCGCCTGGTCGGCGCGAAGGCCGGCCGCGAACTGCACGAGAAGGCGAACGGCATCGACCGCGGCCGGGTCGTACCGAACGCCGTCTCACGCTCCCTGGCCGCCGAACGCACCTTCCCCCGCGACGAGTTGGACCACGACCGGCACCGCCGCGCATTGCTCTCCGCCGCCGAGGAGCTGGGCGCCCGGCTGCGCGCCCTGGAGAAGGTCTGCCGCACCCTGACCCTCACCGTGCGCTACGCCGACCGCTCCTCCACCACCCGCAGCCGCACCCTCAAGGAACCGACCGCGCACTCCGCCGCGCTGACCAGGACGGCCTACGGCATGTACGAGGCCCTCGGCCTCCAGCGCGCCCGCGTCCGCGCGATCGCCCTGCGCGCGGAGGGGCTGGCCCCCGCCGAACAGGCCACCCACCAGCTCACCTTCGACCCCACCGACGACAAGCTCCGCCGCATCGAGGAGGCCGCGGACCGCGCACGAGCGAGGTTCGGGCCGGGGGCGGTGAAGCCGGGGGCGTTGGCGGCGTGAGGGTTTCCCGGGGTGCGTGTCGTCGTTCGTGAGTGACATAGGGTGCCCCCATGACATGGCGGGGGCCGACTCATCGGACGGTGGACGGGGAGAAGATCAGCGGTACGTGGTGCCATGTCTGGAGGCGGCACGAACTGCTGCCCGACACGTACTTCGTCGAGGACCTGGTCGTCTTCGCCGACGGCACGATCTCGTGCGGGCGGCCGACCGACCTGGCGGGCCTGGAGCGGATGCTGGAGTCGGGCCGGATCGCGGTCACGGATCCGGGGCAGCCTCCTCACGAGGCGCCCGAGAACAGATGGCGCTCCCGTTACCCGGAACCGCTGACCCCGGCGGGCTTCCTCCTCGAAGTCGCCGACCGCATCGAGGAGTTGGCCGGCCGCCCGAGGACCGACGAGCGTTGCTGGGAGGCGGTCCGCCGCTTCCGGCAGGCGCCCACCGAGGCCAACCGGGCCCTGCTCCGGGACGCCTACCTGGCCATTCCGCCGCACCGACGCGTCTACTGCCTCGGCGACATGGACCTCCAGGACCGTCCCCTGCGCATCCTGCTCACCGAGATCGGCGAACCGGCCGACGGGGACGGACCGACGGTGACGGCCGAGATGCACCAGGAAGCGCTGGACTACTTCCGGCACGGGGACGAGGCCGTCGCCCGCGAGCGGGAACAGCAGGCCGTCCGGCACGCGGACGACCCCACCACGGCAGGGCACCCGGCCGTCGTCCTGCACCAGACCCACTTCCCGAACGGCCTCCCCGCCGACCCCGGCCTCTCCGCCCTGCGCAACGACTTCCCCGCCCCGGTCCGCTACGCCGGCGACACCTACCCGTCCGTCCTGCACGGCTACTGGGCCCTGTCGACGGCCGACGAGGCCGACCGCACCGCCGTCCGCGACGCCCCGACCGCCGACGAGGCCCATGAGTGGGGCGGCCGGGCCGCACGACGGGACGACTGGCCGGCCGTACGCCTCGCCGTCATGGCCGGCCTGCTGCGTGCCAAGTTCACCCAGCACCCCGAGCTCGCGGAAACACTCCTCGCCACCGGCGACGCGAGACTCAGCTACACCGGCTACGCGGAGTCCCCGTACTGGAGGGACACCCGCGACGACCGCGGCCGCAACTGGACGGGCCGGCTCCTTGAGCTGACCCGCGCCGAACTCCTTGCCGACAGGGTCAGTTGGCCCACGGGGGAGTGATTCGCGTTCCGTCGGCCAGCTCCGCCTCCAGGCCGATGGACGTGGTGACCCAGGACAGCGCCGTGTGATCGGTCGGGTTCTCGACACCGAGGGCCGTTCCCGGGTTGACGATCACCGTGTCGCCCGCACCGATCCGCTCGGGGTGGCCGTCGAGCGTGAGGACCAGTTCGCCGACGAGCAGATGGAAGATCTCCTCCCGGTTGACGGTGTGCACGGGGGCCTTCGTCCCCGGGGGGATCTCGCCGCGCCAGGCGCACAGTTCCTTGCTGCCGGTGAGGGGGGTGGCGTACGCGACGAAGCGGGCGCCGTGGATCTCGTGGACGACGGCTTCGGACGAGCGGACGACGGGCATGGTGAGGCCTCCTGGGATCAGATGGTCAAGCAGGTTGACTATATGGTCAAGGTGCTTGACCAATACGTCAAGAGTGTTTCAATGCAGGCGTGCAGAACTCCGAGGCCCTGGCCCTGACCGCCGCCCTGCTCGCCGCCGCCGGTGAGCTCACGCAACGCATCAACGACGGTGTCGTGGCCCGTGGATTCGAGGTGCGGCCCGCGCACGGATACGCCTTCGCGCGGCTGGCCCCCGGTGGCGCGACGGTCACCGACCTCGCCACCCATCTCGGGGTGACCAAGCAGGCGGCGAGTCAGCTCGTGGACGAACTCGTGCGCAAGGGATACGTCGAGCGGCGGCCGCACCCCGGTGACGCTCGGGCCCGGCTGATCGTGCTGACCGAGCGCGGCTGGGCCTGTACGCGAGCCGCGGAGGAGGCGGCCGCGGAGGCGGTGCGGGGGTGGGTCGAGGTGCTCGGGGAGGGTGAAGTGCGCATGCTGCGCGACCATCTGCTGCGCATCGCGCCCTACGGGCCCATCAGGCCCACCTGGTGACGGCTCGTCGGCGGTCCCGGGTGCCCCGGCCTACCGCTGGAAGTTTTTACTGACGCGTAACTTCCCCCGTCAGCTACTCGTCCGTAACTTGACGAGAGAACAGCATCCTCGTGATCCGGATCACAGGGCGTAGAGCCGTCGTACTCCCCTTGAGCCGCAAGGAGATCACCCGATGCTGCCCTGGAAAAGAGCGCTCAGATCCCTGGCCGCGCTGCTGCTGACCGCTGCCGCGGTCGTCACCGTCCCCGCCACCGCCGCCCACGCGACCACCACCACGAGCTGGGGGTCCCCCCGCTCGAGCGAAGCCGAGAGTGGGGGAGGTTGGAACGACTATTCCTGCAAGCCGTCCGCCGCCCACCCCCGCCCCGTCGTCCTCGTCCACGGCACCCTCGCCAACTCCGTCGACAACTGGCTCGTCCTCGCGCCGTACCTGGAGCACCGCGGCTACTGCGTCTTCTCCCTCGACTACGGCCAACTGCCCGGCGTGCCGTTCTTCCACGCCCTCGGTCCCATGGACAAGTCGGCGGAGCAGCTGTCCGCCTTCGTCGACAAGGTGCTCGCCGCCACCAAAACCACCAAGGCCGACGTCGTAGGACACTCGCAGGGCGGCATGATGCCCCGCTACTACCTCAAGTTCCTCGGCGGAGCCGCCAAGGTGAACGCCCTCGTCGGCATCGCGCCCAACAACCACGGCACCACCCTGTCCGGCCTCACCAACCTGCTGCCGTACTTCCCGGGTGCCGAGGACCTGCTCACCGCCGCCACCCCCGCCCTCGCCCAGCAGATCGTCGGATCCGACTTCATGACCAGACTCAACGCGGGCGGCGACACCGTGCCCGGCGTCCACTACACGGTCATCGCCACCAAGTACGACGAGGTGGTAACGCCGTACCGGACGCAGTTCCTGAGCGGGGCCGACGTGAAGAACGTCCTGATCCAGGACCTGTGCCCGCTCGACCTGTCCGAACACGCCCTGCTCGGGCTGACCGACCGGATCGCCTTCCACGAGGTGGCCAACGCCCTCGACCCGGCCCACGCCACCCCCACCACCTGCGTGTCGGCGGTCGACTGACCGACGGGTGTGTAGCGCCGGGGCCTGACCGACCTGAGCCGCCGGTCAGGCCCCGGAGTCCGTTCAGCGACCGCGCCGGCCGCCGACCGCCGCGCGCCGGCGCACCGACGCGAACAACGCCGCCGAGCCGAGCGCGAGCGCGGCCGCACCGCCGACGGCGAGGTACGGGGTGCTGCCGTCGCCGCCGGTCTCCGCGAGGTTGCCGGAGGTGGCGGCCGTGGCCCTGGGCTCGTTGGCCGTGCTCGGGGCGTCGGTCGCGGCCGGCGCCGGCTTCGCCGACGTACGGGCGTCGTCGTCGCCGTGACCGCCGTGCTCGATCGTCGACTTGCCGGCGCCTTCCTCGATCTGTTCCTCGGAGGGAGCGGAGGCGGAAGGGGCAGGCGTGGAGGAACTGGTGCCGGAGCCGTTGCCCGCCGGGTCGGTCCCGCCGAAGCTCACGTCGGAGCAGGAGTAGAACGCCTCCGGGCTGTCCGAGCGCTGCCAGATCGCGTACAGCAGCTGCTTGCCGGAGCGCTCGGGCAGTGTGCCGGAGAACGTGTAGAAGCCGCCCGCCGCGACCGGGTCGGTGGCCGTCGCCACCGGGTGCGCCAGATCCAGGTCGTCCCAGGCCGGCGACCGCGCAGGGTCGTAACCGGCCTTGGTGATGTACACCTTGAAGGTGCCCTTGTGCGGGGCGGTCACGCGGTACTTGAAGGTGTACGAGCCCTTGCGCACGCCGGTCGCCGGCCAGTCCGCGCGGGCCAGGTCGAGCCCCTTGAACTCGGCGTTGCCGGCGCTGCACAGCTTGCCGTCCGGTATCAGCGACTGATGCCGCCCGCCCGCGTCACCGATCCGCACCCCGTTCCAGTCGTACAGCGCCTGCGTCCCCCCGGCCGCGACCGCCGCCCTGCACGCATCCGACTTCGGACTCTCCGGCCCCTCCCCATAACACTGCGAAACCCGGCTCACCGGATCCCCCATCGACCCATGCGCGGACGCCGGCCCGGCGGCCAACGCGCCGAGCGCGAGCGGGGCGACACCGAGCACGGTGACAGCGGCGACCTTGCGGGATGCGGACATGGGGGAACTCCTCGACGGCTCCGGTACGGGAGGGGCGAGACGAACCTAGCCGCGCCCAACCGCGAAATCGCCTGCTCGGGGCGGGTGGAGGAGATCCTTATGGTCGCGTTAAGGAAAGGCTAACCGGGGGCTCAGGATGCGTGGTCGAGCCCACCGTGGGTTCAGACCCGGGCCCGCCATGCTCCCGCCCGCGGGCAGGTGTCGATAGCGTTCAGGGTGTGACCGATGCAGAAGAGCACCCGTTCGTGGAGATTCGCGTGGCGGTTGACGCTGACGTGGCGGAGGTGAAGGACGTCACCGACGCCGCCTACCGGCACTACATCGGGCGTATCGGGGTCGTGCCGCAGCCCATGGAGGCGGATCACGCGGCGAATGTGGCGGCGGGGAAGGTGTTCGTCGCCGAGGAGGCCGCGACCGGGCGGGTGGTCGGGCTCGTCGTGGTCGAGGTGCGCGAGGACCATCTGTTCCTCGACAGCGTGGCCGTTCGGCCCGACGCCCACGGGAAGGGCGTCGGGCGGCGGCTGTTGGGGTTCGTGGACGAGCGGGCGCGTGCGTCGGGGGTGTCTGAAGTCAGGCTCTGTACGAACGCGATGATGTGGGAAAACCAGAAGATCTACCCGAAGTACGGCTACGAGGTCGTGGAGCGGCGCGTGGACGGGGCATACGACCGGATCCACTACCGCAAGCGACTGGGCTGACCCGTCGCACGGGTCAGCCGTCCGGCCACCAGGTGCGTGCGATGTCCTTGCGCACCTCGGGGCGCCCGGCAGGACGCTCGTCGGCCTCCTCGCGGACCCGGCGGGTCTCCGCCTTCTTCAGGGGCTTCTGCACTGTCATGCGGCGCATGGCTGCCTCCTTCAGGGGCTACCGGGTTCCGCGCTTTCACGGAGGTAGACCCTTTCCGGGAGGGTTCCTCATCGACCACTGTTCTGTCAGTGGCGGTTGTCACGATTAGGCTGTGGATTCGGTTGGATTCCGTCGGAATCGGGTTGTCAGTGGTGGCTGTCATCCTTGGCCGCATGAGCAACGACAGTGACGCAACGGGTGCGGTGCGTGTGGACTGGGACGCCCAGGCCGCCGCCTTCGACGACGAGCCGGACCACGGCCTGCGCGATCCGATCGTGCGTGCCGCCTGGGCGGACCGGCTCCATGCCTGGTTGCCCGAGCGCCCCTGCGACCTCCTCGACCTCGGCTGCGGCACCGGCAGCCTGTCGCTCCTCGCCGCCGAGCGGGGACACCGCGTGACGGGAGTGGATCTGTCGCCCGCCATGGTGGACCTCGCCCGCGCCAAGCTCGCCGGCCGTGACGCCGTGTTCCTGCACGGTGACGCGGCGGCGCCCCCGGTGGGCGAGCAGCGCTTCGACGTGGTGCTCGTACGGCATGTGGTGTGGACGCTGCCGGACCCCGGCCGTGTGCTGCGGCACTGGCGCGAGCTGCTGCGCCCGGGAGGGCGGCTCGTCCTGGTCGAGGGGGTGTGGGGGACGGTCAGCCCGGCCGGCATACCTGCCGGCCGGCTCACCGCACTGCTCACCCCGCTCGCCCCGCACGTGCGCGTGGAGTCCTTGACGGACGACGCGCGGTTGTGGGGGAGAGCGGTGGACGACGAGCGGTACGCGGTCGTGGCCCAGCTGTGAGACGGCCCCAGACCGGGCGTCACGCCAGCAGCGCCTCGAAGTCCCTCCCGCGTGCCAGCGCCTCCAGTTCGTTCAGGGCGGCCACCGCCTCGGCCGCTGCCTGCGGATCCTTCTCGGTGAGGCCGCTCTCCTCGAACTCGTCCTCGTCCAGACGTCGTATGTCCGCGCCGTCGGCGGAGCGCCACAGGTCCAGGTCGAGATCCTCGACGACCAGCTCCGTGCCGGAGAGGGTGGCGGGGCGGGCGATGTCGCAGTACCAGCCCTTGAGCACACCGTCGGGGCCGCGCACCTCCATGATCGCGTACCAGCGGTCCCGCCAGTAGTACTCCGTGAAGACGTCACCGGGCTCGAAGCGGACGAAGCCGAAGTCGCGGACGGTGCCGCCCGCGAAGGGTGCGCGGACGACGATCCGCGTGCCGTCGTCCCTGAGCAGTTCGGCGGGATAGCGGATCTTCGTACGGCCGGCCTTGACGAGGACGACGTCGACGAGCCGGGCGGGGTCAGGCGAGTTCACGGGCATAGCGCACCTCGGTCGCACAGATCTCGTAGCCGAGCCACGTGTTGATCGCCAGCATGGGGCCGTTCCCGGTGTCGTTGCCCGTGTACGCGTCCGTGTACCCCTGGGCGCGGGCGCGATGCAGGGAGTGGGTCTTGGCGAGCTTGGCCAGACCCCGGCCGCGGAAGGCGCGGGCCGTGCCGGTCATGCCGGTGGTGTAGCGGGTGACGCCGTCCGTCCGGGCCGCGGTGAAGGCGGCGGGACGGCCGTCGACGACGGCCACCGTGGTCAGGTCGAGGTTGAACAGCGGGGCGTTCCAGGTCTCCTCGAGCCAGACCTCGTAGTCCGTGAACTCGGCGCCGACGTCGCTCGGTTCGTCCGCGGTCGTCTCCGCGTCCAGCTCGAACAGCGGGCGCGGGTCGTCCGCGAAGTCGGCGGCGGTGCGCAGCTCGACACCGGGCGGGGGGTCCTGGAGCGGCGGCAGTGTGCCGTCGGTCAGGTCGAGGCGGAGGAAGTGGGCGGAGCGGCTTGCCTTGTAGCCGCGCCGTTCGGCGAAGGCGCGGTTGTCCGGCTCGTCCAGGACCCAGGCGAACAGCTCGGTCGCCCCGAGCGCGGCCAGGTACTCCTCGCCGGCGCGGGCCAGGAGGGTGCCCGCGCCCCGCCGGGTGTGCCCGGGGTGCGCGTACACGTTCACGAAGCCCCGGCCCGGCTCCGGGCTGTCATGGGCGAGGCCGACCTGGGCCGTGCCGATGATCTCGCCGTCCGCCTCGGCGAGAAGCTGGCGGAAGCGGGCGTCGGGGTGGGCATGGGTGAGGGCGTGGACCACGGACTCCGGGGTGGACACCATGAAGGGCAGGGCCAGCCGCCGGACTCGGACGAAGTCCTCGGCGTCCGCCGGTACCTCGGGGCGCAGGTCGCGCACGATGACGGTCATGGGGGCGCACGTTACGTCGGGGGCGTGCACGGATGCCTCCCATTTTCCCGCGGGTACGGGACAATCGGCGCGTGACCTTGAAGATCCACATCAATGAGAGCGCACCGCCGTACGAGCAGGTGCGGGCGCAGATCGCCGAGCAGGCGCGGTCGGGGGTGCTGCCGGTCGGGTACCGGTTGCCGACGGTGCGGGGGCTGGCCGAGTCGCTGGGGCTGGCGGCGAACACGGTAGCCAAGGCGTATCGGGCACTGGAGAGCGACGGGGTGATCGAGACGCGGGGGCGCAACGGAACGTTCGTCGCGGCTGCGGGATCGGCGGCCGAGCGTGAAGCCGCGCTGGCCGCACAGGGGTATGCCGAGCGGGTCCGGCGTCTGGGGCTCGGTGAGGATGCGGCGCTCGCCGCTGTGCGGGATGCCCTGCGGGCGGCTTACGGGGAGTGAGGGGAGTGCGACCGCTGACGTCGCCCGGCCGAGAGGAACTGCTCAACCCCTCGCCGGCACCGACTCCGGTGTCCTCGTCACCGTCAAGCCCGCCTTCCTCGCCGTCCTCCCGAACATCATCGCGTCGGCCACCGCCGCGCCATGGGGGTCGTTGTTGAAGTACGTGTAGACGTCGCAGGTCCTGGGGAAGGCCGTGGCGATGCGGTCGGTCCAGGTTTCCAGGGAGCGGCGGCCGTAGCGGGGCCAGGACTGGGCGCGGCCCTGGTGGAAGCGGACGTAGCCCCAGTCGGTGGTGCGCCACAGGGGCGTCGCGGGCCGGGCGAGGACGTCGGCCCAGCACAGGGCCGCGCCACGGGACTCCAGGACGGCCCGCACCTCGGGTGTCCACCAGGACTCGTGCCGTGGCTCGACCGCGATGCGTGTGCCGGACGGGAAGTGGGACAGGCAGCTGTCGAGGAGCTCGGCGTCCGCGCGCAGGGTGGGTGGGAGTTGCAGCAGGACGGGGCCGAGGCGGTCGCCGAGGCCCGCCGCGTGGGTCATCAGGCGGTGCACCGGCTCCTCGGGGTCCCGCAGCCGTTTGATGTGGGTGAGGTAGCGGCTCGCCTTGACCGTGACGACGAAGTCACCGGGCACCCGGTCCCGCCAGGACTCGAACGTCTCGTGGGACGGCAGCCGGTAGAACGCGTTGTTGATCTCGACCGTGGCGAAGTGCGCCGAGTACTCCTCCAGCCACAGCCGCAGGGGCGTCCCGGCCGGGTACAGGACGTCCCGCCAGTCCTTGTACTGCCACCCCGACGTACCGACGAACAGGGTCATACGTCCATCAAAGCACCGTACGGCGGCCCCTACAGGTACAGCCCCGCGTCCGCCCGGCCCCGCGGCTCCGGCAGCGACGTCGGGGACGTGCCCCTGCGCAGCGCGTACAACTCCGCCAGGGTCGCGCCCTCGGGGCCGACGCCCTCCTCGGTACCGAGCCAGTCCACCGACTCCCGGCGGGTCAGCGGCCCGACCTCGATACGGGCCAGACAGCGGCCGGGGCGGACGACGGCGGGGTGCAGGCGCTCCAGGTCCTCGTTGGTGGTGACGCCGACGAGGACGTTGCGGCCCTGGCCGAGCAGGCCGTCGGTCAGGTTCAGCAGGCGTGACAGGGCCTGGCCCGCCGTGTGCTTCGCCTCGCCGCGGATCAGTTCGTCGCAGTCCTCCAGCAGGAGCAGCCGCCAGCGGCCCTTGCCCGTCGAGTCCTCCTCGCCGATCGCGATGTCCATCAGATAGCCCACGTCGGAGAAGAGTCGCTCGGGGTCCAGGACGCAGTCCACCTGGCACCAGTCCCGCCAGGAGCGGGCGAGGGTGCGCAGCGCCGACGTCTTGCCGGTGCCGGGCGGGCCGTGCAGCAGGAGCAGCCGGCCGGCGATGTCCTCCGGGGTCGTCCCCATCAGGCGGTCCATCGCGTCGGCGACGGGGGCGGTGTAGTTGTGCCGCACATCGTCCCACGTACCCGCGGAGATCTGACGCGTCGTGCGGTGCGGGCCCCGCCTCGGGGACACGTACCAAAAGCCCATCGTCACGTTCTCCGGCTGCGGTTCGGGCTCGTCGACCGCGCCGTCCGTCGCCTCGTCGAGGACCTTGGCCGCGAGTTCGGCGCTGGTCGCGGTCACCGTGACGTCGGCGCCCCGGTTCCAGCGGGAGATCAGCAGCGTCCAGCCGTCGCCCTCCGCCAGTGTCGCGCTGCGGTCGTCGTCACGGGCGACGCGCAGCACGCGCGCCTGTGGGGGCAGCAGGGTCGCGCCGGAGCGTACGCGGTCGATGTTCGCCGCGTGCGAGAACGGCTGCTCACCCGTCGCGAAGCGGCCGAGGAACAGCGCGTCGACGACGTCGGACGGGGAGTCGGAGTCGTCGACGTTGAGCCGGATCGGCAGGGCGTCGTGTGGGAGCGCGGACATGCGCACATGATCCGGCACGCGGGCCCCGTGTGCACCCGGTTTCCAGGGTGCGTGTGGCGTGTCGGGTGTGTTCCCGGGCGCCGAGGACGCGCCCCTCCCGTCCGCCGGGTCGTGCGCCCGGCCTACTGCCCCTGTTACCGACCCGTGCGCCCACGCACCCTGCCCCCGGCCGACCCCCGCCGCTACTGTTGTCCATGATGGGACGTCATGGGTGGAATTCGGGGGACAGGCGGTGGCGGCTCACCGCGCTGCTCGGTGTCGGCGTGGCCGCTCTCGCCCTGCTGGTGACGCTGCTCAACACGCTGCCCGGCGACGGCAGCACCGCGGGCACCACACGAGACGGCGACAAGGTGCACGGCACGCCCGTCACCCCGTCGACCGACCTGGCGGAACCCGACGTGGGCTGGGGCTTCACACACACCCAGTTCAGCGCCGACGAGGGCAGCTCCGCCGCCACCGAGCGGGCCGAAGGGCTGCTGAAGAAGATCCCGCTGCCGCAGAACCAGCACATCATGGGCTGGGGCGCCGACAACCCGGAGCCGGTGAAGGGGCGTTACGACTTCGCCGCTCTGGACCGCCGCATCGACTTCATGCGGGCCTCCGGCGGCACCCCGGTCATCACCCTGTGCTGCGCACCGGACTGGATGAAGGGCGGCAGGTCGGGCGTCGGCAGTACCGACTGGAGCAAGGCAGCGCTGGAGACCGCACCCGAGCCCGAGCACTACGCCGACTTCGCCGCGCTCGCCGCGACCGTCGCCAAACGCTATCCGGACGTACGCCACTTCATCGTCTGGAACGAGTTCAAGGGCTTCTGGAACAACGCGGCGGGCCGCTGGGACTACGAGGGCTACACCCGGCTGTACAACCTGGTGTACCGGGCGTTGAAGAAGGTGAACCCCGACATCCTCGTCGGCGGGCCGTACCTGGTGATGGACAGCCTCGACCCGCGCGCGCCCGAGGCGTCGAAGACCTTCAAGGGCGTCTGGGGAGCCATGGACCAGCGGGTCCTCGACGCCTTCGCCCACTGGAACAGGAACAAGGCGGGCGCCGACTTCGTCGTCGTGGACGGCTCCAGCTACACCAAGGACGACGAGCTGCTGCCCGACGAGTTCGCGGCCACCGACAAGCTCACGGCCGTCGGCCGGTGGGTGCGGCGGCAGACGGGCGACCTGCCGCTGTGGTGGGCGGAGTACTACGTCGAGCCCGCCGACGGCAATGACGACCGCAAGGGCTGGTCCGAGTCCCGCCGCGTCGCCGTCCAGGCCGCCGGAATGATCGCCATGGTCAAGGGCGGGGCCACCTCGGGCTTCTACTGGAACCCGGAGGAGGAGAAGGGCCCCGCCTGCCCGGGCTGCCTCTGGACACCCACGGACGGTGGCGACGGCGGGAAGAAGCTGGCGATGTACGACCTGCTCTCGCGGTTCGGTGCGGAGTTCCCGCCGGAGACGGACTACGAGACGGTCTCCGTCGCCGCGGACGACGTGCCCAACGTCCGGGTCCTCGCGACGGACAGGGTGGTGCTGGTGGTCAACACCCTGGACCGGCCGATCAGCGCGAACATCGACGGCAAGCGGTTCGAGATGCAGGCCTACGAGGTGAAGTGGCTCACCAGATGAACCGGTGAGCCACCCGGCTACTTCATCGTCAGGAACCGCTGCACCAGCGAGGCCGACAGCACCGCCAGCAGCGGCAGTGAGAACCAGAAGCTGCTCTGCAGCCGGCGCAGTTGCCTGACGCCCGGCCGCGCCGCCACCCGGACCACCTCACGCGCCGTCAGCAGCACGATCAGCGCGCATGCGGCGAGCGCCCCGACGACCGACCAGGGCGTCCACGTGACCTGCGGTCCGATCGGGCCGGGGTCGGCCTTCGCGACCTTTCCCTCGGGCCGCTTCCTCAACGCGTACATGGTCACGTCGTCGTTGACGAGAACCTTCTTCAGCTCCTGCCGCTTGTCCAGGTTCCGCACCAGGCGCGGCTCCCAGGTCTGCGAGTAGCCCACGTCCAGCTGGAGGTAGGTGACCTGGCTGCGGTTGACCATCAGGTACGAGTTCGGCCCGGCGTCCTTGAGCGCCTTGACCAGGCCCGACACCAGCACCGGGTCGCTGGGGGCGAGCGTGGGCACGTACTGCACCTTCTCCATGTCCTTCGCGCCCCACGGCATCGCCGGCGTCACGTTGTTCACCGTGTCGTTGCTCAGCCACAGCAGGCGCACGGTCGGGTCGTCGTGGGCGTACACGTACTCCATGGCCGCGACCTCGCCGGGCCGGATCCGCTCGAAGGGCTCGTTGCCCCAGCGGGCGACCAGGAAGCCGCCCATGAGGATCAGACCGGCCATGAGGGCGGCCAGCGGGGCGAGGCTCACCCGGTCCTTGTCGCGTTCCTCGGCGGTGACACCGGTGCGCGGGAAGAGCGCGAGGGCGGCGAGCAGGGCCGCGCCGGGCAGGGCGAACATGAAGACGCGCAGGGCCATCTCGCCGCCGTACGACTGCATGCCGAAGCCCAGGAACGGGACGAAGGTCAGTACGAGCAGCGACCGCTCGCGGTAGCTGTGGAAGCGGCGGCGCCACCAGCCCCAGCAGGCGAAGGCCATCACACCGCCGGCCAGCAGCACGCGCGTGTACAGCACCAGCTTGTGGGTGGAACTGCCGCCCTCGATACGCCCGGACACCGACGACGACACATTGCCGCCGACCCCGCCGACCCCGCCGAAGAGCTCGTCGAAGTGCCCTGACCAGTACGGCTCGGCCATGAAGCCCACCCACGCCGCGACCAGCACCCCGAACAGCATGGGCAGGCCGCGCAGTTCGGACCGGCCGACCAGGACGAGGACCGCCAGCACACCCAGCATCACGAACGGGGTCAGCTGGTGGGCCGGGACGCTCGCCGCGAACAGGCCGATCACCACGCCGAGCAGCACGGCCTTCTGACGCCGGTCCGTCGGCTCGGCCTCGACCTCGCCGGGCCGCCGCTTCGTCCAGATCACGCCCGGCGCGCGGAACCAGACGAGCAGGATCGCGACGAACGCCAGGTAGAGCAGGTAGGTGAAGCCCTGCGGGGAGAAGTAGTCCTGGCCGACCCAGCCGCTGAGCACGAACACCCAGATGCCGGTCCACTTCGCCCGCCAGCTCGCCCGCATCGAGCGCACCAGGAGGAACATCGGGGCGAGATACAGCAACTGGATGGTCAGTGGCCACCACCGGATCACCTCGGTGAGGTCGGTGACCCCGCACGCCTTCAGCACGAACGCGGCCGCCGCGAAGAAGCCCGGCCAGCTCCAGCGGGCGTCCAGGTCCGGTACGGCGGACCCGGTCCGGTCGATGTAGTCGAGGAACCCGAGATGCTGCCAGGCGGTCGCGAAGCGCGGCTCGGTCTCGATGACGGCGGGCAGCGCGTGCAGCGACACCACGGTCGTGAGCAGCGTGAGCAGCAGCAGCGCCCGGTGCTCCCGGCGCAGCCACAGCAGCGAGGCGAACACCACGACCAGGAGTGCCGCCCCGACCAGCGTGGGCAGCGGCAGCACCGAGATCAGGCCCAGCCCGCCCATCCCGTCCAGGTCGGCCTCACTCAGACGCAGTGCCGGCACCCAGTACAGCAACAGTCCGGCGGCCAGCAGACAGCCGAGAACCACGCCGAGCCGGGTGGGCAGCAGACGCTCACGCGAGGAGAGCGGCGGCTCCTCGGACACCTGTACCTCTTCCCGTACGACCTCCCGCTCACCCTCGAACGGCGCGTCCACCTCCTCCTGGGCCCGCCCCTGCTCGGCCTTGCGTGCCCAGGTGGGCACCACGGGCACGCCGGTGGGCGGGGTGCCCGGGCCGGGACGCACGTCGGGGCGTCGTTCCAGGTGCTCGAAGTCGACGTGGACGCCCAGGGCGAGGGTGTCGCCGTCGGGCGTCCAGGCGGACCGGCCCGTGGGGACCTCGCGTGCCCCCAGGTCGGCGAGGTCACCGTCGGGCGGCGCGTCCTCGGGGACGGCCGGTGCGGCCCGGACGGTCCGGTACAGCTTGGGTGCGGCGAGCGCGACGATCACCGCGAGCGAGGAGATCTCGGCGACGCCCGCACCCGTCAGACCCGTCCGGGGGAGCAGCAGCAGCGTCAGGCCGAGCACCAGCACGCACAACAGGCCCTGGAGCCAGGCGAGTCCGGCGGTGCGGCTCTGGGCGCGCAGCACCGCGAAGTACGTCTCCATGACGACCCGCAGCACCGCGCCGACCGCGAACCAGCGCAGCAGCGGGGTGGCCGCGTCGGCGTAGCCCGCGCCGAACACACCGAGGATCCACGGCGCCCCGACGAACAGCACCCCGGCGACCGGCAGCATGATCCGCGCCATGCGTCTGAGGGCCGCCCGGGTGTTGGCGGCCAGCCGTCCCGGGTCGTGCGAGCCCTCGACGGTGAGGGAGGCGCCCATGTTGATGGCGAGCAGATTGACCGTGCCGCCGATGGTGGTCGTGATGTAGAAGTACGCGTTGTCCTCGGAGCTGACCTGCGCGGCCACGATCACCGGGACCAGGTAGACCACCGCGAGCGAGAACAGCGAGCCGGTGTAGTCGCCCGCGAGGAACCGGCCGATCTCCTTCAGGGACGGCGGCTCGGCATGACCCTCGGTCGCCTCGACGTGCCGGGGCGCCAGGCGCCGGAAGACCAACCAGCCCAGCGGCACCACGGAGAAGGCGATCGCCGCGACCCACGACACGAAGACGCCGGTCGTGGGGATCGCCACCGCGAAGGCGACCAGCAGCGCCAGCTTCACCGCGGAGAACACGGTGTTGCCGACCGGCACCCACAGCGCGCTGCGCAGCCCGGTCAGCACACCGTCCTGGAGGGTGAGCAGGTTCCAGGCGACGATCGCGAGGATGAAGCCGAGCCCGTTGACCGGCCCGTGCAGGAAGCGGTACGACGGCCCCCAGGCGTCCAGCGTCAGCAGGAAGCCCGCCGCCGCCAGCGCCACCACCAGTGAACTCCCGGCGTACGTCCGGTAGATCAGGCGTCCGGTGGCCCGCCCCGCGATGGGGATGAAGCGGGCCAGCGCGCCGGTCAGGGTCACCGCGGTCAGGCCCGCGAGGAGCTTCATCGCGGCGATCGCGGCGGAGCCCTGGCCGACCGCCGACTCGGAGTAGTAGCGGGCGGCGGCCAGCCAGAAGCCCAGACCCAGGACCGCCGAGATGCCGGTGTTGAGCATCAGGGCGTAGGCGTTGCGGAACAACTGGTTGCCGCCGTCCGGGGACTTCCCCCGGCCGGGCAGGCGCAGCCGGCGTCCCGGCCGCTGCTCGGGCGCCTCGGTCACGGTCGGCGCCTGGGGCGTGGTCGTCGTGTCAGACACGGGATCGGTCGGCCTTCCGGCGGATCTGGCGGGCTCTGCGGACCACGGCGTACCCCTGGGTGAGGGCACGGTCCCGGGCGAAGGCGCGGGCGATCGAACGGCCTTCGACCAGCCGCTCGAACTCCTGCGTTCCGGTGGTGCGGCGCACCGTCACCCGGCGCAGGGCGTACGGTCCCTGGCGGCGCCGCGCGAGGTCGTTGCCGACGGCGAGCGCCTGGGCGAACCCCTGCGCGCGCACCGCCCGCCGCACCCGGCGGCTGGAGTAGCCGTAGGGGTAGGCGAACGACACGGGCAGGGCGCCCAGTTCGTCGGCGACGAGGTCCCGGCAGCGGGTCAGCTCGGCGCCCAGGGTCTCGTCTCCGAGCTGGTCGAGCTGTGGGTGGGTGTGGCTGTGCCCGCCGATCTCGACGCCGGCGCCCGCGAGGTCGCGCACCTGGTCCCAGTCGAGCATGGTGTCCAGGCCGCCGCCCATGTCGTGCTCGCCCCGCAGCCAGCCGGTCGAGACGTACAGGGTGGCCGGGAAGCCGTGCTCGGCGAGGACGGGCAGGGCGTGCCGGTGCACGCCCTGGTAGCCGTCGTCGAAGGTGATCAGCACCGGGCGCGCGGGCAGCGGCCGCCCGGAGCGCCAGCGTGCGGCCAGGTCCGCCGTGGTCAGCGGGGTGAGCCCCAGATCGCCGATGAGCGCCATCTGCTCGGCGAACGCCTCCGGCGCGACCGACAGGACGCGGGTGGCGTCGTTCGGGTCGGCGGCGACGGAGTGGTACATCAGAATCGGCACCCGCGCGTCAGTCATGTGCGTCCCCCTCGCTCGGCTCTCCCCTGGTCCGCGACCGCTTCCCCCTCGATCCGCGCCACGGAGAACGTGGCCCCGCCCCGGCGGGCCCGGACACTTCCCACGACGTACC
The DNA here is from genome assembly GCF_042888465.1 of Streptomyces sp. NPDC002888. Classification (NCBI taxonomy): domain Bacteria; kingdom Bacillati; phylum Actinomycetota; class Actinomycetes; order Kitasatosporales; family Streptomycetaceae; genus Streptomyces; species Streptomyces sp. NPDC002888. The sequence goes on along the minus strand of NZ_JBIAPU010000038.1, from coordinate 32,499 downwards.
CACCGGCCGCGGTGAGCACCCCGGTGACGATGGCAGCGGCCCGCTGTGCGCCCCCCGGCCGCGCGAGCAGCGCGTCCCGCAGTCCGCGCGCCACCCCGGCCGGCAGTACGCGGGTGGTGTACCGACGCTCGGACTCCAGGCCCTTGTCGGCGCCGACGCTGCGGGCCACCAGCGCCTTGGACAGTCCCTCGGCGTAGGCGCGGGTGCGGAAGTACCCGAAGTGCTCGCGCGCCTCGGGCACCCGGTGGTGGATCACCGCGCGGTCGTCGATCAGCAGGACCGCGTCGGGCCGGGCGCGGGTGAGGCGGATGCACAGCTCCGTCTCCTCGCAGCCCAGCGGCCGTTTGTCGCCGTCACGGCCGATCCCGGTGGCGAAGCCGCCCGCCGCGTCGAACGCAGTACGCCGGAACGAGGCGTTGCCGCCCAGGACGTTGCGGACCCGGACCCGGCCCGGGGGCAGGCCCCGGTAGGTGCAGCCGACGACCCAGTCGAACTCCTCCGGAAACCAGGCGGGCCGGCGGCCCGACGCCCAGATCGGCACCGTACGGCCGCCGACCGCCATGACGCGCGGGTCGGCGTAGCCCTCGGCGAAGTGGCGCAGCCAGTCCCGTTCGGCGACGGCGTCGTCGTCGAGGAACGCGACGACGTCACCGCGCGCGGCCGCGATGCCGGTGTTGCGGCCGGCGGACAGGCCGCGGGGGCCCGCGTTGGCGAGCACCCGCACCTGGCCGGCCTCCTTGTACTCCATCGCCAGCCGGTCCAGGAGCGCCGCGTTGTGGTCGACGACAAGGAATGTCTCCAGCGCGGGATGCGATTGCGCCCGCACCGAGGAGACCGCCGCGAGGATGTCCTCCCAGCGGCCCTCGGTGTAGACGCAGATCACGACGGAGATGTCGGGATCGCTCAAGACAGCTCTCCCCGGACCGAGTCGAGCATCCGCGCCTGGCGGGCCTGTCGGCGCAGGGCCCGCCGGTTCGAGCGCTCCGCGAGGATCACCCTGAGCACCCGCAGGCCGTCCCGCACCGCCCGCAGGTTGCTGGCGCCGTGGATGCGCAGGTACTCGTGGCTGGGGATCTCCTGCACCTTCAGCCCGGCCTTGACCACCCTGATGTTCATCAGGGTCTCGACCTCGAAGCCGGTGCAGTCCAGGTCGATCTTGTCGAGGCAGTGCCGCCAGAACGCGTTGTAGCCGTAGCAGAGGTCGGTGTAACGGGCGCCGAACTTGCGGTTGACGACCGCGCACAGGGCGCGGTTGCCCAGCTTGCGGATGAAGGTCATGTCGTCGGTGCCGCCGCCGTTGGCGAAGCGGGAGCCCTTGGCGAAGTCCGCGCCCGAGACGAGGGCACAGACGTACGACACGATCTCGTTGCCGTCGGCCGAGCCGTCCGCGTCGACCATCACGATGATGTCGCCGCTGCACGCCTCGAACCCGGTGATCAGGGCATCCCCCTTGCCCTTGCCGAGCTGCCCGACCACCTTGACGCCGGGCCACAGCTCACGCGCCACCTCGACGGTGCCGTCGGTGGAGTTGCCGTCCACCAGGACCACTTCGTGTATCCAGTCCGGAAGGGTCTTGAAGACGTACGGAAGGTTCTCCGCCTCGTTCATGGCCGGGATCACCACGCTCACCGGCGGAGTGATGGCCAGGTGCGAGGAGATGGGCCGGTACTGACCGGCGGCCATGGGATCCCGGCCGGGACCGGCCGGGTGCAGAACGGAGCTCATGAGTCTGGTCCCTCTCGTCCGGTGGACCGCCCGCCCCCGGGCGGTCCGGTTCTGTGTCCGGTTCGAAAGGGGTGGCAAAGCTAACCGGCCCCTGAAAAACGGCAGCCGGTCGCGCGGCACGGCCCGGTCACCATGTGCGGTCACCGAGCACGGCACCCCCCTACCGCGCCCCGCGCCGAAGAAGCCATCGCGGCCCTTGGTTTCCCTCCCCTGAGCCGTGGTGATGACCGTCCGATGCGGGTGAGATGTGCGATGGTACTGATTTAACCTTTATAGCAAGACCTGGAACCAGGCCTCACGGTTTTGCATGATTTGGTTGACTTGTCGATCAGTTCCGAGAACGGATCTTTCCGAGCCTTTTGAGCATTCTGTCCGCCGGCTCGAACAGCTCCGGACGGGACAGCACCGTGTTGCGCAGCGCCCGGACCGGGGCACGGCGTGCCCGGTGTCCCAGCGCGACCGGGTGACGCCGCGTCACCCACCCCTCGGACACGGAAATCTCGCGTGTCTTCAGGGAGTCCTTGTACTCCTTCTGGCCCCGGCCGAGATCCAGGTACGCGATGCCGTCGGCGGCGGCCGCCTCGGCCATGCGCAGATGCAGGACCAGCCCCGGCGAGTACTTCGAGTACGCCGGGTCGTACGCCGGGAACCAGCAGGCGAGCACCCGCTCCGTGCGCAGTCCGAAGTGGGCCGCGACCGGCCGGCCGTCCGCGTACAGCACCGACAGGATCCCGGCGAACGGCTCGGAGCGGGTGTGGAAGAGCTGCTGCACCAGCCGGGTGATCCACTCGTGGGCGAAGCGGTCGCTGCGCCCCGTCCGGCGGTACTGCGCGGACTTCCAGTCCATCAGGGTGCCCAGGGCGGCCGGATCGCGCTCGTCATGGACGTAGCGCACGCCGTCGGCGTCCCGGCCCAGCTTGCGCTCCTTGGCGAGCGTCGAGCGGGTGAACTTCGGTGACCGGCCGCGCAGTTGGCTCAGATACGCCTCGTAGCCCCGGTCGACGTCCATGACCGGGGACGGGAAGGTGCCGGAGGCCCCCGCCTCGAACGGCTCCTGGCCCTCCGTCAGGTGATCGAACTCCCATACGGCGAGCCCGCAGGCCCGCAGCAGTTCCCTGGCGTCCCAGGTGAATCCGGGCCGGTGCACCAGGCCCTGCGCGTCCGAGACGCCGAGGCCGACGGCCCGGCCGACCCCGGCGGCGGATCGCTGGAACGGGAAGAACGCCGCGGGTTCGCCGTCCTCACGGACCACCGCTATGCGCACGCCGCGTCTGCAGCGCCCCACCGCGAGCGTGAACTCGGGGGACAGGAAGGGGTTCGCCAGCTCGGGCGAGCCGTGCAGATGGGCCTTGGACTGCATGGCCGTCCACGCCGCCCGGTCCGCGGCGCCCAGTTCGCCGGCGCGGTACACGCTGATGTCCACGTCAGGAGCCCTGTCTTCTCACCGTACGGCCGCGCAGCCGCCGCACCAGAACCAGCAGGAGAGTGAGCGCGCTGATCGAGGTCACCGCCGCGATCCCGCCGTGTACCGACCACCGGTGCACGGCCAGCATGCCCTGGGCCACCAGCATGTTGACGACGACCGCGCCCGCAACGGCGGCGAGCAGACGGCCGAACGGATCCAGCCCGGACAGGGCGGCGGCAAGGGCGGCCGCCGGGGCGGCGAGCAGGAAGAACAGGGTGAAGGGGCCGCGCAGGGGAGAGTCCGAGCCGGTGAGCGCGAGGATCGCGCCGACCACCCCCACGGCCGTCGCGGCACCCGCGAGCAGCGGCGACAGGTCCCTCCCCGGCCCTGGTCGCGCCCTCGCGGCACCGTCTGTCGGAGCTGTTGAACCTGTCTTGAGCCGTATGGTCTGCATGGGCGACTTTGCCCCCTGAAGCGCCGGATGCCGGGCTTCAATGTCGCGCAGCCCCGCGGCGGGCGTCAAGACGCCCCGGGGTGGGCAGTCCCGCTGCCGGTCATCGGTTCATACTGAAAGTTTTGGCATGGACACTTCCCGTCAACACGCGTAGTTGCTACGAAAGTTGTGGCAGAGATCCTGCTAAGGGAGGTTCCATGAGACGTTCCCGACTTGCCCTGTTCCTGGGCTCGATCCTCCTCGCCGCCGGCACCGCCCTCACCGGGGCGGCCTCGGCGCAGGCATCCCAACTCGCCGTATCCGGTGGCTATGTGGCGCTCGGCGACTCATACTCCTCGGGAGTCGGCGCCGGCAGCTACATCAGCTCGAGCGGCGACTGCAAGCGCAGCACGAAGGCGTACCCCTACCTCTGGAACGCCGCCCACTCACCCTCGTCGTTCACGTTCGCCGCATGCTCGGGCGCCCGAACGGATGATGTTCTGGCGAGTCAGCTCGGCGGGCTCAACTCCACCACCGGCCTCGTCTCCGTCACCATCGGCGGCAACGACGCCGGCTTCGCCGACGTCATGACGACCTGCGTCCTGCAGTCCGACAGCGCCTGTATCTCCCGCATCAACACCGCCCGGGCGTACGTCGATTCGACGCTGCCCGGCAAACTCGACAAGGTCTACTCCGCGATCAGCGCCAAAGCCCCCAACGCCGAGGTGGTCGTCATCGGCTACCCCCGCTTCTACAAGCTCGGCACCACCTGCCTCGGTCTGTCCGAAACCAAGCGCAAGGCCATCAACGACGCGGCCGATCTCCTCGACACCGCCGTCGCCAAGCGCGCCGCCGACCACGGCTTCACCTTCGGCGACGTGCGCACCACCTTCACCGGGCACGAGATCTGCTCGGGCAGCTCCTGGCTGCACAGCGTCAGCTGGCTCAACATCGGTGAGTCCTACCACCCGACCGCCGCCGGGCAGTCGGGCGGCTACCTGCCGGTCCTGACCAACGCCGCCTGACCGTCACTCAGAGGGCGACGTCGAGGGGGAGGCCCCGTCCGTCGGGGTCTCCGTCTCGCAGGTGACCGAGAACGGCACCGACGAGGACGTCGTGTGCACCGGACTGCGCACCTCGACACTGATCTCGTTGCGGTACGTCCCGCTCTCGACGTACGGCGTCACGATCACCGTGTCCTGCTGCGACGTCCCGCCGCCCGAGGGGAACGACAGCGTCTTCCACCCCGGGTCGGAGACCTCGCCGTCCTTCGTCACCCAGCGGTAGTCGACCTCCGCGGGCAGCCGGCCGACCGTGAAGGTGGCCGTGAACGACGGCGCCTCACTGCTCGGGGGCGGACAGGTGCCCGAGTAGTCCGTACGCGTTCCGGCGAGGCTCACCTTCACGCTCTGCGGCGCCGGTGAGTCGCTGCTCCTGGTCGGGCTGGGGGTGGGACTGGGCTTCTCCGTGTCCGCCGTGCTCTTCTCCGGGCTCGGGGTGGGCGAGACGACCCCGCCGCTCTGGCTGTTGGTGTTGGCCTCGCGCTTGTCGCCGTCGCCGTCGTGGTTCAGCAGCGCGTACGTCAGCCCCGCGATCGCCAGCGCCAGGGCGGCCACCCCGGCGACCAGCACGACGGCGGAGCGGCGGTTGCGGTCCGGCCGGTCCGGCGGGACCGCGGGGACCGGCCGGGGTGGCGTCGGCGGTCCCTGCCGTGTGGTGGAGGGGCCCGCGATCGTGGGCGCGTACGCCGGCACCGTCCGGGCCGTGTCCGCACGCGGCTGCCCGCCCGCGGCGACCACGCGCAGCTCCTGTTCCGCCCGGTCGGCGGGCAGGCGCTCGGCCGGATCCTTGCGCAGCAGCCCCTCGATGACGGGGGCCAGCGGGCCCGCAAGGCGCGGCGGCGGCAACTCCTCGTCGACGATCGCGCGCAGCGTGCTGAGCGGGGTGTCGTGCCGGAACGGGGAGTTGCCCTCGACCGTCGCGTACAACAGCACGCCGAGCGACCACAGGTCCGACTCGGGACCCGGCGTGCGACCCAGCGCCCGCTCCGGGGCGAGGAACTCGGGGGAGCCGATGACCTCCCCGGTCATGGTCAACGCGGAGGTGCCCTCGACCGTCGCGATACCGAAGTCGGTGAGCACCACCCGGCCGTCGTTCGAGATCAGCACGTTGGCCGGTTTCACGTCCCGGTGCAGCACCCCGGCCTCGTGTGCGGTGCGCAGCGCGGCCAGCACCTCGGCGCCGACGTACGCGGCGCGCTCCGGGCTGAGCGGGCCCTCGGCGTCCAGCTGGTCGGCCAGCGAGATGCCGCGGACCAGCTCCATGACGATCCACGGGCGGCCGTCCTGCATGGCCACGTCGTACACCGTCACCACGTTGCGGTTGGCGACCCGGGCCGCGGCCCACGCCTCGCGCTCCAGGCGGGCGTACAGCCGCTCGACGTCCGAGGTCGGCAGCCCCGCCGGGGCCCGGACCTCCTTGACGGCGACCTCGCGGTGCAGCACCTCGTCGTGGGCCCGCCACACCGTCCCCATGCCGCCCTCGCCGAGCGGGGCGAGGAGGCGGTAGCGGCCCGCGATCAGACGTTCACTGCCCGGTTCTTCGGACACCGGCGTCCCCCATTCGCATAACGGCTCGCATCCCGGCGAATACCTCCACAAAAGTAGCTCAGCCGAGTACGGATGCCGCCCCCTTGAGCACCAATCCGACCCCGAGTGCCACGACGACCAGCGCGGACACCAGGGGGGTGGCCGTGCGCAGCAGCGTCACCGTCCGGCCGGCGGTCCAGCGCGAGCCCCGGTCCAGCAGGCGGTTCATCCCGGTTCCCAGCTTCACCACGGCGACTCCGGCCGCGGTGAGGGTGAGGGCGAGACCGACGCCGTACGCGAGGACGAGCAGCAGCCCGAACCACGCCTTGCCCAGCGCGGCGGCACCGACGAGCACGACCACGGCGGAGGGGCTGGGCACGAGCCCACCGGCGAAGCCGAGGAGGATCGTGCCGCGGAGGGTGGGGGCGGTGGCGTGGGTGTGGGTGAAGCCGCCGTGGCTGTGCTCGATGGTGTGGGGGTCGTGGCTGTGGTCGTGATCGTGGCTGTGGTCGTGATCGTGGTGGTGCTCGTGGTCGGGGGCTTCCGCGAGGCCGGGTGCGGGGGTGGGCTGGGGGTGGGAGCCGACGAGGACCAGGTCGCGTTCGGGGGTGTCGGCGGGCTTGTGGGCGTGGGTGTGGTCGTGGCTGTGGTCGTGCGGGTGGGGGTGGTCGTGACCGTGGCTGTGCCCATGGGAATGGTCGTGACCGTGGTCGTGTGTGTGCCCGTGCCCGTCGGGTCCGTGCGTGTGCCCGTGCCCGTGCCCATGTCCGTGGCTGCGGTTGCGCCAGGCCCGGCGTACGAGGGTCGCGCCCGCCACGAGGACAAGGGCGCCGCTCGCGAGGCCCAGCCAGGCGATGACCGACGGGGCGGCCGCCGAACCGGCCGTCACCAGGAGGCCGAGGGCGACCACGCCGAGGGTGTGGGTGACCGTCACCGACGCGGCCATCGGCAGGACGTCCTTGAGGCGGGCCCGGCCGCCGCGGGCGGCCGCCGTCGCGGCCATGATGGTCTTGCCGTGGCCCGGGGCCAGCGCATGCAGCGCGCCCAGGCCGATCGCGATGAGGAGGGCCAGGGCGGCGAAGCCGACGGTGAGGTGCTGCCGGGAGACCAGGTCGTCGAGGGCGCGGGTCCAGCGGTCGGCGCCGCGCGGCAGGACGGAGGCGGCGGGTGCCTCCCCGTCCTCCTGGGCGAGGGCCGGGCCGCCGGAGCGCAGGCGCAGGGACGCGGACGCGGTGTCGGCGGGGGAGGAGAGCAACTCCTCCGGGTAGGAGGTGAGTTCGCGCGAGACCGACTTCTCCGGTACGTCCGACGCGGTGAGCGTCATCCGGTCGCCGCGCGCGGTGATCTCCCGCCAGCCCGGCCCCGAGGACGCGCCCGCGCCGTGGAAGCCGAGGGCGACGGTGTCGTCCTCGGGCAGCGGGGCCGTCATCCGGCACTCCACGCGCAGGGTGTCCAGGCCGGCCTGGCCCGGACGCACCTGTGCCTTGCTGCTCGCGGCGGTGAGGGCGACGGGACGGCCGTCGACGGTGACCTTGCTGCCCTCGGCGGCGCTCGCGCACCGCTGCTTCGCCCACTCGGTCATGCCGAGCCGCTTGATGTCCGGCTGGGCCTGGGTGGCGGGGATCTCGGCGAGGTCCTCGACGTGGTCGACGCGCAGCTGTCCGGGGGCGGCGACGAGTCCGTCGTAGCGGTTGACGGTGAAGTTGCCCAAGGGGTGCGCGCTCGCGGTCGTGGAAGGGACGAGCACGAGCGCGCACCCGGCCGTCAGGACGGCCGCGCAGGAGGCGAACAGACGACGGGGGCTCACTTGTCCGCCTCCAGCGTCTTCAGCGCGCCGCGGGCGTCGCGGGCACCCAGGGGCGAGAAGCCGGGGTTCAGCTTCAGGGCCGCCTTGAGGTGGGTGCGGGCGTCCTCGGTGTGACCCGTGGCGCGTTCGATGATGCCGCGGTGGTAGAGGAACGCGGCGTTGCGGTAGCCGGTGGCCGTGGCCTGCCGGGCATAGGGGAGGGCTTCCTCGTCCTTGCCGTTGACGTGCAGGGCCCAGGCGAGGGCGTCCGCCGTGTGCACGGTGTGGCGGCGGGCCCAGTCGGCGCGGGCCGCGCGCAGCGCCACCGCCTTGTCGCCGTGGTCGGCGGCGGCGAGCGCGGTGTCGAGGTCGGCGTTGACGCCGTTGGCGCGGGCGAGGGCCGTCCAGGCGTCGACGAGGGTGTACTGGTCGCGGGCCTTGGCCTGGTCGCCGGCGGCGCCCCGCTCCTCGTAGAGCTCGCCGAGGACGACGAGGGGGCCGGGGAGCGGGAAGCGGGAGACGACCTGCTCCATGCCCTTGATCGCCCCCGCACGGTCGCCGCTCGCGGCCTGCGCACGGGCGCGGCCCTCGAGGGCGGGGAGGTAGTTCTCGTCGGCGGCGAGAGCCCGCGCGAAGTGGGTGAGGGCCGTGTCGTAGTCGCCCTGGTTCCAGGCGAGCTGGCCGAGCTGCGAGGCGACGTAGGCGATGTCGCCCGGGGTCGTGGAGCTGGAGAGCGCCCGCTCCAGGACCCGCTGGGCCGTCTTCACGTCGCCGCGCAGTTCGCGCACGTACGCGTACCGGGTGAAGACCGGGACGCCGGGGCGCCGTTCGTCGGCCGTGTCGGCGGCCTTCGCGGCGTCGGCGTAGCGGCCGAGTTCGACGAGGGCGTCGACACGGGAGGACAGGGCGCGTTCGCTGTAGGGGTTCTGCTTCAGGGCCTCATCGGCGTACTTCAGGGCGCCGTCGAAGTCGTGGCGGGCGGCGGCGAGCGCGGCGCGCCCGGCCAGGGCCTGGTCGTTGTCGGACCGCAGCTCCAGGGACTGCTTCAGCGCCTTCTCCGCCTGCGGGTAGCGCGAGGGGTCGCCCTTGGTGCGGGCCTGCTCGACGTACGCGAGACCGAGGGTGGCCCAGCCGCCGAAGTCGCGCGGCTGGCCCTTGAGATGCTTCTGCAGCGCGGTGATGCTCGCGTCCAGGTCCCCGCTGCCCAGCAACGCGGGCGAGACGGCTCCGGCAGCGGACACGGGCACAGCACCCCCACCGTCCCGCGCCGCACCGACCGCGATGGCTCCCCCGGTGAGCGCCACGGCCAGCAGCGCCGCACACCCGAGCAGCTGAGCATGCCGCCAACGCCGCCCGGCCGCGGCAACCCGGCGCACGGCGGCGACGCGTTCGTCGGGGTGGGCGGTGGGCTCTTCGGTGCGGTGTTCGTCGGCGTTCTCCGGGGACGGCATGTCGACGCTCTCCGTGGCAGCCGGCTGTGTGCCGTCGGCCTTCTCCGGCGTGTCGTCGTTGGTGCGCGGGGGCATGCCCTCTCCTCGGTCGCCTGGGGTGGATCAACGAGCTGGGTTGCTGTGTGGGGGGATTGCGGCGCGGCCCGCACCGTGGGGGATTGGATGTGCGGGCCGCGCCAGTCGATGGGCGTGCGGAGCCGGCTCAGGGGGCCGGGTTCCGAGCCCGGCTCTAGTAGGCGCTGTTCCGGCGACGCCACCACATGAGGCCACCGCCGATCAGCAGGACCCCGGCCGCGCCGACGCCCGCCGAGGCGGCGATCAGCGTGGTGTCCTCGCCGGCCGGGGTCAGCGCGTCGCCGAGCTGGCTGCGGGTTTCGGCCTCGCCCTTGGCGACCGCACCGCGCGAACCCTCCGTCGGCAGCGCGACGTACGGGAAGGACTTCTCGAATTCCTTGTCGTTCTTGTCGACCGCGTCGCCCAGGTCGTTCTTCGCGCCCAGCAGTTCACCCTCGACGACCTGGAGCGAGGCGTCGATCACGTCGTCGGTCAGCCGACGCCCGTTCGGGAAGCCCGCGTTGTCGCCGTCCAGCACACCGAGCCGCTTGGGGTCGGCACTCGGCTTGATCGAGGTGTTCAGCCGCAGCTGCTCCGACGGAGTCACGTACGGAGGCTGGTTGAGGCCCTTCACGCCCTTCAGGAACACGTCGACGAGGTCGTTGCGCGGCTCGGCGGGCGCCTTGATCTTGTAGATCGCCTCGATGAGCTTCGGCAGCTCGGGGTTGGTGACGTTCTTCAGGAACTGGCCGTCGTCCTTGGGCTCGGACGCGTTGAACTTGTCCTTGTCCTTGATGGGGTTGACGACCTCGTTGACCAGCGGGCTGCCCAGGCGCGAGACCTGCTTGTACTCACCGCGCGCGTTCTGGCGCTGCGTCGTCGACCAGATGCCCACGATCGGCTGGTGCATCGACTCGGCGATCAGCTCGGTCGGCACCTGGAGCGCGATCGAGTTGACGTTGTAGCCCTTGAGCGTGTCGTTGCCGACCTCGGACAGGTTCCCGCCGTACAGCAGGTCGAAGACGCGCAGGTCCAGGAAGAACGGGTCGTCGGCCTGCCCGGCGAAGGTCTGCGTGCCGTTGTGCAGCTTGTAGATCGCCTGGTCGCGCAGCTTCTTGTAGTCCGGCATCGACGCCTTGCCGACGTTCGACGGCGCCACGGGGACGTCGGAGGCGACCCTCGTCTTCGAGACCTCGTACCCCTTCTTCAACTTGATCAGCTCGAGGTCGTACGTCTGCGTCACGTTCAGGTCGGGGTCGTCCAGGCTCTCGACCGCGCCCGTGTTGTACAGGAAGGTCTTCTTGTTCTTGACGTGCGTCTTGAACGTGTACCGGAACAGCAGGTCGCCCTTGGCGTCACCGTTGTTGTCGATGTGGATGTCGTACTGGGCGTCCTCGGCGAACGGGAAGAAGTTCGGGCCGCCGGCCGGCTCCTCGAAGGGGATCCAGTTCGCGACGATCGTCGTCGAGTCCGGCTTGTCCGGGCTCACGAACGCGTACACGTCCGTGTTGTCGTACTGCGGGGTCCCCGAAATCAGCGGTGCCTCGCGGTGGCTGGAGGCGGAGGCCGCCTGCGGTTCCAGCGCGGAGACGCCGGCGGCCGCGATGCCTCCGGCGGCCAGCGCACCGGAGATGAGAGTTGCGACGCTCCGGCGTCCCGCGCCGCGCTTGGAAGTAGGTGTCATGCCGTCCGTCCTCAGTGCCAACTTGCCTGACGGACAGTGATACGCAGCGGAAGGCCAATCGGATTGGTCCGAGCCGAAAAACTTTTTTTCTTTCCTCCACCCGCGTTTGGGGCACGCTGATCCGTAACCCCGTCCGGAGGTGTGTTCGTTGCGAATGCCTGGTGTGACGGGAGGACGGGGCGGGTGCGGCCGCAGAGAGGGGGACCGCGTGGAGGCGGACGAGCTGCTGGTGCTCGTGGCAGGTGGCGACCAACGGGCGTTCGAGGAGCTGTACGGACTGGTGTCAGGACCGGTGTTCGGACTCGTCAGGCGAGTCGTGAGGGATCCGGCGCAGTCGGAGGAGGTGTCGCAGGAGGTGCTGCTCGAACTCTGGCGCTCCGCCGCCCGCTTCGACCCCGGCCGCGGTAGCGCCCTGTCCTGGATCCTCACCCTCGCCCACCGCCGCGCCGTCGACCGGGTGCGCAGCGCCCGCGCGGCCGGCGAACGCGAGCAGCGTGAGGCCCAGCGCGCCCACCACCCCGCCTTCGACCAGGTGTCCGAAGAGGTCGAGGCCGGCTTGGAGCGCGAGTACGTGCGCCGCTGCCTGGACCGCCTCACCACCCTGCAACGCCAGTCCGTCACCCTCGCCTACTACGACGGCTACACGTACCGTGAAGTGGCCGAGCGACTCTCGCTGCCGCTGGGCACCGTCAAGACGCGGATGCGCGACGGGCTCACGCGGCTGCGCGAATGCCTGGGAGGTGCCGCATGAGTCTGTTCGACCGCCTCTTCGGCCGCGACGACCCGCACTCGTTCGCCGCCCCCTACGCCCTGGACGCCCTCGACCCCGAGGAACGGCGCCGCTTCGAGAAGCACCTCAAGGGCTGCGACCGCTGCGCCGCCGAGGTGCGGGCCCTGTCCGAGGACGCCGTCCGGCTGGCCTGGTCGACGGCCGCCCCGGCGCCGGCCGCGATGCGCGACCGGGTCCTGGCCGCCGCACGGGCCACTCCGCAGGAGCGGGCGCCGGTGCGGGAGCACGCTCCTCAACTGCCCCCGCACGTGTGGGGTACCCAGCCGCCGCCGGGGCGCGCCCGTGCGCCCCGCGCGCGCCGCCCCCTGTTCGTGCCGTTCGCCACCGCCACGGCCGCCGCGGCCCTCGTCGTCGCCTCGCTCTTCGCCGTCCAGGCCAACCGCGCCCAGGACCAGTTGGACGCCGAGCGGACCCAGTCACGTGAGATCGCCCACGTTCTGGCGGCTCCGGACGCCCGCGCGACGACCGGCAAGGACACCGAGGGCAGAAATATCGGAGTGATCGCCTCCGCGTCGGGGAAGGAAGCGGTGGTGACCCTGAGCGGATACGACGACCTGCCGAGCGGGCAGGTGCACCAGTTGTGGCTCATGCGCCCCGACGTGCAACCACGCTCCCTCGGGCTGTTCGACGGCGACACGCCCCTGGTCGCGACCGGTCTCGACACCGCCGCGACATCACTCGCCGTAACCGTCGAGCCCGACGGGGGATCAGCGCAGCCCACTACTCAGCCAATTGTCCAACTCGCCCTGAAAACTGTCGGATTCGGAGAGTAATCGTCAACCTCCTTGTGGGGAAGGTGAATCCTGTGACCGGGATACACGAGTGCCCGAGCGGGGCGATAGGGTTAACCTGCCCGGGCCGGGTGGACTCGTACGGGTGGGGAGTGACATGGAACAGATAACAGCGCGCAGGGCGAGGGTCCCTGCAATCACCTGCGGAAGCAGCGCGACCAGTTCGCGCCTCGACCGCCATCTCTCGGTACTGGCGGGTCCCGCCGTGCCACAGCGGGAGACGGCCGAGGCGACCTCACTGATGCGTGAGCTCACCGCTCGTGACACCACACAGCGGCGCAGTGACAGGGGCGCGCGGGTCCGCCGCGTCTCCCTCTTCGCACCCCTGCGTCGGCTGCGCCGCTCGCTGTTCGGCGGGAACTAGAGGTCCGCGCTCAGGCGACCACACCGTCCCGGCGCAGTGCTGCGACCTCGTCGTCCGTCATCCCCACGGCGCGCAGCAATGCCTCGGTGTGTTCCCCGAGCGCGGGCACGTCCCCCATACGCGCCTCCTCCCCGCCCGGCAGAGTGATCGGCGGCAGGAGCGCCCGCAGCGGCCCGACCGGCGTCCCCACCTCCCGCCACCGCTCCCGGGCCGCCAGCTGCGGATGCTCCGCCACCTCGTGCACGTCCCGCAGGCGCGCGCAGGCGAGCCCCGCGCTCTCCAGCCGGGCCAGCGCCTCCTCGGTGCCCAGCGCGCCCAGCGCCTCGGCCACATACGCGTCCGTACGCTCCCGGTTGGCCACCCGCGCCGCGTTCGTCGCGTATGCCGGATCCGTCCCCAACTCGGGCCGTCCGACGACCTGTTCCGCCAGCCGCCGCCACTCCCGGTCGTTCTGCACCGACAGCAGCACCCGCCCGCCGTCCGCGGTCGCGTAGGCGTCGTACGGCGCGATCACCGCGTGCGCCAGGCCCGTGCGGGCCGGCGCGGTCCCGCCGTGCATCGCGTGGTGCAGCGGATGCCCCATCCACTCCGCCAGCGCGTCCAGCATCGACACCTCCACCGGGCCGCCCCGCCCGGTCGTCCCCCGCCGCACCAGCGCCGCCAGCACCCCCGAGAAGGCGTACATGGCGGCCGCGATGTCGGCCGCCGGGATCCCCGCCTTGACGGGCTGTTCGGGCGTCCCGGTGACCGACACCAGGCCCGCCTCGCACTGCACGAGCATGTCGTACGCCCGCTTGTCCGCGTACGGACCCGTCGCCCCGTACCCCGAGATGTCCACGGCGACCAGCCGCGGATGCGCCGCGCACAGGGTGGCCGCGTCCAGGCCGAGCCGGGCGGCGGCCCCCTGCGCGAGGTTCTGCACGAACACGTCCGCCTCGGCGACCAGCCGTCGTACGACGTCCAGGCCCCGCGGGTCCTTCAGGTCGAGCGCGACGGACTCCTTGCCCCGGTTGCACCACACGAAGTGCGAGGCCAGGCCCCGGGCGGCGGTGTCGTAGCCGCGCGCGAAGTCGCCGCCGTCGATCCGCTCCACCTTGATGACCCGGGCTCCGAGATCGGCGAGCTGCCGGGTGGCGAAGGGGGCCGCGACGGCCTGTTCGACGGCGACGACGGTGATGCCCTCCAGGGGCGGCGGGAGCAGATCCATGGGGTGGATCATGACCCGCGCCGCCCCGTTCTGTCATGGCCGCGCGTACCGGCGCACGGCGAGCGGGGCGAACACCGCGAGCAGCACCGCGCACCAGGCCAGCGACCCGGCGACCGGATGCGCGACCGGCCAGGCGGCCCCGTCGGGCACGGGTGCGTTGCCGAAGAGGTCCCGCAGGGCGGTGGACAGCGCGCTGAGCGGGTTCCACTCGGCGAGCGTGCGCAGCCAGCCAGGAAGGTTGTCGGTGGGGATGTAGGCGTTGGACAGCAGCGGCAGCATGAAGGTCGCGCTGCCCAGCTGGCCGGCCGCCTCCTCGCTCCTGGTCAGCAGCCCGAGGAAGATCCCGATCCAGGTGCAGGCGAACCGGAACAGCAGCAACAGGGCGAGGGCACCGGTGGCCGCCAGGGCCGAGCCGTCGACACGCCAGCCCACCGCCAGCCCGACCAGCAGGAACGGCACCGTCCCGGCCGCCGTGACGACGAGGTCGGCGACCGCCTGCCCGAGCGGCACGGCCGCCCGGCTCACCGGCAGGGTGCGCAGCCGGTCCGTCACCCCGCGGTGGACGTCCTGCGCCGCCTGGAACATGCCGGTCATGATCCCGTTGGCGGCGGTCGCGACCAGCAGACCCGGCACGAGGAACGCCCGGTACTCGGCGCCCGGCATAGCGAGGGCGCTGCCGAAGACGTAGCCGAAGAACAGCAGCATGGTGATCGGCATGGTCTGGGTGAGGATCACCAGCGCCGGGTTGTTGCGCACACGCAGCAGCTGGCGGCCCAGCATCGCCGTGCCGTCGAAGGCGAGGGTGCTCATGCGGCGACCTCCTGGTCGGTGGTGAGGCGCAGGAACACCTCGTCGAGGGTCGGGGGACGCAAGGTCGCGTCCAGCAACGGCACGCCGGCCGCGTCGAGTTCGCGCACCAGGCGGGGGAGGGTGAGCGTGGAGTCCCGGGTGACCGCGCCCACGGCTGCGCGTTCGTGGTCGAACGTCGGCTCGGTGCCGGTCAGTTGGTCCAGGACGCCGGCCGCCTTCGGGAGGACGTCCGGGTCCGCGACGACCACCTCGGCGTAGGAGCCGATGAGGGCCTTGAGCTGGCGGGGTGAGCCGGTGTGCGCGACCCTGCCCTGGTCCATCAGGGCGATGTCGTCGGCGAGTTGGTCGGCCTCCTCCAGGTACTGGGTGGTCAGCACGACCGTCGTGCCGTCCTGCTTGAGCTCGCGGACAGCGTCCCAGATGCCGGTGCGGCTGGCCGGGTCGAGGCCGGTCGTGGGCTCGTCGAGGAAGAGCACCTCGGGGCGGCGGATCAGGCTCGCGGCGAGGTCGAGGCGGCGCCGCATGCCGCCCGAGTAGGTGGACGCCGGCCGGTCGGCTGCCTCGGTGAGCCCGAAGCGGTCCAGCAGCTCCGCGGTCCTTTCGCCGGGGTCACGCATCCGGTGCAGGCGGGCGAACAGGCGCAGGTTCTGGCGGCCGGTGAGGTCACCGTCGACCGACGCGTACTGCCCGGTCACGCTGATGGCCCCGCGGACGGCGGCCGCCTCCCGGACGAGGTCGTGCCCGGCGACCCGGGCCGACCCCGCGTCGGGCCGCAGCAGCGTCGTCAGCAGGCGTACCGCTGTCGTCTTGCCCGCTCCGTTCGGGCCGAGCAGGCCGCAGACGGTGCCCTGCGGGACGGCGAGGTCGAGGCCCTGGAGGGCGTGCACCTCGCCGAAACGCTTTTCCAGACCTTCACTAAGTACAGCGTACGTAGAAGTCATGGGTCGACCATAGCGCACTACGTACGCTGTACGTAACTAGGATGGTGGCCGAGGTGATGATCGATGGCTGGCCGAGCGGCCGTACCCGAAGTGATCTGGGCCCGTCCCGAGCGGACGGGCCGGGGGCCGAAGCCCGCGTACACGCGGGCTGACATCGCGGCGGCGGCGGTGCGGATCGCCGACGCGCAGGGGCTGGACGCGGTGTCGATGCGGCACGTCGCGGCGGAGTTGGGGTGCGGGACGATGTCCCTCTACAACTACGTCCCCCGCAAGGAGGACCTGCACGAGCTGATGGTGGACGCGGTCAGCGGGGAGCATGAGAGGTGGGAGCCGAGTGGGGACTGGCGGGCGGACATGGTCCGCGTCGCCCACCAGACGCGGGCCCTGATGCACCGCCACACCTGGGTGCCCCGGCTGATGTCCCCGGTCTACGGCTTCAGTCCGAACGCCATGCGCTATCTCGAGCACTGCATGGCCTGCCTCGACCCGTTCGACGCGCCCTTCGGCACGAAGATGGAGCTGCTCGCGATGCTCAACGGGTGCGTGACGGTCTACGTCTCGAACGAACTGTCCACCGCCGAGCGCACGCGGTCACTGCCGTGGTCGGACGAGCAGGAGCAGGCGGTGCGGATCGCCTACCTGGGCTCCCAGATCGCCTCGGGGACCTATCCCCGGCTGGCCGCCGCCTTCATGGAGGATGCCGGGCCCATCGATCTGGAGGCGGTCTTCGCGCGGATGCTCCAGCGGGTGCTCGACGGCTTCCAGCCGCGCGGCTAGGACCTGTCCGGCCGGACAGGTCCTAGATCAACGCGAACTGTCCCTCCGGGCCCTCCTCGTGGTGGTCCAGGACGGTTGCGGGGTGGCGGGTCGACTCCGGGGGCGGGAGCACGCCCGCCTCGCGCAGCTCTGCTGACGTGATGGGGTCTCGCAGCTCCAACTCCTCCTCCTGCTGAGGGCGCAGCTCTGCCAGGAGGGCCACGACCGTGATCAGTTCCAGGAGTTCCGATGTCCATGCCTGGGGCCAAGTCGTCGGGCGGATCGACTGGAGTGTGCCGGGTGCCACCTCGGCCGTTCTGGTCGCGAACCACTGCTCCAGGACCCTGTTGCCGGCCGCCTCGAAGTCCCAGGCCTGCGGTGGGACCGGGGAGATGCGGCCCTCGTCGAGGTGGAGGGTTTCCTCGTCGGGGTCGTAGTGGAGGGTGCGGGGGAGGGCGGGGAGAGGGGCGCGGACGTAGGGGCGGCGGCCGCCGGGGAGTTTGGGGCGGTCGCCGTTGCGGCGCAGCAGCCAGAGGATGCGGCGGCCCGTCTCGACGCCCCGCGACCAGAGGCCGGGGTCCCGGGTGAGGGGGACGGTGAGGTCGGGGCGGGCGGCGGTCAGGGTCCAGGCCAGGAAGTCCACCGGATCGGGGGAGTGGCCCAGGTGGTCCAGCAGGCCCGGGGCCAGGTTGGGTTCCTCGGCGCCGGGGCGGCGGTACAGCGGTCGGACGCGGCCGGGGCGCAGGAGAGGGATGAGGGAGGTCGCCAGGAGGGGGGACCCCGGGGTCTCCAGTACAAAGACCTGGTGCTCGTCCGCCACCCGCCAGAGCTCGGGGCGGGCCGCGTCGATCAGGCGGTGGTCGGGGATGAGCCACTGCTCGTCGAACGGGGCGGTCAGGACCCGTACCGGATCCGGGCAGGGGCCGAAGGCGCGGGCCAGTTTCTCCGTGCCGGCGCCGGACCGGCCCGGCAGTTGCCCCACCGCCGAGTGCAGGGTGCGTGCGCGCGTCGGCTCGAACAGGGCCTCGCGGTCGGGGCCCTCCGCCTTCAGCAGGGCGTCCCAGCGGGCCTTGAGCGAGGCCGGGTCGGCGTCCGTCGGCCAGCCCCGGCCGAGCCGCGGCGGTGCGACGGACCACGGCATGAGGTCCGCCAGCGGCGGAGCGTCGTCGTGCGTCACGCTGGGCATCGTACGACGGGCCGCCCGTGGCGGGTCACGTGGCGTCGAGCGTGACCGTGAAGGAGAAACGGTCGCCCCGGTAGTGGATGACGGCCACGTCCAGCGGGCGCCCGTCGGCGTCGTAGGTCACGCCCGTGTAGTGCAGGATCGGGCTCAGCAGCGGGACCTGGAGCAGCTGGGCGGTCTCCGGGTCGGCGAGACGGGCCTCGACCGTGTCCGTGATGCGGCTGATGTCCGCCCCGACGACGTCCCGCAGCACCTTGGTCATCGGCCAGCGGGCCAGGTCGTCCGGGTCGACGCGGGCGGCGAGTTCGGGGCGGACGTAGTTGCGGGCGTGGTTGGTCGGCTCGCCGGTCTTCTCGTCGCTGCGCAGGCGGTGGTACGTCGCCACCTCGGCGAGGTCCGGGAAGTACTCGGCGAGCTCGGTCGGGACGGGGGCCCTGCCGTGGTCGAGGAGCCGCGTCGTCATGCCGGACTGCTGGGCGACGATCGCGTCCACCGAGCCGAGGAGCCGTACCGGGGCGCCGCGTCGCACGCCCGGCTCGATGAACGTGCCGCGCCTGCGGTGGCGGGAGATCAGCCCCTCGTCCTCCAGCTCCTTCAGCGCCTGCCGCATGGTCAGCACGCTCACCCCGTAGTGGCCCGCCAACTGCTCCTCCGTCGGCAGGCGCAGCGGGTCCCGGGGTGAGCGGCCGAGTATCGAGGCACGCAGCGACTGCGACACCTGGTACCAGAGCGGCAGCTTGCGGTTGAGGACGATCGAGTCGGGGGCGAAGGAGGTCACGGGGGTCATCCGTACCGGCAGGGGGTCCTCAGGGCAAGGGGCGGAAATGGCGCTGAAGGCCCTGCCATACGTCGTCGTAGTGCTGTTGCAGGTGGTTCGCGCGGGCCGCGTGCGAGGTGAGCGTGATCGGCCAGCGGGTCTCGAACATGAACGCGAGGCCGTCGTCGACCTTCTGGGGCCTCAGCTCGGCGGCGCTCGCCCGGTCGAAGGTCTCCCGGTCCGGTCCGTGCGCCGACATCATGTTGTGCAGCGAGCCGCCGCCCGGCACGAAACCCCCTTTTCCGGCCGTCTTCGCGTCGTAGGCGCCCTCGATCAGGCCCATGTACTCGCTCATCACGTTCCGGTGGAAGTACGGCGGCCGGAAGGTGTCCTCGCCCACCAGCCAGCGTGGCGCGAAGACCACGAAGTCGACGCCGGCCAGACCGGGGGTGTCCGAGGGCGACGTCAGCACCGTGAAGATCGACGGGTCGGGGTGGTCGTAGGAGATCGTCCCGATCACGTTGAAGCGGCGCAGGTCGTAGACGTACGGCACGTGGTTGCCGTGCCAGGCGACGACGTCGAGCGGGGAGTGGTCGTAATGGGCCGTCCAGAGGTTGCCGCAGAACTTGTTCACCACCTCCACCGGGCCCTCGACGTCCTCGTACGCGGCGACCGGCGCGCGGAAGTCGCGGGGGTTGGCGAGGCCGTTGGCGCCGATCGGGCCGAGGTCGGGGAGACGGAAGGGGGCGCCGTAGTTCTCGCAGACGTAGCCGCGGGCCACCGGGTCGAGCAGTTCGACGCGGAAGCGGACTCCGCGCGGGACGAGGGCCACCTCGCCCGGCTCGGCGTGCAGCAGGCCGAACTCCGTGCGCAGCAGGAGACCGCCGCGCTCGGGGACGATCAGCAGTTCGCCGTCGGCGTCGCTGAAGACGCGGTCCATCGAGGAGTCGGCGTGGTAGACGTGCACGGCCATGCCGGCGCGCTGGGTGACGTCGCCGTTGCCGCCGAGGGTCCACAGGCCGGCGAGGAAGTCCGTACCGGCCGGTGGCTCGGGCAGGGGGTTCCAGCGCAGCCGGTTCGGGTCCGGGACCGACTCCGTGAAGGGAGCGGTGCGGATCCAGCCGTTGTGCGTGTGCGTGAACGCCGGGTGGGCGGCCGACGGGCGGATCCGGTACATCCACGAGCGGCGGTTGTGGGCCCTGGGCTCGGTGAACGCCGTGCCGCTGAGCTGTTCCGCGTACAGGCCGAGGGGCGCGCGCTGGGGTGCGTTGCGGCCCTCGGGGAGGGCGCCCGGGACGGCCTCGGAGCTGTGCTCGTTGCCGAAACCGGAGAGGTAGGTCAGCCCCTCGGCGGTCTTGCGTGCGTCCCCGCTGCCCATGATCGCTCCCTGTGTTCTGATTCCTATGTATCACCGTAGGATTGCGGTTTCTCCGGCGCAAGAGGCCCGTGCGACCTCCTCACGGAGGACGAGGGGGCGCGGTTGAGAACCCGACCACAGGGGGATCCGCACTGTCGGATGTTTGTTCTACGCTCCCCGGCATGTCGTGGAAGAGGGGGTTCGTCGCCGCACTGGCGGTCTGTGTCCTGCTGTTGACCGGATCCGCGGGCTGCGCTTCGGGCGATGCGTACGGGCAGGGTGGGGGCGGGGAGTCGTCCGCGCCCGTGGGTGAGCTCATCGGTGACACCGACCAGGAGGGGCACCGCCTGCGGGAGGTGGACGAGGAGGGCGCACCCCGGGTCGCCATGGAGGTCGCGCCCGACAGCGACGGCAGCTGGGACGTCCGGTTGACCGTCACCGGCTTCCGGTTCTCACCGGACGGTACGGCGGCGCGGGCCGTGGCCGGCCGGGGGGTCGCCCGCCTCTTCGTGGACGGCCGCGCCGTCGCCGCCCTGCGCGGCCCGGACCACCGCCTCGCGGCCGGCTACCTCCCGCACGGCACCCACCATGTCACCGCGCGCCTGTACGCCGACGACGACACGGTCTGGGCCGTCGACGGCAAGCCGGTCGAGTGCACGGCGGACATCACCGCGTCGGCTCCCGAACCCGCGCCCACGGTGAGTGCCGGGAGCGCTTCGCCGCGTACTGGGGGGCGAGGTTCACCGGACCGCGGCGGAGAGGCATCATGAAGCCCGTGCCCCACGCGACATCGCTACGCCGTGCGCCCGTGCAGCGGCGCAGCGCAGAACGTCTGACCAGGATCCTCGACGCCTGCGCCGACCTCCTCGACGAGGTCGGCTACGACGCCCTGAGCACGCGTGCCGTGGCGCTGCGTGCCGGTGTCCCCATCGGCTCGGTGTACCGCTTCTTCGGCAACAAGCGCGCGATGGCCGACGCGCTCGCCCAGCGCAACCTGGAGCGCTACACCGAGCGTGTCGCCGAGCGCCTGAAGGGGGACGGCGGCGGGGGAGGCTGGCGGGCCGCCATGGACGCCGTGCTCGACGAGTACCTGGCGATGAAGCGCACCGCGCCCGGCTTCTCCCTCGTCGACTTCGGCAACCAGATCCCGGTGGGCGCCCGGGACGGCGAACCCAACCACCGGGTCGCCGACCGACTCACCGATCTCCTCTCCGGCTACCTCGGCCGCGAGCCCGACGAGGACGTGCGGCGCACCTTCCTCGTCGCCGTCGAAACCGCGGACACCCTCGTGCACCTGTCCTTCCGGGTGGACCCGGAGGGCGACGAGAAGATCATCGGGGAGACGCGGGAGTTGTTGCGGGCGTATCTGGCGCGGGTGCTGGACTGAGGGACCCCGCGGGCCGCCCCGGCGGCATCGGCGGCATCGGTTTCGGTTCGGGCGAGACCTCCCCACCGTCCATACCGGTCGGTATGCTCGGCCCCAGCCCGTGCGTCATCGTCGCCGCCACCCTCCGGGAGGACCCGTGTCCCGCACCGCTCTCCGTATCTGTCCACTGTGCGAGGCCACCTGCGGGCTGACGCTCACTGTCGAGGGGACGAAGGTCACCGGCGCCCGCGGCGACCGGGACGACGTGTTCAGCAAGGGCTTCATCTGCCCCAAGGGCGCCGCCTTCGGGGCCGTCGACAGCGACCCCGACCGGCTGCGGGCGCCGCTCGTGCGCAGGGACGGCGAGCTGCGGGAGGCGAGCTGGCAGGAGGCGTTCGACGCGGTCGCGGCGGGCGTCCGGCCGGTCGTCGAGCAGTACGGGCCGCACTCCGTCGGGGTCGTCCTCGGCAACCCCAACGTGCACACCGTGGCCGGCGGCCTCTACCCGGCGGTGCTCCTCGCCGGCCTCGGCACCCGCAGCATCTTCACCGCGTCCACGCTCGACCAGATGCCCAAGCACGTCTCCAGCGGGCTGCTGTTCGGCGATGCCAACGCCATCCCCGTACCGGACCTGGACCACACCGACCACCTGCTCCTCATCGGCGCCAACCCCCTGGAGTCCAACGGGAGTCTGTGCACCGCGCCCGACTTCCCCGGCAGGCTCAAGGCGCTCAAGGCCCGCGGCGGCACCCTCACCGTCATCGACCCGCGCCGCACTCGCACCGCTCAGCTCGCCGACCGGCACGTCGCGATCCGGCCGGGCACCGACGCGCTGCTGCTCGCGGCGATGACGTACGTGCTGTTCGAGGAAGGCCTGGTCGACCTCGGTGATCTGGGCCCGAACGTCCAGGGCGTCGAGGAAGTCCGCGCCGCCGTCCGGGAGTTCACGCCCGAAGCCGTCGCCGAGGCCTGTGACGTCGAGGCCCCTGTGACACGTGCCCTGGCCCGCGAACTGGCCGCCGCACCCACCGCCGCCGTATACGGCCGCATCGGCAGCTGCACGGTCCCGCACGGTACCCTCGCCAGCTGGTTCGTCGACGTCCTCAACGTCCTCACCGGCAACCTCGACCGGCCCGGCGGCGCCCTCTTCCCACTGGCCGCGACCGACAGGACGCCCCGCCCCGCGGGACCCGGCCGCGGCTTCGCGCTCGGGCGCTGGCACTCCCGGGTGGGCCGGCACCCCGAGGCGAAGGGCGAGTTGCCGCTCTCCGTACTCGCCGAGGAGATCGACACCGCCACCGAGGAGGGCGAGCCGATCCGGGCGCTGATCGCGGTCGCCGCCAACCCGGTGCTCTCCGCCCCCGACGGCGACCGCCTCGACAAGGCGCTGGACTCCCTGGACTTCATGGTCAGCGTCGACCCGTACCTCAACGAGACCTCGCGCCACGCGGACGTCGTCCTGCCCCCGCCCCCGCCCTCGCAGAGCCCCCACCACGACTTCGCCTTCAACACCCTCGCCGTGCGCAACCAGGTCCGCTACACCCCTCCCGCCCTCCCGCTGGAGCCCGGCCGGATGGCCGAGACCGAGATCTTCGCCCGGCTGATCCTCGCGGCGACGGGCATGCTCGGCGCGGACCCGTCCGCCGTCGACACACTCGTCGTCGACCAGACCCTCGGCAAGGCCGTCAAGGAACCCCACTCACCCGTGCACGGCCGCGATCCCCGCGAGCTGGCCTCCCTCCTCACGGGCGACAACGGCCCCGAGCGGCGGCTCGACATGATGCTGCGCCTCGGCCCCTACGGCGACGGCTTCGGCGTACGACCGGACGGGCTGAGCCTGGAGAAGCTGCTGGCCCATCCGCACGGCATCGACCTCGGGCCCCTGCGGCCCCGCCTGCCGCAGCCGCTCAAGACCCCGAGCGGCAAGGTCGAACTGCTGCCGCGGCCGATCGCGGACGACCTGCCGCGACTGCGCGAGGCGTTGGCGCAGCGCCCCGCCGAACTCGTCCTCGTCGGCCGCCGGCACCTGCGCTCCAACAACAGCTGGATGCACAACGTCCCCGCCCTCACCGGCGGCAGCAACCGCTGCACCCTGCACATCCACCCCGAGGACGCCGAACGGCTCGGCGTGCGCACCGCGGCGCCGGTGCGCGTGAAGGGAGCCGGGGGAGAGGTGATCGTCAAGGCCGAGGTCACCGACCGCGTGCGCCCGGGCGTGGTCAGCCTGCCGCACGGCTGGGGTCACGACCGGCCCGGCACCCGGATGAGCCACGCGGCCACCGACCCCGGCGTCAACGTCAACCAGCTCCTCGACGGCAGCCTCCTCGACCCGCTGTCGGGCAACGCGGTCCTCAACGGCGTACCCGTCGAACTGGCCCCGGTGACGTGAAAAATATGCGTCCCGTGGCCGAAATGGTCATGCCGCTGACCTGAGCAAAGCCGTGACCAGCAGTTTTGCGCTTATTGCTCGCACGTCAACGTCTTGTTAACGCCAAACGAACGGACCTAACGTCATCGAACCGCCGGCCCTGGTGGGAGTTCAAGGGCGAACGTTAGGTATCCACTCATGTTGACCATCCTCGGCTTCGCCATGATCGCGACCTTCCTGGTCCTGATCATGCTGAAGAAGATGTCGCCGATCGCGGCGCTCGTGCTGATCCCCGCGCTGTTCTGCGTGTTCGTCGGCAAGGGCGCCAAGCTCGGTGACTACGTCATCGACGGCGTCACCAGCCTCGCCCCCACCGCGGCGATGCTCATGTTCGCGATCGTCTACTTCGGTGTGATGATCGACGTCGGCCTCTTCGATCCGATCGTTCGGGCCATCCTCAAGTTCTGCAAGGCCGACCCGCTGCGCATCGTCGTCGGCACGGCCCTGCTCGCGTCGATCGTGTCGCTCGACGGTGACGGCTCGACCACTTTCATGATCACGGTCTCGGCGATGTACCCGCTGTACAAGCGCCTGAAGATGAGCCTGGTCGTGATGACCGGTGTCGCCGCCATGGCCAACGGCGTGATGAACACCCTGCCGTGGGGCGGTCCGACCGCCCGAGCCGCCACCGCGCTGAAGCTCGACGCCAGCGACATCTTCGTCCCGATGATCCCGGCCCTCGCCGTCGGCCTGGTCTTCGTGATCGCCCTCTCGTACGTCCTCGGCCGCCGCGAGCGCAAGCGGCTCGGCGTGCTGACGCTGGACGAGGCGCTGGTCGAGGGCCACGCCAAGGAGGAGGTCGAGGAGAAGGAGACCGAGACGGTGCTCGTGGGCGCCGGCGGCTCCGGCACCTCCGGCTCCGACAAGAGTGCCGCCCGCACCGGCGGTACCGGCGCCGGCGCCGTCGCCCTCGGTGACGACGAGTCCGACGACGACATGCAGGGCCTCGACCCGAACCGTGCCACGCTGCGCCCCAAGCTGTACTGGTTCAACGCGCTGCTCACGGTGGCCCTGCTCACCGCGATGATCATGGAGTACCTGCCGATCCCGGTGCTCTTCCTGATCGGTGCTGCGCTCGCGCTGACCGTCAACTTCCCGCGCATCCCGGACCAGAAGGCCCGTCTCGCGGCCCACGCCGACAACGTCCTCAACGTCTCCGGCATGGTCTTCGCCGCCGCGGTCTTCACCGGCGTCCTCCAGGGCACCGGCATGGTCGACCACATGGCCAAGTGGCTGGTCGACGTCATCCCCAACTCCATGGGCCCGCACATGGCGTTCGTGACCGGCCTGCTGAGCCTGCCGCTCACCTACTTCATGTCCAACGACGGCTTCTACTTCGGCATCCTGCCGGTCCTCGCCGAGGCCGGTCAGGCGCACGGCGTGAGCTCGCTGGAGATCGCCCGCGCCTCGCTGGTCGGACAGCCGCTGCACATGTCGAGCCCGCTCGTCCCCGCCGTGTACGTCCTCGTCGGCATGGCCAAGGTCGAGTTCGGCGACCACACCCGGTTCGTGGTCAAGTGGGCGGCGCTCACCTGCCTGGTGATCCTCGCGTCGGGCATGCTCTTCGGGATCATCTGATCCTCGGGACGATCTGATCCTCGAGACGATCTGACCCTCGGGATCATCTGAATACGACACCGTCTTGGAGGACGTCATCGTGAGGCCCGGTGGGAACCGCGGCTGGCTGCTTCGCCTCGTCATCGCCTTCGGCTTCGCGCAGGGGGCGGTGTCGATGGCCCGGCCCGCCGTCTCCTACCGGGCCCTCGCGCTGGGCGCGGACGAGCGGGCGATCGGTGTCATCGCGGGCGTGTACGCGCTGCTGCCCCTCTTCGCGGCCGTCCCGCTGGGCCGCCGTACCGACCACGGCCGCTGCGCGCCCCTGCTGCCCGTCGGCGTGGTGCTGATATCCGGCGGCTGCGCGCTCAGCGGCCTCGCGGGCTCCCTGTGGGCGATGGCCCTGTGGAGCGGTGTGATGGGCCTCGGGCACCTCTGCTTCGTGATCGGCGCCCAGTCGCTCGTGGCCCGCCAGTCCGCCCCGGACGAACAGGACCGCAACTTCGGCCACTTCACCATCGGCGCCTCCCTCGGCCAACTGGTCGGCCCGATCGCGGCCGGCGCGGTGATCGGCGGCCCCGACCGGGCGGGCACCAGCGCGCTGGCTCTCGTCGTCGCGGGTGCGGGGGCGGCGGTCGCGTTCACGTCGTTGTGGCGGATAGAGAGCCCTACGGCGGCCAAGTCCCGTACGGGGCGCGGCGAGCGGGTCCCGGTGCGGCGCATCCTGCGGGCCCGGGGTGTGCCCGCCGGCATCTTCATCAGCCTCGCCGTGCTGTCGGCGACCGACATCCTCACCGCCTACCTGCCGGTGGTCGGCGAACACCGTGGTATCGCGCCGTCCGTGATCGGCGTCCTGCTCAGCCTGCGGGCGGCGGCCACCATCGCCTGCCGACTGGTGCTCACGCCTCTGCTGCGGATGCTCGGGCGGGCGTGGCTGCTGACCGCGACCTGTCTGCTGGCGGCGCTGCTGTGCGCGGGGATCGCGGTGCCGGTGCCGGTGTGGGGGCTCGGGCTGATGCTCGCCGTCCTCGGCTTCTGTCTCGGCGTCGGCCAGCCGCTGTCCATGACGACGGTCGTCCAGGCCGCTCCCGACGGGGCCCGTTCCACGGCCCTCGCCCTGCGGCTGACCGGCAACCGGCTCGGCCAGGTCGCCGCGCCGGCCGCGGCGGGGCTGGTCGCCGGAGTCGCGGGGGTGGCGGCGCCGTTCGTGATGCTCGGGGCGCTGCTGCTGCTGTCGTCGGGGATCGCGTTGCGGTCGCCGGAGAAGCCCGCGGAAGCCGAGGACGGCTCCGTGGGGGCGGGGCGGGGGCGGCGGTCCCGGCCGCCGTTGCGCCGGAAGAGCGATATCTGAGGGACTGCGGGGCGCTCCTCCCACACTCCCGGGGCGGAATGTGACATCGAATCAGGTGCAGTCGGATTTGTATGAAAATCACCTGATTCGGAGGGTCTCGTATGCCGACCTCGTCCCGTCCGCGCAGAGCCGCCGCACTCACGGCTCTCACCGTCGGCGGAGCCCTGCTCCTCGGAGCCCCGGCCGCCGTGGCCGCCCCCGGGGACAACGGAGACATCAAGATCCACATGGCGGGCACCGCCGTGGAGGCCCGGGCCAACCAGCCCAAGGTCTGCAGGTTCTACCTCGACGCGTTCAACTTCGACATCGCCCAGGGCGTCAACTGGACCATCGAGCCGCAGTCCGCACAGGCGGGTACGGGGGCTACGCTCTCGGGCGTCATCACGCTCGCCAACGGCGAAGGGGTGACCGAGAACATGATGCTGCCCGCGGGGCAGTACCGGCTCGAGTGGACGGTCGTCGGCGGCACGGGTGCGCCCAAGGAGAAGGCGTTCACGTCGGCGTGCCCCGACTCGATCGGCGTGCCCAACGGCGGTCCGCCCGCGGGCGGCGGCGGCCTCGCCCGCGCCGACGCCTTCACGCCGGTCGCCGGTGCGGCCGCGGTGGGGCTGACCGCGGTCGGCGGAACGGTCTGGTTCCGGCGCCGGCGCCGTCCCCATGGCGCCGCGTAGGCGAACCCGCAGGCCCTGGTACCGGACGCGCGCCTACCGCCTCGCGAGAACGGCCGTACTGGCCGCCTCCCTGGTGGCGGGCGGCGTCTGGTGCGCCCAGGACGAGGAGCCACCGGGCCCGGCCACCGCCGGTCCGCCGGGCTCCTCGGGGGCTCGGGTCGACGCGCGGGGAGCGGTGGCGGAGCGGGACGCGTGGGCCGTCGGCGGCGAGAACGGAGCGCAGACGAGGCCGACCGGGGCCGATGCGGGGGCGCCGACCGGGAGGCCGGGCACCGTGGAGCCGGGACGGTCCGGGCAGCGGTCCGCCGGTGCGGGCGACGTACGGCGGGGTGGGCCCGGCACCCCGACGGACGCGGGCGGAGCCCGGCCGGGCGGGGGCGTACGTCCGGGTGGGCCCGGAACCGCGACGAACGCGGGCGGAGGCGTACGTCCGGGTGGGCCTGGTGCCCCTGCGGGCGCGGGCCGAGCCCGGCCAGGTGGGTCAGGCGCCCGCGCCGGCGCGGGCGAGGCGCGACCAGATGGGCCTGCGGCCGCCGCAGGGCGTGAGCCGCCCGGCGCCAGGGTCGGCAAGGGAGGCGTACAGCCGGGTCGGCCCGGCCCTGGCGTGAGCGTGGATCAGGCGAGGAGTGAGCCGCCCGGCGCCCGGGCCGCCGCCGGCGGCGGCGTGCCGCCGGGTCGCCCCGGGCACCCGGGTCGGCCGGGGGCCCCCACCGACCCCGGCCGGGCACGGCCCGGCGGGCCCGGGGCCCGTGCCGATGCGAGAGATGCGCTGCCGCAGCAGCCGGGAAGCGGGCAGCCGGGCCGACCGGGCACCCGCGCCGACGCGGGCAGAGCTCAGCCGCAGCGGCCCGGAGCTGCTGTCGGCGCGGGCAGGGCTGAGGCGCGTCGGCCCGGGCCCGGTGCGGGTCCTGGCGTGGCTGGGTCGCAGGGGCCCGGAGCTCGTCCGGGTTCCGATGGCGCGCGGTCGCTGCGGCCGGGAGCTGCTGTCGGCGCGGGCAGGGCTGAGGGGCGGCGGCCGGGGCCCGGTGCGGGTCCTGGCGTGGCTGGGCCTCAGCGGCCCGGAGCTGCTGCGGGCGCGGGCAGGGCTGAGGGGCGGCGGCCCGGGCCGGGTGCGGGTCCTGGCGCGGCGCGGCCGCAGCGGATCGGAACTGGTGCCGATGGGGCCCGGCCGCGGGGGCCCGGAGCCCGTCCGGCCCCCGACGGTGCGCGTCCGCAGCGCCCAGGGCCCGGCGAAAGGCCCGGCGTGGCGCGCCCGCACCAGCCCGGTGCGGGCGTGGGCAGGGCGCAGCCTCAGCGGCCCGCGCCTCGGCCTGCCGGGCCCGGCGCGCAGCGGCCCCGCCCCGCCGCTCCCGGCGCACAACCCCGTCACCCCGCCAGCCCCGACAACCACACCGCTCAGTCCCGTCGCCCCGCGCCTCCCGCCACCCCTCGCCGTCCGCCCGCCAAGCCACGGCCCCGCCCCCTGCCGCGTTCCCGGGCGACCACACTCCTCATCCGGTATCTGAGTCTCAAGGCCCCGATCATGGACCTCCGGCTCGACCGGCAGCGGCGGCTGCCCGCGCCCCCCGACGACAGGGCGAACCTCGTGGGGTGGAACGCGGACGGGCCGACGCCGGGGGAGCGGGGGACCGCTGTGGCGGTCGGGCATCTGGACACGGACAGCGGGCCCGCCGTCTTCGCTGGGCTCTCCGAGTTGAAGCGGGGCGTCCTCGTGGAGGTGCTGCGCGCGGACGGCCGTACCGCCGTCTACACCGTCGACGCCGTCAGGACGTTCGAGAAGGCGCACTTTCCCAACAAGGAGGTGTACGGCCCCCGCGGCCGTCCCGAGCTACGGCTCATCACGTGCGGCGGTGACTACCACCGCAGAACCGGCTACTCCGGCAACGTCGTCGTCTTCGCCCACCTGAAGGAGATCCGCGAACCGGACAAACGCTCCCGCGCCCACTGAATCCGACCGTCCGCTTTCTCACCAGGTGGACCGGAGCGCCCTGTCCCGCCCGGTCCCTTCCCCCGGCCGCACACCGTCCGTTAGCTTCCGTGACCCACGAGCCCCGTACGACCCGCACGGGACTTCCGAACCGCGGAACGCCAGCGCCGAGTGAGCCCCCGGGGGCACTGCCATGACACGCGCCATCTCTCTGCACGACGTGAGCAAGTCCTACACGCGGGGCGTCCGCGTGGTGGAACGGCTGTCGGTGGACATCACCCCCGGGGAGTTCCTGGTCCTCCTCGGGCCCTCCGGCTGCGGAAAGTCCACCGTGCTCAGGATGATCGCCGGCCTGGAGGAGATCGACGAGGGCGAGCTGCTGCTCGACGGCGAGTACGCCAACCATCTGCCGCCGTCCGGCCGCGACATCGCGATGGTCTTCCAGAACTTCGCCCTCTATCCGAACATGACGAGCCGCGACAACATCGGCTTCCCCCTGCGCATCGAGGCCCCGGGCGAGGACCCGAGCCCGCGCGTGGACACCACCGCCCGCATGCTGGGCATCGAGGACCTCCTCGACCGCTTCCCCGCCCAGCTCTCCGGCGGCGAACGCCAGCGCGTCGCCATGGGCCGGGCCATCGCCCGCCACCCCTCCGTCTTCCTGATGGACGAGCCGCTGTCCAACCTCGACGCCAAGCTCCGCAGCCACCTGCGCGCCGAGATCTCCCGCCTCACCCGGGAGCTGGGCGTCACCACGGTGTACGTCACCCACGACCAGGCCGAGGCCATGTCGCTCGGCGACCGGGTCGCCGTCATGCGCGGCGGTGTCCTCCAGCAGGTCGACACCCCGC
The DNA here is from genome assembly GCF_042888465.1 of Streptomyces sp. NPDC002888. NCBI lineage: Bacteria > Bacillati > Actinomycetota > Actinomycetes > Kitasatosporales > Streptomycetaceae > Streptomyces > Streptomyces sp. NPDC002888. Next base: position 2,269 of record NZ_JBIAPU010000038.1, on the reverse strand, counting down.
GAGCCGTCTACGCGCTGCCGCGCAACGTCTTCGTCGCCGCCTTCATCGGCACCCCGCGCATCAACCTGATCCGCGGTGTGGTCAGGGCCCCGCTGGACGGAGCGATGACCATCAGCCTCGGCAAGCAGGCCCTGCGCCTGCCCGAACCCCTCTCCCTGGACCACCAGTTGCTCCGCGTCCAGCAGGGCCGCGAGGTCATCGTCGGCCTGCGTTCGGAGGCCGTACGCATCGCCAAGCCCGCCGCCGCTCGACCCGGCGAGGTGGTGATCACCGGTCTGGTGGAGCACCTGGAGTTCCAGGGCCACGAGGTCATCGTGCACTTCAACACCGGCTCCCGGCCCGCCGTCGTACCCGAGTTGGAGGCCCCGCGGCCGGGGGCCCGGGCGGCCCGGCGCGTGCGGACGCGCCGTGCGGGAACGGTCCTCGACCGTCTTCGGGAGCGGGCGGGCGCGCTGCGCGGGGGTCCGGTGGCGGTCCTGGACGAACCCGCCGACGGCGACCGTCGACCCGCGACCTCCGAGGCGCGCCTGCCCGGCGACCTCGTCGTGCGCACCAACCCCGACATCGAGCTCCGCCAGGGCATGCAGGTCCCCCTCCTCGTCGACCTCGCCCACCTCTTCGTCTTCGACCAGCGCGGCGAACGCATCTGCCCGGCCCCGGCGCACCTGCCGGACCTGGGGGAGTGACGCCTGCCACGACCGGGTGAGCTTGGCGGGAAGCGTCTGGCGCCGGAAAACTAACATCGCTAGTTTGTGTGCCGGACGACGCAGCCACGCCGGAAGGAACACGATGAAGGCACACGACGGCATGTACATCGACGGCGCCTGGCGCCCCGCCGCCGACCCTGAGGTCATCGAGGTCGTGAACCCGGTCGACGAGCAGGTGATCGGCCGGGTCCCCGCCGGCACCGCCATGGACGTCGACACCGCCGTACGGGCCGCCCGTGCCGCCCTCCCGGCGTGGGCCGCCACCCCGCCCGCCGAGCGGGCCGCGCGCCTCGCCGCTCTGCGGGACGTCCTCGTGGCCCGCAAGGACGAGATCTCCGAGACCGTCGCCGCCGAACTCGGCTCACCGCTGCCCTTCGCGCAGGCGGTGCACGCGGGTGTGCCGATCGCGGTCGCCGGCTCGTACGCCGAACTGGCGGCGACGTACGAGTTCGAGGAGAAGGTCGGCAACTCGACCGTCCTGCACGAGCCGATCGGCGTGGTCGGCGCGATCACGCCCTGGAACTACCCGCTCCACCAGATCGTCGCGAAGGTCGCCCCGGCGCTCGCCGCGGGCTGCACGATCGTGGTGAAGCCGGCCGAGGACACCCCGCTCGTCGCCCAGCTCTTCGCCGAGGCGGTCCACGAGGCGGGCGTCCCGGCGGGTGTGTTCAACCTGGTCACCGGCCTCGGTCCGATCGCCGGGCAGGCCCTCGCCGAACACCCCGGCGTCGACCTGGTCTCCTTCACCGGCTCCACCGCCGTCGGCCGGCAGATCGGCGCCACCGCGGGCGCGGCCGTCAAGAAGGTGGCCCTGGAGCTGGGCGGCAAGTCCGCCAACGTCATCCTGCCGAGCGCCGACCTCGCGAAGGCGGTCAACGTCGGCGTCGCCAACGTCATGTCCAACTCGGGCCAGACGTGCAGCGCCTGGACCCGCATGCTGGTGCACACCTCCCAGTACGAGGAGGCGGTCGGGATCGCCGCCGCCGCGGCCGCCAAGTACGGCGAGCGCATCGGCCCCGTCGTCAACGCCAAGCAGCGGGCCCGGGTGCTGAGTTACATCGACAAGGGCCTCTCCGAGGGCGCCCGTCTGGTCGCGGGCGGCACGGAATCTCCGCGCGAGCAGGGCTACTTCATCAGCCCCACGGTCTTCGCCGACGTCACCCCCGACATGACCATCGCGCAGGAGGAGATCTTCGGCCCCGTCCTGTCGATCCTGCGCTATGAGGACGAGGAGGACGCCCTGCGGATCGCCAACGGCACGGTGTACGGGCTGGCCGGTGCGGTCTGGGCCGGGGACGAGGTCGAGGCGGTGGCCTTCGCCCGCCGTATGGACACCGGCCAGGTGGACATCAACGGCGGACGCTTCAACCCCCTCGCCCCGTTCGGCGGCTACAAGCAGTCGGGCGTCGGCCGAGAACTCGGCGCGCACGGCCTCGCCGAATACCTCCAGACCAAGTCCCTCCAGCTCTAGTGCCCCGGCAGGCAACGTTTGCCCGTCAAGGAGCGGCGTCGTGGGGGTCCCTCCCGCTCGAGCGAAGCCGAGAGTGGGGGAGCGTGCTCTC